>NZ_JBVHMR010000010.1:22581-287326 GCF_055558375.1 Streptomyces sp. NPDC025793 | reverse complement strand
CCTCCGGGCTTCCCTTCGGTGTTTCCGACTCTATCAGATCTTTTCTCGATCCGATTTCCTCGGTGCTTTCCAGGTTCCCGCTCCGCTTTCGCTTCACGTTTCCCTTTCCGGCGGTTCCGACTTTATCAGAAGTTCTGAGTCGGTTTTCCCGCCCCTCCGGGTTGTCCTCGGCGTACGAGGCTGCCGGGTTCCCTTGCTGGCGGAGCCGTAAACGTACTGGAGCGGGGCGCCTCGATGCAAATCGAGGCGCCCCGCTCGGGTGAAGCTTCCGACGGACCGTCAGACCTCCACGACCACCGGGAGGATCATCGGCCTGCGGCGATACGTGTCCGAGACCCACTTGCCGAGGGTGCGTCGGATGAGCTGCTGGAGCTGGTGGGGCTCCACCACTCCGTCCTGGGCGGACCTCTCCAGGATCTCCGTGATCTTCGGGAGGACCGCGGCGAAGGCCGAGTCCTCGATGCCGGAGCCGCGCGCCTGGACGTGCGGGCCGCCCGTGATCTTGCCCGTGGAGGCGTCCACGACCACGAAGACCGAGATGATGCCCTCGTCACCGAGGATCTTGCGGTCCTTGAGGGCCGGCTCGCCGACGTCGCCGACGGAGAGGCCGTCGACGTAGACGTAACCCGCCTGGACCTTGCCGACGATCTTGGCCTTGCCCGCGACCAGGTCGACCACCACGCCGTCCTCGGCGATGACGATTCGGTCGTGCGGGACGCCCGTCAAAGCGCCCAGCTCGGCGTTGGCCCTCAGGTGGCGCCATTCGCCGTGCACCGGCATCAGGTTCTTGGGGCGGCAGATGTTGTAGAAGTACAGCAGCTCGCCCGCCGAGGCGTGGCCGGAGACGTGCACCTTGGCGTTGCCCTTGTGGACGACGTTGGCGCCCCATCGGGTCAGGCCGTTGATGACGCGGTAGACCGCGTTCTCGTTGCCGGGGATGAGGGAGGACGCCAGGATCACCGTGTCGCCCTCGACGATGCGGATCTGGTGGTCCCGGTTGGCCATGCGGGACAGGGCCGCCATCGGCTCGCCCTGGGAACCCGTGCAGACCAGGACCACCTCGTGGTCCGGGAGGTCGTCGAGCGTCCTGACGTCGACCACCAGGCCCGGCGGCACCTTCAGGTAGCCGAGGTCCCGTGCGATGCCCATGTTGCGGACCATCGAACGGCCGACGAAGGCGACCCGGCGGCCGTACTCGTGGGCCGCGTCGAGGATCTGCTGGATGCGGTGGACGTGGCTGGCGAAGCTCGCCACGATGATCCGCTTGCGGGCGCTCGCGAACACCTGGCGCAGGACGTTGGAGATGTCCCGCTCGTGCGGCGTGAAGCCCGGGACCTCGGCGTTCGTCGAGTCGGTGAGGAGGAGGTCGATGCCCTCCTCGCTGAGCCGGGCGAACGCGTGCAGGTCGGTCAGACGGTTGTCCAGCGGGAGCTGGTCCATCTTGAAGTCGCCGGTGTGCACCGCCATGCCGGCGGGCGTGCGGATGGCGACGGCCAGGGCGTCCGGGATGGAGTGGTTGACGGCGATGAACTCGCACTCGAAGGGGCCGACGCGCTCGCGGTTCCCCTCCGCCACCTCCAGGGTGTACGGGCGGATCCGGTGCTCCTGGAGCTTGGCCTCGATCAGGGCGAGGGTCAGCTTGGAGCCGATCAGCGGGATGTCCGGCTTCTCGCGGAGCAGGAAGGGGACGCCGCCGATGTGGTCCTCGTGGCCGTGCGTGAGGACGATGCCGTCGATGTCGTCGAGGCGGTCCCGGATGGACGTGAAGTCCGGCAGGATCAGGTCGATTCCGGGCTGCTCCTCCTCGGGGAAGAGCACTCCGCAGTCGACGATCAGCAGGCGGCCGCCGTACTCGAAGACCGTCATGTTCCGGCCGATCTCACCGAGACCGCCGAGCGGGGTGACGCGCAGGCCGCCCGTGGGGAGCGGCGGGGGCGGGCCGAGTTCAGGATGCGGATGACTCAAAAGACTCTCCTCAAACATGCGCGCCACGTACCGGTCGGGCACGTGGCGCGCATGACGTTCGTGCAGAAGCAGTTGTCGTTGTGGGGTGCAGGCACCGGTGGCCTGCGTCTTCTGTTGTTCTTCAGTTGTGAAGTCAGTGGTGAAGCTCGGGTGGTGCCAAGTCTGTTGTCAGAGCTGTACCCCGCCGGCGGCAAGATCGATCTTGAGCTGGGCGATCTCCTCGGGCGAACACTCGACCATGGGCGAGCGCAGGGGCCCTGCGGGCAGTCCCTGGAGGGCGAGGGCGGCCTTGGTGGTCATGACGCCCTGGGTGCGGAACATGCCGGTGTAGACCGGGAGCAGCTTCTGGTGGATCTCGGTGGCCTTGACGACGTCGCCCGAGGTGTACGCGTCGACAAGGGCGCGCAGGTCGGGGGTGACGAGGTGCCCGACGACCGAGACGAAGCCGACCGCGCCCACGGAGAGCAGGGGCAGGTTCAGCATGTCGTCGCCGGAGTACCAGGCGAGGCCGGACCGGGCGATGGCCCAGCTGGCGCGGCCGAGGTCGCCCTTGGCGTCCTTGTTGGCGACGATGCGGGGGTGCGCGGCGAGCCGGACGAGCGTCTCGGTGTTGATCGGGACGCCGCTGCGGCCGGGGATGTCGTAGAGCATGACCGGCAGGCCGGTGGCGTCCGCGACGGCCGTGAAGTGGCGGTACAGGCCCTCCTGCGGGGGCTTGTTGTAGTACGGCGTGACGACCAGGAGGCCGTGGGCGCCGACGCGCTCGGCCTCGCGGGCCAGCTCGACGCTGTGGTGGGTGTCGTTGGTGCCGACGCCCGCGACGACGTGGGCTCGGTCGCCGACCGCCTCCAGTACGGCTCGTACCAGGTCCGCTTTCTCCGCATCGGTGGTGGTGGGGGACTCGCCGGTGGTGCCGTTGACGATCAGGCCGTCGTTGCCTGCGTCCACCAGGTGGGCGGCGAGCCGCTGCGCGCCGTCGAGGTCGAGTGCGCCGTCCGCCGTGAAGGGCGTGACCATGGCGGTGAGGACCCGCCCGAAGGGGGTCTGCGGAGTCGAGGTCGGAGCCATGGGTAACACGCTACTCGGTGCTCCATGCGTGGTCTGCCCTCGGGGGGCCGGGAAAGTCAGGACAAATATGGAGCCCGGCACTGCCTGCTCGGGGGTTCAAGCAGTGCCGGGTCCGTTTGATCAGGCTAGATGAACTTCTTCAAATGCCGCAATACGGACACTTCGCCTGGCTGATGCGTACATCCGTTCCGGGCCCTGATTACGGGGCGACCCGGCCGTTGCCGTTGAAGGCGGCGTACGTCAGCGGCATGAGCTTGGCCCACTCCGCCTCCATCTTCTCGCCGACCATCTCGATCTCCCGCTGCGGGAAGGACGGCACCTTGGCCAGCTCGTGCTGGGTGCGCAGGCCGAGGAAGTGCATCAGGGAGCGGGCGTTGCAGGTGGCGTACATCGAGGAGAACAGGCCGACGGGGAGCACCGAGCGGGCGACCTCACGGGCGACGCCCTCGGCGAGGAGCTTCTGGTAGGCCGCGTAGGCCTGCTCGTAGCTCTCGGTGAGGGTGCTGCTCACCGTGTCGTGCTGGGCCGGGGTGCCCTCGACGAAGACGTACTTGCCGGGGCGGCCCTCCTGGACCAGCTTGCGGTCGGTGCCGGGGACGTAGAAGACGGGCTCCAGCTCGCGGTAGCGGCCGGACTCCTCGTTGTACGACCAGCCGACGCGGTGCCGCATGAACTCGCGGAAGACGAAGATCGGGGCGCTGATGAAGAAGGTCATCGAGTTGTGCTCGAACGGGCTGCCGTGCCGGTCGCGCATCAGGTAGTTGATCAGGCCCTTGGAGCGCTCGGGGTCCTTCTTCAGCTCGTCCAGGGACTGCTCGCCGAGCGTGGAGACGCGGGCGGCGAAGAGGACGTCGGCATCCGACGCGCTGGACTTCACGAGCTCGACGGTGACGTCACTGCGCAGGGTGAGCGACTCGGGGGTGGTCACGGGGGTCCTTCCCATCACTTCTTCAGGTTCGCGCCCACTGTACGGGGCGCCTCTGACAGTGCCGCACAGTGACTGTTCGGTGACCGTGCCGGTGATTTTTTCGGACATGGGCACCTTTTCCGTCACTCGATCGTCTGTATGGGTGAGACCTGCTCGTTCGACCCGAAAACAACACTCCCGAGAGGAGAGGTACCTCCCATGTTCCGTCGGCGTGAGCCCGTGCCCTTCGCCTTCCTGGCCGAGGCGGACCGGTTCCGCAGCAATGTCGCTCCCCCGCCGCGCCGGCGTGCGTCCGCCGGGCAGATAGCCGGGCGCGGGCTGCTGGGCCTCACCATCGTCGCCGGGCTCGCGGGCTCGCTGATACTCGGCATGCCGGCGCTGTCGACCCCGTCCGACACCCCCGTGCAGCAGTCGCGGGCCGCCGACGGGCGCTGACTCTTACAGCCGTCCAAGGGTGGTGAGCGCGAACCCGGCCGGATAGCCTCACCGGGCACAGCCCACGCAAGGATCGAGTGAGGACCAGCCGTGCCCCTGCCCTTCCTGACGGCCGACCGCACCTTCGAGGCCGCCGACGAGAGCGCGCTGCCCCACCTCGACCGGGAGCGCTGGCGGCGCCCCTACCGTCCCGGGCCCTGGCGGGTGGGCGTGGCCGCGCTGGTGCTGCTGGTCGCCGCCTTCGTGCTGTTCGCCGCGGTCGTCATCGCCCTGGCCGACTCGGTGTCCTCCGCCGTGGCGGTCCTCGTCACGGCGCTCGTGGTGATCGCCGCCGCGCTGCGGATGCTGCGCATGGGCGTCTGGGTGAGCGGACGCGGGCTGCGCCGCGTCGGGTTCCTGGTGACGCGTACGGTGCCGTGGTCGCGGGTGGTCTCGGTGCGGACGGCGCAGCAGCCCGTGCGCTGGCTGGGACTGCCCCGGACGGTGCAGGGGCAGGCGCTGACCCTCGTCCGGGGGGACCGGTCGGCCGAGGACACGCCGCCGCTACTGACCACGCACACACTGGACTTCCTGAGCCGCCCGGCCGCCTTCGACCGGGCCGCGGACGCGGTCGAGGCGTGGGCCGCGGAGTGCGGCCGCGGGCACGGGCGCGACTGACCTGCGCATGCCGAAGGGGCCGGTCCGCTGCGGGCCGGCCCCTTCGGTGTGTCCGGTGCGCGCGCTGTCCGCGCCGTACGGCTCAGGCCCGGGCGGGCTTGCCGTCGTGCAGGGCGATGGCCCGTTGCATGGCCTTGCGGGCGCGTGGGGTGTCGCGGGCGTCGTGGTAGGCGACGGCGAGCCGGAACCAGCAGCGCCAGTCGCCGGGGGACGCCTCCGTCTCGGCCTTGCGCTTGGCGAACACCTCGTCGGCGGAGTCGCGGTCGATGTGACCGCTCGGGGTGCGCCGCAGCTCGTCCACGGGCAGGCCGCCCTCGGCGTCGAGCTGGGCGGCGAGGGCGTTGGCCTTGCGGACGAACTGGGTGTTCTGCCACAGGAACCACAGGCCGATGACCGGCAGGATCAGGACCGCGACCCCGAAGGTGACGGTCAGGAGCGTGCCGGCCTGTATGAGCATGACGCCGCGGCTGCCGACCAGGACGAAGTAGAAGACCAGGACGGCGGCGGTGACGAGGTAAGTGATCTTGGCGCGCATGGCAGGGGCTGTCTCAGCTCAGGTCCAGGAAGTGCTCCAGGCCGAAGGTCAGGCCCGGAGTGGTCACCACGCGGCGGGCGCCGAGCAGGATGCCCGGCATGAAGCTGCTGTGGTGCAGGGAGTCGTGGCGGATGGTGAGGGTCTCGCCCTCGCCGCCGAGCAGCACCTCCTGGTGGGCCAGGAGGCCGCGCAGCCGGACGGCGTGGACGGGGATCCCCTCGACGCTGGCGCCGCGGGCGCCGTCCAGGGCGGTGGCGGTGGCGTCCGGCGCCGGTGCCGTACCGGCCGCGCGGCGGGCCTCGGCGATCAGCTGGGCGGTGCGCGTGGCCGTACCGCTCGGGGCGTCCACCTTGTTCGGGTGGTGCAGCTCGACGACCTCGACCGACTCGAAGTACGGCGCGGCGATCTGCGCGAACTTCATGGTCAGCACGGCGCCGATGGAGAAGTTCGGCGCGATGAGCACGCCGGTGCCCGGGGACTCGGCGAGCCAGCCGTTCAGCCGCGCGAGGCGCTCCTCGGTCCAGCCCGTCGTACCGACGACGGCGTGGATGCCGTGGCGCACGCAGTAGTCGAGGTTGTCCATGACGGAGTCGGGGGTGGTCAGCTCGACCGCGACCTGGGCGCCGGTCTCCGCCAGCGTCTCCAGCTCGTCCCCGCGGCCGAGGGCGGCGACCAGCTCCATGTCCTCGGCGGCCTCGACCGCCCTGACCGCCTCGGCCCCGATCCGGCCCTTGGCGCCGAGGACCGCCACGCGCAGCTTGCTCATCTCTTGTGCTTCCTTGTCAGGAGTGGTTAGGCGACGGCGTCGTGCAGCCGCGCGGCCTGCTTGTCCTTCAGCGGGCCGATGACCGACAGTGACGGGCGCTGTCCCAGGATGTCGCGGGCGACCGCGCGGACCTCGTCCGGGGTGACCGCGGCTATCCGGTCCAGCATGTCGTCGACCGACATCTGCTCGCCCCAGCACAGCTCGCTCTTGCCGATACGGTTCATCAGCGCGCCGGTGTCCTCCAGGCCGAGGACGGTGGAGCCGCGGAGCTGGCCGACGGCGCGGGCGATCTCGTCGTCGGTGAGGCCGTTGGCGGCGACGTGGTCGAGTTCGTCGCGGCAGATCTTCAGCACGTCGTGCACCTGGCTCGGCCGGCAGCCGGCGTACACGCCGAACAGGCCGCAGTCGGCGAAGGCCGAGGTGTACGAGTACACGCTGTAGGCGAGACCGCGCTTCTCCCGGACCTCCTGGAAGAGGCGGGAGGACATGCCGCCGCCGAGGGCGGTGTTGAGCACGCCCATGGCCCAGCGGCGGTCGTCGGTGCGGGCGAGGCCCGGCATGCCGAGGACGACGTGCGCCTGCTCGGTCTTGCGGCCGAGCAGCTCGACCTTGCCGAAGGTGCGGATCGTACGGCTGCCGTCCCGCGGGGCGATCGGCTGCGCGTCCAGGTTCTTGAAGACGCCCGCCCGCTCGAACGCGGCACGGACCTGGCGTACGACCTTGTGGTGATCGATGTTGCCCGCGCAGGCGACCACGAGGTGGGTCGGGTCGTAGTGCTTCTTGTAGAAGCGGCGGATGCGGTCGGCGCCGAGGGCGTTGACCGTGTCGACCGTGCCGAGCACCGGGCGGCCGAGGGCGTTGTTCCCGAACATGGTGTGCGCGAACAGGTCGTGCACACAGTCGCCCGGGTCGTCCTCGGTCATGGCGATCTCTTCGAGGATCGCGCCGCGTTCGACGTCGACGTCCTCCTCCAGGATCAGCGAGCCGGTCAGCATGTCGCAGACGACGTCGATGGCGAGGGGCAGGTCGGTGTCGAGCACGCGCGCGTAGTAGCACGTGTACTCCTTGGCCGTGAATGCGTTCATCTCGCCGCCGACGGCGTCGAGGGCGGCGGAGATGTCCAGCGCGCTGCGCTGCCGCGTGCCCTTGAAGAGCAGGTGCTCCAGGTAGTGCGTGGCGCCGTTCAGGGCCGGGGTCTCGTCGCGGGAGCCGACGTGCGCCCAGATGCCGAAGGTCGCGGAGCGGACCGAGGGCAGGGTCTCGGTGACGATGCGCAGGCCGCCCGGGAGGGTGGTCTTGCGGACCGTGCCGATGCCGTTCCGGCCCTTGATCAGGGTTTGGGTACGGGCGACGGCCCGCGCCTCCGAAGAGGGGCGGGCCGTCACCTTGGAGCTACGGGACGTCACTGCTCGGCGTCGTCCTTGTTCTCGTTGTCGCCTTCCTCGCCCTCGATCACCGGAACGAGGGAGAGCTTGCCGCGGGAGTCGATCTCGGCGATCTCGACCTGGACCTTCTGGCCCACGCCGAGGACGTCCTCGACGTTCTCCACGCGCTTGCCGCCGGCCAGCTTGCGGATCTGCGAGATGTGCAGCAGACCGTCCTTGCCGGGCAGCAGGGAGACGAACGCACCGAAGGTGGTCGTCTTGACGACCGTACCCAGGTAGCGCTCGCCGACCTCGGGCATCGTCGGGTTGGCGATGCCGTTGATCGTGGCGCGGGCGGCCTCCGCCGAGGGACCGTCGGCGGCACCGATGTAGATCGTGCCGTCGTCCTCGATGGTGATCTCGGCGCCCGTGTCCTCCTGGATCTGGTTGATCATCTTGCCCTTGGGGCCGATGACCTCACCGATCTTGTCGACCGGGATCTTGACGGTGATGATCCGCGGGGCGTGCGGGCTCATCTCGTCGGGCCGGTCGATGGCCTCCATCATCACGTCGAGGATGTGGAGACGGGCGTCGCGGGCCTGCTTGAGGGCCGCGGCCAGGACGGAGGCCGGGATGCCGTCCAGCTTGGTGTCGAGCTGGAGGGCGGTCACGAAGTCCTTCGTGCCGGCGACCTTGAAGTCCATGTCGCCGAAGGCGTCCTCCGCACCGAGGATGTCGGTGAGGGTGACGTAGTGCGTCTCGCCGTCGATCTCCTGGGAGATCAGACCCATGGCGATACCGGCGACCGGGGCCTTCAGCGGCACACCGGCGTTCAGCAGCGACATGGTGGAGGCGCAGACCGAGCCCATGGACGTCGAGCCGTTGGAGCCGAGGGCCTCGGACACCTGGCGGATCGCGTACGGGAACTCCTCGCGCGTCGGCAGCACCGGCACGAGGGCGCGCTCGGCGAGGGCGCCGTGGCCGATCTCGCGGCGCTTCGGGGAGCCGACGCGGCCGGTCTCACCGGTGGAGTACGGCGGGAAGTTGTAGTTGTGCATGTAGCGCTTGCGGGTCACCGGGGAGAGGGTGTCCAGCTGCTGCTCCATGCGGAGCATGTTGAGGGTGGTGACGCCCAGGATCTGGGTCTCGCCACGCTCGAACAGCGCGGAACCGTGCACCCGCGGGATGGCCTCGACCTCAGCGGCCAGGGTACGGATGTCCGTCACCCCACGGCCGTCGATGCGCTTCTTCTCCTTGATCACACGCTCGCGGACCAGCTGCTTGGTGAGCGAGCGGTACGCGGCGGAGATCTCCTTCTCGCGGCCCTCGAACTCCGGCAGCAGCTTCTCGGCGGCCAGACCCTTGACGCGGTCCAGCTCGGCCTCGCGCTCCTGCTTGCCGGCGATGGTGAGCGCCTGGGCGAGCTCGGGGCGAACGGCGGCCGTCAGTGCCTCGAAGACGTCGTCCTGGTAGTCCAGGAAGATCGGGAACTCGGCGGTCGGCTTGGCGGCCTTGGCGGCGAGGTCGGCCTGGGCGCGGCACAGCACCTTGATGAAGGGCTTCGCGGCGTCCAGACCGGCGGCGACGACCTCCTCGGTCGGCGCCTCGGAACCGCCCTCGACGAGCTTGATGGTGCCCTCGGTGGCCTCGGCCTCGACCATCATGATCGCGACGTCGCCGTCCTCCAGGACGCGGCCCGCGACGACCATGTCGAAGACGGCGTCCTCGAGCTCGGTGTGCGTCGGGAAGGCCACCCACTGACCGCGGATCAGCGCGACGCGGACGCCGCCGATCGGGCCGGAGAAGGGCAGGCCGGCCAGCTGCGTGGACGCGGACGCGGCGTTGATCGCCACGACGTCGTACAGGTGGTCGGGGTTGAGGGCCATGATCGTGGCGACGACCTGGATCTCGTTGCGCAGGCCCTTCTTGAAGGACGGGCGCAGCGGACGGTCGATGAGGCGGCAGGTGAGGATGGCGTCCTCGGACGGCCGGCCCTCACGGCGGAAGAAGCTGCCGGGGATCTTGCCGGCGGCGTACATCCGCTCCTCGACGTCCACCGTCAGCGGGAAGAAGTCGAGCTGGTCCTTGGGGTTCTTGGAGGCGGTGGTGGCCGACAGCACCATGGTGTCGTCGTCCAGGTACGCCACGGCGGAGCCGGCGGCCTGCTTGGCCAGGCGGCCCGTCTCGAAGCGGATGGTGCGGGTACCGAAGGCGCCGTTGTCGATGACGGCCTCGGCGTAGTGGGTCTCGTTCTCCACTAGCGTTTTCTCCGTTACGTATCGTCTTTCGTCCCTTGGCTGCCCGTGTGGCAGGGGGACGGTGGCGGAGAAGCGCGCCGTCTGGTGCGGGCCGGTCTTCGATCGAAGCACCCGGGGCTCGCTTCCCCCCGGGGGCCACTACCGAGGACCGGCGGCGGCGAGGTGCGCTTCTCCTCGTTCTTTTCGTACTGCGTACTGTGTCGTGCGTCTTGCGTTGTGCGTCGTGCGTACTGCGTTGTGCTACCACACTACAAAGCGTGTGTGACACTCCGCACGTTTCCCTACATACGGCAAAGGGAGCGATCCCCGAGTCCTTCGGGAACCGCTCCCTTCACGGCGTCTTACTTGGCGCCCGCCGCACCGCGGCGGATGCCGAGGCGGTCGACCAGCGTACGGAAGCGCTGGATGTCCTTCTTCGCCAGGTACTGGAGAAGGCGGCGGCGCTGACCGACGAGGATCAGCAGGCCACGACGGGAGTGGTGGTCGTGCTTGTGGGTCTTGAGGTGCTCGGTCAGGTCGGAGATCCGACGGGAGAGCAGAGCGACCTGGACCTCGGGGGAGCCGGTGTCACCCTCCTTGGTACCGAACTCGCCGATGATCTGCTTCTTCGTAGCGGCGTCGAGCGACACGCGTACTCCTCAATAGTCTCTTGAATGCCACCGAGTGCCCCCGGTCTACGTCTCGGGGAAGCTTCCGTTACTCGGGAGGCGGGGATCCGCTGGGCGCGGCCACCAGAACGTGCAGGACTGCCTGCGGGGTCCGGGGGTGCGTACACGAACGGCCGTCAGCCAGGGTACCAGGAGGTGGCGGGCACCTTTCCCCCGGTCTGCGAACAGCCCGGGCGGCGGTCGTGCGGCCACTAGGGTGAGCGCCGGGACCGAACGTTACGCCGTTACGCCGGGAAGGGGTCGTTGCACGATGACGGAGACGGAAGCGGAGATCAAGGCGCGCAAGGAGCGGGAGCGGGACGAGCTGTACGGCCTCGACATCTCCGGTGTCGAGTGGCACTGCGCCCCGGGCACCGAGGAGCACGAGGAGCGCGTCGAGATCGCCTACCTGCCCGACGGAGCCGTGGCCATGCGATCCTCCCTCGACCCCGACACCGTGCTGCGCTACACCGAGGCGGAGTGGCGCGCCTTCGTGCTGGGGGCACGGGACGGGGAGTTCGACCTGGAGCCGACGGAGGGGAACGGGGGGGGTGGGCGTAGCGCCTGACACGGTGAGGGGGCGGCACGCGTGCGTGCCGCCCCTTCGCGCTTGTCCACCCCTGATTCAGTGCTTCAGGCCCGCGGTGCCCACTCCGAGCACCGACAGCACCGGGTCCTTCGGGTGATTGGTGTCGCGTTCCAGGACGCGGCGGGCGAAGAAGGCGTGCCCCTGTTCGTACAGGATGTCCGACTGCTCGGGGTCGCTGAGTTCGTTCTCGTCGTCCTCCGGGAGGTGGAACAGGAGGTACGGGGTCTCCTTGTCGGTCCGGGGGTTCCAGTCGACGATGGCCGCGGGCTGGACGGAGTCCGTGCCGCGGCGGTAGAGGATCAGGTCGTCGCCGTTCATGCGGACGGGGACGACCAGTTGGAAGGGGCGTCCCTCGAACGTGGCGACCGTGGTGCCCTTCTGCGGGTCGAAGGCCGTGATCCGGTTCGCGGGCTTCTTGAAGTCGCCGTCGCTCTCCTTGCTCATGACGAAGAGCCGGTCGCGGCCGACCACGATGCCGTCGCACTTGTCGACGACGCCGAAGAACGGGCCGGCGTACGGCTCCTCGCCGCACTTGGAGTCGTAGCCCCGCAACGAGATGGTGGCCAGCCGCCGGCCGTTCTTCGGGTCGAGGGTCAGCAGGTCCGTGACGAGGGTGTCCCCCGCCGCCACGGCGAGCACGGGCGGATCGGAGGACGGCAGGTAGACGTCCTGGATGCCCGCGCCGACCGAGTACTGCCAGACGGCCTTGCCGGTACGCGGATCGAGTCTCTCCACCCGGTAGGTGGTGTTGCCGGCCCCGCCGCAGGTGACGAGGGCGAGCAGGGCGCGGCCGCCCGCGTAGCCCTTGTCGTGGCACTGGGAGGTGGCGAGGGTGGTGTTCCACAGCCGTTTGCCGCTGTCCATGTCGTACGCCACCGACCCGAGGTTCCAGGCGATGGCCACGACACCCCTGGTCAGGGCGATGTTGGTGTTGGTGACGTAGGCGAAGTCGGCCGCCGGCATCTTCTGCTGCCACAGCTTCTTGCCGGTGTCGAGGTCGACGAGGAGCACCTCGTTGCAGATGCCCGTGTCGGTCTTCTGGCCCTGCACGGCGGGCTGGACGACGACCGCGGTCCGGCCGTCGGCGGTGACGTCGCGGCTGACGGCACAGACGTGCCCGTCGAGCTGGAGAGTCCAGGCGGTCTCGTCGTAGACCGGATCGATCTTGTATCCCTCGATCCGGTTGGCGACGGCTCGCGCGAGGATCTTGCGCGTGGCCCAGGTGCCGGGCGCGTACCGCGGCTTGTCGGTGAGTTTGTCCTCGTCGTGCTGGACGACGAGTTGGCCCTCCGGCGAATCGGGGGCCTTCTCCGCCGTCTCCCGTACGGCCTCCGGGGCCTGCCGGACCGCTTCGGCGTCGGTCCGCCCCGTGCCGTGGTCGGCCGAGTGGTACCACAACAGGCCCGCGCCGACACACAGGACGGCGGCCACCACCGCGGCGACCGCGGCGAGGAGCCGTCTGCGGCTCCTGGCCCGCTGCCGGTCCGCCTCCAGTGCGGAGTGGGTGTATATCGACGGTGGCGGGCCGAAGCTCACGCTGTCAGGTCCCTTCGGGGGCGGCGACGTGGATCACGGACGGCCGTGGCGGCCTCCGACGCGGACGGCCAGGACGACAAGACGCCGCTCATTTGCTGGTCATCGACCGCGCGGTCGCGTACACGTCGAAGACCGCCAGGGTCAGCGGGATCAGCGTCAGCAGGACGAAGCCCTCGCAGATCTCCAGGAACCGGCCCCAGAACGGGGTCAGCCCGCCGCGCGACAGGATCAGGCCCAGCGCGGTCACCAGGGCGGTGGCCGCACCGATGACGGCGATCAGCCAGATGGTGCGGATGTCCAGGTCGGTGCGGTTCCCGCCGAGGGCCTCTCGGATCACGTGTCCCGGCGGGTTGAGGGCGAGGCCGAGGCCGAGCAGGACCAGGCAGGCGAGGCCGGCGGCCAGGACGGGGGCGACCTGGGCGGTGTACCGGAAGAGGCCGGCACGCATCAGCATCGCGACGCCGGTGGCGAACGCGAGCACCTGGGCCCAGATGCCGTCGGAGAAGCCCAGCACCGCCGAGGCTCCCACGGCGAGGAGGGCACAACCGCCGACCAGGCCGACGAGCAGCTCGTGGCCGCGCCGGGCCTGGGCCTCGACGCGCTCGGTGTCGACGGCCTCCGGCCCGGCGGACTCGGTGCCGTAGGCGGAGCGGGCAGGGCCGCTGCTGGGGTTCTCGAAGCCGATCGGCAGCCGCGCGAAGCGCATGGACATGCCGGGCAGGAAGGCGAGCGCACCGACGGCGACGGGCGCGCACAGGCCGGCCATCTCGGTCGCGGACCAGTGGGTGAGGGTCGCGACGAAGACAACGACCAGGGCGACCGCGGAGGCGAAGACGAAGGCCACGAACGGGCCGTCGCCGCGCGGGGAGCACAGGGTGAGGATCAGGGCCGCGACGAGCACCGCCGCGCACGCCAGCAGGAACTGGAGCCGGCCGATGCCCTCCCCGCCGGTGAGGGGCAGCAGGCCGCTGCCGGCGACACCGATGTTGGGCAGCGCGCCGAGGCCGAGGGCGATGGCCGAGCCGCGGTCGTCGTAGACGCGGGCACGGATCGCGGAGAGGACGACCAGGAGGATGCCTGCGACGGCGGCGAGGATGCCGGCGAGACCGTGCATGTCGTGACGCGGGTCGGCGGTCCAGGCGACGAACGCGAGCAGCGTGGGCAGCACGCCGCCGCCGACGAGACCGGCGGCCCGGGTGAGGTCGCCGCTCCACAGCTTGTGCTGCTTGGTGACGGCCGAGGCGACGGCCTCGGCGACGTCGTCGAAGACGGCCGGCGGCAGGGACTCCGCGAACGGCCGCAGGGTGAGCAGTTCGCCGTCGAGAATGCGCTGGGCGGCGAAGGAGCGGGCGCTGTCCAGCACGGTGCCGTCGGTGCGGACCAGGTGGTAGCCGACCGGGGCGCCCGACTCGGGACTCTGCTGGGACAGCCGGAGGATCTCCGGATAGAGGTCGGCGACGGGGACGTCGTCGGGCAGTGCCACGTCGATACGGCTGTCCGGCGCGACGATGGTGACCCGGCAGAAGCCGAGTCCGGTGCCGGACCCGGCGGGGGCTCCCGTCCCGGTTCCGCCGGTGGCGGCGGCCGTCATGCTCACCTGCTGCTCCCCCTCAGTGGTGGTGGTGCGTCTACTTCGTGAAGGTCTCGTGCCGGTCGCATCTGCGCGGGTCGGCACGGGGGCCCTGTGGCCGGATTCCGGGGCCGTACCGCCTTGACATCAAGGGGGTTGTCCCGGTTCGCCCGGCCTGCTCGGCGTGTGCTCACGCGAACACCCGGCACCCTACCGCTCACCCGTCCGCCGTGAACTCAGTAGGATCACGCGGCGGCCTGCGCTCGCCGGACACGGGGCGGCGGGCGGAAAGCCTGGGTCGGGCAAGGGAATTGGTGAGCAGTGAGCCAGATTGTCGTCAAGCGCCCCGCTAGGGCGCTTCCGTCCGAAGTGCCCACGGATGAGGTCGTTGTCCAGCCGCCGCCGGAACTGCCGAGGGGGCATCAGGAAAGCGTCCTGATGCAGCTGCTGCCGACGTTGGGCATGGGTGGCTCGGTGGTGTTCTTCTTCACGAACGGCCAGCCGTTCATGAAGATCATGGGCATGATCATGATCGCCTCGACCGTGGCCATGTCCATCGCGATGGTGGTCCGCTTCCGCCGTGGCTCCCAGGGCCAGCTGGCCGACATGCGCCGCGACTACCTCAGCTATCTGTCGCAGACCCGCAGGTCCGCCGTCGAGGCGGCGCGGAAGCAGCGGGACGCGCAGTACTACCTGCACCCCTCCCCCGAGCAACTGTGGGCGCTCGTCGCCGAGGGCAGCCGGGTGTGGGAGCGGCGGGCGAGCGACGAGGACTTCGCGCACGTGCGCGTCGGCCTGGGCCCGCAGCCGCTGGCGACTTCTCTCGTGGCCCCGGAGACGGGTCCGGTCGAGCAGTTGGAGCCGCTGACCGCGGGCGCCATGCAGCGCTTCCTCGCCACGCACGGCACCGTCGGCGACCTGCCGATGGCGGTGTCCCTGCGCGCCTTCTACCACGTCACGCTCAGCGGTGAGCCGCAGTCCGTACGCGCCTCCGCCCGCGCGCTGGTCGGCTCGCTGGCCTCGCTGCACTCCCCCGAAGACCTGGTCATCGCGGTGGCCGCGGGACGCGAGGCGCTGCCGGACTGGGACTGGGCGAAGTGGCTGCCGCACGTGCAGGCGCCCGGCGCGGTGGACGGCGCGGGCAGCCGACGGCTGATCGGCACCGACCCGCGCGAGCTGGAGGACCTGCTGTCCGCCCGGCTCACCGGCCGCCCTCGCTTCCACCCCGCCGCCGCGCCCCTGCTGGACGAGCCGCACATCGTGCTCGTCCTCGACGACATCTCCCTGCTGCCGGACTCCGTGCTCGCCAATCCGGAGGGCCTGCAGGGCGTCACCATCCTCGAGGTCGTGGCCGGCGAACTCATGAAGCCGGGCGGCGAGTTGTCCATCGTCGTACAGCCGGGCACGCTGCGGCTGGAGTCCGGGCACGGGGAGCTCTACGACGGCATCCCGGACGCGCTCTCCTACGAGTCCGCCGAGGCACTGGCCCGGCAGCTGGCGCCGCTGTGCATGGGGGTGGGCGGCGACGACGGCGAACCGCTGCTCGCGAACCTGGAGTTCACCGATCTCCTCGGTCTCGGCGACGCGGCCTCCGTCGACACCAAGCGGACCTGGCGCCCGCGCGGGCTCGCGGAGCGTCTGCGCGTGCCCATCGGCCTCGGCGAGGACGGCCGCCCGGTCATGCTGGACCTCAAGGAAGCCGCGCAGGAGGGTATGGGCCCGCACGGCCTGTGCGTCGGCGCCACCGGTTCCGGCAAGTCGGAGCTGCTGCGCACCCTGGTGCTGGGCCTCGCCGTCACGCACTCCTCCGAGACCCTGAACTTCGTCCTCGCGGACTTCAAGGGCGGTGCGACCTTCGCCGGCATGGCGCAGATGCCCCACGTCGCCGCGGTCATCACCAACCTGGCCGACGACCTCACCCTGGTCGACCGCATGGGCGACTCGATCCGCGGTGAGCTCAACCGCCGCCAGGAGATGCTCCGCGACGCGGGCAACTACGCCAACATCCACGACTACGAGAAGGCCCGCGCGGCGGGCGCGCCCCTGCAGCCCATCCCCTCCCTCGTCCTGGTGATCGACGAGTTCAGCGAACTGCTGACCGCGAAGCCGGACTTCATCGAGATGTTCGTGCAGATCGGCCGTATCGGCCGTTCGCTGGGCGTGCACCTGCTGCTGGCCTCGCAGCGCCTGGAGGAGGGCCGGCTGCGCGGCCTGGAGACGTACCTGTCGTACCGCATCGGTCTGCGCACGTTCTCGGCGGCCGAATCCCGCGCCGCGCTCGGCGTCCCCGACGCCTACGAACTCCCCAACGTCCCCGGTTCCGGCTTCCTGAAGTTCGGCACGGACGAAATGGTCCGCTTCAAGGCGGCGTACGTCTCCGGCACGTACCGTACGGGCGGGCAGCGGACGGCGCCCGGCGGTGGCCCGCTGCCGGTGGACCGGCGCCCGGTGCTGTTCACGGCCACCGAGGTGCCGGTGCAGTACACGGCGCTCCCGCAGCAGCGTGTGGAGTCGGCCCCCGAGACGGACGACGCGCTGGCCGACACCGTCCTGGACGTGATCGTGCGCCGCCTGGAGGCCCAGGGACCGGCGGCCCACCAGGTGTGGCTGCCCCCGCTGGAGAGCCCGCCGGCGCTGGACTCGCTGCTGCCCGGCCTCGCGGCGGTGCAGGGCCGTGGCCTGACCCAGCCGAACTACGAGGGTGCCGGCCGTCTGATCGTCCCGGTCGGCCTCGTCGACAAGCCGTACGAGCAGCGTCGTGACCGGCTGATGATCGACTTCTCGGGCGCGGCGGGCCACATGCAGATCATCGGCGGCCCGCAGTCCGGCAAGTCGACGCTGCTGCGGTCCCTGATCTGCTCCTTCGCGCTGACGCACACGCCGTACGAGGTGCAGTTCTACGGGCTGGACTTCGGCGGCGGCGGTATGGCCGCGGTCGCCGGCCTGCCGCACGTCGGCGGCATCGCCTCCCGCCTCGACCCGGAACGCGTCCGCCGTACGGTCTCCGAGGTGTACGGCGTCCTGACCCGCCGCGAGGAGTACTTCCGCGCGACGGGCATCGCGTCGATCGCCGACTTCCGCAGCCGACGGGCCCGCGGTGAGATCTCGGTGACCGACCAGCCCTGGGGTGACGTCTTCCTGATCGTCGACGGCTGGGGCAACTTCCGCACGGACTACGAGGCCCTGGAACCGGCGGTCGTGGACCTCGCCGCCCGCGGTCTCGGCTACGGCATCCACGTGATCATCACGGCGTCGCGTTCGATGGAGGTCCGGGCGAACCTCAAGGACCACCTGATGAACCGCCTGGAGCTGCGCCTCGGTGACGTCATGGACTCCGAGATCGACCGCAAGGTGGCGGTCAACGTCCCCGCCGGCGTTCCCGGCCGCGGCCTCTCCCCCCAGAAGCTCCACTTCATGGCGGCGGTCCCGCGCATCGACGGTCTGACCTCCGACACCGACCTGGCTGACGCGACGGCGGCGCTGACCACCGAGGTCGGCCGCCACTGGCAGGCGCCGGGCGCCCCGCAGGTGCGGCTGCTGCCGCGCCAGCTGGAGGCGGTGGAGCTGCCTCCGGGCGACCGCCTTCCGCAGCGGGGCATCGCCTTCGCGCTGGACGAGGACGCCCTGGAGCCGGTGTTCCTGGACTTCGAACAGGACCCGTTCTTCCTCGTCTTCGGCGAGAGCGAGTCCGGCAAGTCCAACCTGCTGCGGCTGCTGATCAAGCAGCTCTGCCTGCGGTACAGCGGCGACGAGGCGAAGTTCTTCGTCGTCGACAACCGCCGCTCGCTGCTGGACATCACACCCGCCTCGCACCTGGCGGAGTACATCCCGATGTCCAGCCAGATGGACCACCACATGGTGGCGCTGGCCGACCTCATGCAGCGCCGCACACCGACGGCCGATGTCACCCCGCAGCAACTGCGGGACCGCAGCTGGTGGCGGGGCCCGCAGGTGTTCGTCGTCATCGACGACTACGACCTCGTCTCCACCTCCAGCGGCAACCCGCTCAGCGGCCTGACGGAGATGCTGCCCTTCGCCCGCGACGTCGGCGTCCGCTTCATCATCGCCCGCTCCTCCGCGGGCGCGGGCCGCGCCGCCTACGAGCCCTTCATGCAGCGCATGAAGGAACTCGGCGCCCAGGGCATCGTCATGGCCGGCGATCCGGCGGAGGGCGACATCCTCAACGGGGTACGACCGCGGCCGATGCCCGCGGGACGGGGCGTCTTCGTGTCGCGGAAGCGGGGGAAGCCGTTGGTGCAGACGGGGTTGGTGGACGTGGAGTACTGACGTGCTCGTTCAGGGGCTGTGAATACGGCGAATCCGGCGGTCTGGCCGACCGCCGGATTCCTGTTTCGGGTGCGGCGAGGTCAGAAGACCGGCAACGCGATCAGGGCGTTGCCTGCCGTGACGAAGACTCGGTTGCCGTCGGCCGCGAGCTTGAGGTCGTCGATGAAGCGAGGGTCGAAGTACCAGATCTCCGAGCCGTCCTTGACGCTCAGGGCGTGTACCGACAGACCGTCGTTCAGATCTTGGAGCACCCATACACCGCTGCCCTGGAACAGGACCGGACTCCCGTCGGTGCCGCCCGGGCCGAACCAGCCCTTGCGGCCCTTGCGGAGGCTGAACCGCTCGTTGGAGCCACCGACGTTCGCATACACATAGTCGTCGGAGAGACCGGCGGGACCCCATTCCGACGAGGACCCGGATTCATTGATCCCCCGCCAGACCTCCTTGCCGTCCGAGATCCTCCGGCCGGTCAGCGTCTTGCCGTTGAGATAGACCACACCGCTCGCGGCCACCGGAACGAGCTGTGTCTTCTTCGCCTGGTCGTACACCGTCCACAGCGTGCGGCCGGTCTTCGTGCTGACCGCCAGTGCGTGCCCGTCGGTGGTCGCGACGACCAGTGTTCCGCTGTCGACCACGCCGTGGAGGTACAGGCGGGTCCTGAACCGCTCCGGCACCGACACGGTCCAGCGGAGTCCCGCATCGAAACGACCCACCGAACGAAGCCGGTGGTCCTTCGTCACGACGTACACCGCCTCCTCATCGACGGCCAGGAGCGCCTCGGCATCGGCCTGCGCCGTCCACTTGGGCTCGCCCGTGGACGGGACGAAGGTATGCAGCGTGCCGTGGGTGTCGGCGGTCACGAGCAGACGGTCGGAGAGCGACAGATAGCCGCTTGCCATCTCCATGTCGGAGGCCTGCCAGCGCTGTTTGCCGTCGACGACGTTGAACGCCGCTACACCGCCGGACTTGGCACCGGCGATGACCACGTCGCGGACCGGCAGCGGCGCTGGTGACTGCGATCCCACCGCCGCATCGTGCTTCCAGAGCGGCTTGATGGCGTCACCGATGATGAAGTCGCCATCGTCGGCGGACAGGATGCGCGCCGTCGGTGTCTTCACCGCGGGCGGCAGGGCGAACAGGTCCTTGCGGCGCGAGCCACCGTCGCGCATCAGCCACCAGCCGGTGCCACCGGTCGCCGCGAGCAGCGCGCCACCGGCCGCGACCCCGGTGAGCAGTCCGCGCCGGCTCGGCCCCACCCCGGTCCGGGTCGTCAGCAACGGTGCGGTCAGTTCCCGTATCTCGCGCTCCCGCTCCCTGATCGCATCGGCCAAGGGCCCACGCTTCCACACCCCGTCGGACTTCCCGGACAGGGTGAAGGCCCCGGCGATCTGTTCGGGAGTGGGCCGGCCCGCCGCCTCCTTCGCGAGACACGGGGCGATCAGGGCATGCTGCTCGGGCGAGAGGCCGTGCCAGCGCGGTTCGCCGTGAACGACCTCGTACTGGACCGCAGCGACATGCCCGCCGGTGAACGCCCGGTGCCCGGTGGCCGCGTACACGAGGACGGCGCCGAGGGAGAAGACGTCGGCCGCCGCGGTGACCCGACGGCCGAGCACCTGCTCGGGGGCGCCGTACCCCGGGGTGACCGGAATCTGCCCAGTGGTGGTGAGCGTCAGTCCGTGCTCCGGACGCGCGATGCCGAAGTCGATGACCCGCG
Organism: Streptomyces sp. NPDC025793; assembly: GCF_055558375.1. Taxonomy (NCBI): domain Bacteria; kingdom Bacillati; phylum Actinomycetota; class Actinomycetes; order Kitasatosporales; family Streptomycetaceae; genus Streptomyces; species Streptomyces sp. NPDC025793. Next base: position 267,007 of record NZ_JBVHMR010000010.1, on the reverse strand, counting down.
GACCGTTCGCGGTGAGCACGATGTTGGGCGGCTTGAGGTCGCGATGGACGAACCCGGCGGCGTGGATGTCGCGCAGGGTACGGGCGAGCGAGGTGGCCAGGGCACGCAGACCCGCGTCGTCCAGCGGGCCGAGCCGGTCCACGATCTGGTCCAGGGTCGGCCCGGCCAGGAACTCCGTGGCGATCCACGGCCGTCCGCCCTCGGTCTGCGCACCCAGCACCGCCGCCACACCGGTACTCCGCACGGCCGCAGCCGCCAGCGCCTCACGCACGAACCGCCGGGCGAGGCCCGCGTCGTGGGCGAGGTCGGGCCGCAGCACCTTCACGGCGGCGACGATGCCCGCGTGGTCCTGGCCGACGTACACCTTGCCCATGCCGCCCTCGCCCAGCACACCGAGCAGGCGGTACGGGCCGAGCCGGATCGGATCACCGGTCCCCAGGGGTCTCATCGCTTGTCGCTTTCTGTTCTGTGCACCCGTTCTGTTCTCTGCACCGGCCGGTTCACCGCACGGGGAACGCCGCGAGGAAGTGGCCGCCCAGCGCGATGACTTCTCCCGCCTTCTCATGGATCATGAAACGGTCACCGGTGGTCCGGTAGGAGTGGGCCGGCTGCTGAGAGGACAGATCGATCGCCCACAATCGCGACCCTCGCTTGGTGTACGCGAAGTCGGAACCGACCACGGGTGGGGCACTCAGGTCCGCGTCGGTGCCCTGCCCGCCCTTTTCCTGCCACTTGACGCGCCCGCTCGCCGGGTCGAAGGCGACGAGCCCGAGCCCCTTCTCGACGGCGTACAGGGTGCCGTCCTTGATCACCGGAAGGCCATAGGTGCGACCCGGCCGTTCGGACGCCGAGTCCCAGGCCAGGCTCCCGTCGCCGAGCCGCAGTGCCGTCAGTCGGCCGGCGCCCACGTACAGGTGCTGCGCGTCGGTGACCAGGGACTCCCGTACCCGGTCCGGGACGACGCCATCGACCTTGCGGTCCCACCGGACGGTTCCCGTACCCGTGTCGCGGACAACGGCGTGCACACTGCCGTCGTTCGCTTCCTGAAGCGCGACGAGGCGGTTTCCCACGACCGAGGCGCCGAGGAAGAACAAGTGCGGGACCTCCTGCTGCCGACGAGGCAGCGGCGCCTTCCACAGTCGCTTGCCGCTGCTGATGTCCACCGCCAGCACGTACCAGGACTGCGAGGCGAGGAAGCTGAAGGAGAACTTGCCGTGCCCGGCCACCGCGTAGGCCACCCCGCCCGCGGTGCACAGCGCCTGGTTCAGTGAGAGTCCATTGAGGTCGGTGAACTGCGCGAAGGGCTCCCCGACCGAGCCGGTGCGGACGTCGATCGAGGCCAGAGCCAGCGGGCGCGCATGGGAGGAATCGGATCCGGTGTAGCCGTCGTTCACGTCCTTCACCAGGAACATGCGCCCGGCGTCGGAGGCGATCTGCCACGGTATCGGCGCGTTGAGCGACTTCCAGGCGACCTTCCCGCTCTGCGTGGCGACCCCTTCCAGGAAGTTTCCGGCCATCACCACGACCATGTCACCGACGGCCTGCAACGGCACCGGAAAGGAGTCCAGAGGTCCTTCTGTGAATCCTCCGTTGTACGTGTCCTCGACCTGGACCTGCCAGCGCGAGTCCAGCTGCTTCTTCGGCAGCTGGCTGTTGCTGGGCCCGGGCACGGGCTGTGTCTTCGGACCACGGGCCCACTCGCTCCAGGCCCATGCCCCCGCCGCTCCCGCGACCGCGACGCCCAGTGCCGCGCCGCCGCTGGTGAGCAGCAGACGCCGGCGCGACCACCGTACGGGAGCGGCCGTCGCCGCCATGGCCGGCTCATCGGCCGGGGCCGGCAGCCGCTGCGGCGCGACCTGCCAGACCTCCGTGGCCCGCCGCCCGATGTCCGCCAAAAGTACGTCCGGCAGATGCTCGGCGAACTCGCCACCTCCGTCGTGCAGTTGGGAGGCCAGCCAGCCGGTCGTCGGACGCCGGAACGGATTCTTGTCCAGACACTGCGCAAGCACCGGCACCAGGCTTTCGGGTACTCCGCTCAGGTCGGGCTCGGCGTACTGCACCCGGTAGAGCAGATCCGCCGCCTGACCGTGCCCGAAGGGCGGATGCCCGGTGGCGGCGAAGACGAGCAGCCCGGCGAGCGCGAAGACATCACCCGCGGCCGTGTGTTCCTGCCCTCCCGCCTGCTCCGGTGACATGAAGGTGGGGGTACCGACCGCGACTCCGACACGGGTGAGGTGATCATCGCCGGCCGCGCGGGCGATACCGAAGTCGATGACCTTGGGCCCGTAGGCGGTGATGAGAATGTTGGACGGCTTGAGGTCGCGATGGACGACATCGGACGCGTGCGACTGTTCCAGCGCCCCGCACAGCGCCGCCCCCAGTGCCCGTACCGAAGCCTCGGGCAGCGGCCCGCACAGCTTCACGGCCTCGTCCAGGGACGGCCCGAGCACGTACTCGGTCGCGAACCAAGGTGTCGCAGCCCGCGGATCCGCGTCCACCACACCAGCGCCGAACCGTTCCCCCACGACCCGCGCCGCGTCGGTCTCCAGCCGGAACCGGGTACGGAACGCAGGATCGGTGGCGATGCGGGCGTGCATCGTCTTCAGCGCGACGGTACGTCCGCCCACGGTACGGGCGAGATACACGATGCCCATGCCTCCGCTGCCGAGGCGGGCGATGGGCCGATAGGAGCCGATCGTGTGGGGGTCGTCGTGGGTAAGCGGGGAGGGCATGGGGTCGTTGTCAGTTCTGGCTATGGGAAGGGCGGGTGGGAGAGGTCTGCCCGGTAAGGGAAATCTCCGCCGTGAGAACGGCCGCCGACTGATGGGCGAGGGCGGCGATGACACGCCCGGGGAGCCAGCCTGGACCGAGGAGGACGGCGGAACGGCTCTCTGCCTCATCGCGCCCTCCCAAGGCGTCGATGAGTTCGACCAGTTGAGGACGGTTCCTCGGGTCATGTGAGAGGCACCGGGCGATGACCGTACGCAAGGCGGCGGGAAGTTCGTCCCGCTCCGGTGTCGTGTACCCGGTGGCCGCGTAGGCGAGCGTCGCCCCGAGGGCGTACACGTCTCCGAGAGGACGCGGACGCCCGCCGGACCACTGTTCCGGCGGCAGGCTGCCCGGTTCGAGACCCGGCAGCCCTGAGCGGGAAGCACCGTCGGGCGCGGCCGCGCGCACGGCGCCGAAGCAGGGGAGACGCGGCCCGTCGGCGGCGAGCAGGACGGCCGCCGGTGACACACCGGCGAAGGTCAGCCCCTGCCCGTGGATGACGGCCAGCGTCTCGGCGAGGGCCGCGCCCAGCGCACGTACGGTCCGCTCGGGAAGCGGACCTCCGTGTACGGCGAGGGCGGTGGGGAGCGGCAGGACAGGTAGATACGGGTGCGCGTACCACGGCGACTCGCCCGAACCGGCGACGGAGGTGGCCGGGGCGGCACAGGACCCGAGCAGGTAGCGGGAGGCCTCGGCCTCGGCGAGGAAGCGCTGAGGGTCGCGACCGGACAGCGGGAGGGACAGCAGCACGGTGTGCTGTCCGTCGGAGCTGCGGGCGATGTACCGCCGCTCGGGGACGGGGACTTTGGTGTGGGGGTCGTCCAGGGCGGTGATCAGCGTGTACGGGCCGACTCGTCGCCGTGACATGGCGGCTCTTCCGGGTTTCGCCCCAGTGGCCACACCACCTTCGACGCCGTCTGCGGCATGCATTCCCTGTCCTGATTCTTCCCGCTGTACCAGCCTGGTTCCGCCGCCCTGCCGGGTCCACACCGTCCACGACAGGGGGTGGGCACCCTCCGTGCGCGCCCACCCCGCTACCGCGACGTGCTGATGATCCCGGCCGCTTACTGGAAGTAGCTGGCGGCCTTCTTGTCGCCGCCCATGTAGTCGCCGCCGGCGGCGTGCACGGCGCGGCCGATGGCGACGAGGGCCTCGTGAATGCCCCGGGCCTCACGGTCCCACGCGGCCTGCTGCTCGGTGTACGTGTGGTGGGCTTCGCCCTCCCACATTCCGGAGACGTTCTGTACCTCGCGCTTGATGGCTTCGAGGCTGGCCTCAAGCTTCTGGGCCTGGTTGGCGATCTCAGTCGCCATCTGGTCGAGACCGTCGTAGTGGACTTCGGTCACGCCGCTGTTGTTGGCGCCCATGATTCCTCCGTTGCTGAGAAGTGGTGGTCCGACCGCGATCAGTAGTTCGTCAGCGCCGAGTGTGAGCCACCGAGGTTCACGTCGATGCCCTGGACCTTGGCGCGGATCTCGTCTTCGGTGTTGTCGTTGATCTTCATCGTGGTGTTCATACCGTCGATGAACTTGACCAGGATCTGGCCGATCTTGACCATGTGCTCGTTGATCTCGGTCTGCTTGGCGTTGAACGCGCCAGCGCCGATACCCTTCCAGTGACCCTCGATCGAGTCGATCAGGTGCTGGAGGCGCCCCAGCTGACCCTTGATGTCGTCGAACTGCGTCAGAAGCGTCTTCTCCAGGCGGACGACTTGATCTTTAGTGATCTTCTGAGTGCCTGTGGCCATTTCGCTGCCTTCCTTTGTGAACTGACCTTGCCGGGCGCCGACTTCCGTCGTCGGCATATTCGGCAAGCGGACCTCTGCCCACTCGGCGAATGAGCAGTTGTACGGGAGACCGGTCAGGCGTTACGGCGCGCACGCAGCGCAGCGAAACCGCCGCCAGCGATGACGAGTACGGCCGCTACGGCGCCGACGATCACCCAAGTGGTTGTGTTACTACCGGAGTTGGAGTCTTTGGCGGCGGCAGATGTAGGACCACTGGCGGAACCAGCATCCTTCGTCGACTGCCCGGAAGAGGCCGAAGGGGTGGGGGTAGCTGAAGTATCGTCGCCACCTGCAGAGTTCTCGGCGGCGAGCGGGTCCACGTTGGCCGGGCCGGGATTGATGTTCGGGTTGTCGAGGACCATGCGCGGACGCAGGAGACCAAAGCCGAGATAAAGACTCCGCTCGTTCTTGGGCCACTTCCGGCTGGCTGTGTCGAACAGCACCCGGAGCACCTGGTTCGCCGTCCATTTGGGGTGTGCGGACCAGACGAGGGCGGCGGAGGCGGAGGCAATGGCGGAGGCGGCGCTGGTGCCCGTGGCGTTGCAGTACTCGGTGAACTTGTTGTCGCACCAGCTGGGTACGTCGACCCCAGGTGCCGCAAAGTCGACGTACTCGCCATGTTCCGAGAACTTGGCGACGGTACCGGACTGATCCGACGCAGAGACGCCATTGACGTACGGATAGAAGGCCGGATAGTCGACCTGATTGTTCTTCAGTCCCGCGTTACCGACGGCGGCGAACAGAAGCTTACCTTTGGAGGCGGCATATTTGACAGCCGCTTCCTCGTCCGGATCATCATACGGACTGCCGTAGGACATATTGATGACCTTGGCGTCACTGTCCGCGGCAGCCCTGATCGCTTCGGCCGACGTAGCGGTCTTTTCTTTCTCCTGCTTGTCCTTCAGTTCGTCGAGCCCAACGCGATAGGGAATGATCTTAGCCCCGTAGGCCAGGCCTTTTATGCTGTTGTCCGCGCCGGTGCCAGCGATCAATTCAGCCATGGATGTGCCATGGCCGTCATAGTCCTGTGTGACGTGATACGAGACAGACTTCTGCACCTCGTTGACGAGCACCTGCCCCTTCAACGCGGGGGTGTTCGGATTGACTCCGGAATCGATGACGGCGACCTTCACCCCCTTACCGGTGCTCGCCTTCCACATCTGGTCGGCCTGCATCGCGTCCAGGTACCACTGCTTCGACCGAATGTCCACGGCCGCGGCACCAGGAGCCAGGGACGTGGACACGATGGTCAACGCGCCCAGCGCGGAGCACACGACGGACAAGCGTCTTCCGCCACGCCCTATCAGCCGCAATGATTTTGTGCCACCTCGGCTAGTCCCTGGCTTCATGCCCGCGTACGTCCTCGCTTGTTCAGTCGCTCTTACGTGGCACGTCACGCCGCTTCTTCTGCGACGTGTGGTGCTGTTCCTTCTCGGCCGCCGGCTTTCCGGCTCGTCCCGTGCCACTGTCCGCGCCCTGGCGATCGCCTCCCGCACCCCGGCCGAGCCCCGTCCTTCCGACGCCGCCCTCGGAGTCTCTAAGCGTCGAGCCGCCGCTGTTCCGTGGCGCACCAATCGCACCCTCGGGATTGCTCGCAGAACGCAGCACCGACTGGCTCGTGGCCGGATCCGCGTTAGCCGTAGGCGTACCGACAACTCCTCGCTGTCCGAGAACGCCCTTCGGCTGCACCGAGGACACCGGCTCTTCAGCGCCGACGACCATACCCCGCGGTACACGGGAATTGGACGCCGTTCCCGGCGTACGGCCCGTGACAGGCTTGCCGCCCACGACGCCGTTGCGCGCCGCGCTGGTGGCACCAGTCGCTCCGGCACGCCCACCAGGCGTGTCGGTCATCCGCGGTGTTCCGCCAGTGATACCCCGCCCCATCCGGGAACGTCCGGCCTGCTGGGTGGACCCGGGCATGGCTGACCGACCGGCCGGAGCCGTCGTACGTCCCATGGCCCGAGCGCCCTGCCCCATTGGGTCCTGAGACACACGGCCACCGGAAATGGCACGCCCCGTCTCTCCCTCGGGCTCCTGCGACACCTGCCCCCTTGCGGTGCCCGATGGGCCCGTGCGCTCCTGCGTCGAGGTCGGCAGCCGCCTGGTCTGGCCATAGCTCGTGGCACGCCCGACGGTCGGCGCAATCGGGGGCGCCATCGGTCCGGTGGTCAGCGGAGACGTACGATCTCCACCACCGGTAGTCGGGAGAGTAGGCACGGTGGGTCCGGGCTGTGCGGTGTGTGCCTGGGGAGGCAACGTGCCCACGGCGTTGATTTCCGTACCGACCTGATGCTTCGGGTCGGTGACCGGCTGGTGCACCTCTTTCACAGGTGCGGCATGCCCCGGGGTGTGTGGGTCGGTCGACACCGCCACCTGATGATGGCCGGACACGGTGGGCTGCCTGGTGGCCTGTTGAGTCGAACTATCGTGGCTCTTTCCAGCCTCGTACAGATGCCCCCCGCTGGTGGGCCTCGGCACCCCCACAGGCGGCATGGCCTTGTACGGCTCCGGCCCGTCCTCTCCCTTCAGGGCGCCAGCAGACACCGCATAGTAAGAGGCCAGCTTGTTCATCTGGTTGATCGCCTCTTGCCGGTTCTTCTCGGCTGTCTTGGCGACCACGTAGTCCGGGTTGTTGTCATGCTGCTGGGCCTTGGGCAACTGGGTGGGCGGCTTCCGATCGGCCCTGGGCCGCGGGTCACGGGGCGGCATCGTCTTACTGACAGTCGCCAGGCCCATGCCCGCTGCGGAGATCTGCGTGGCCGCCTTGTTGGCGAACGTCGCAAGGTCATCGCTCCAACTGGCCAGCCCCTTGCCCCAGACATGAAAGTCGGTGGCTGCCTGTCCCTCCCAGTCGACCGCGTCGAGGTGAGCTCTCAGTTCCGTGGCCGCGTCGGAGATGTGCTTGTGGGCGTCCCACAACGCTTTACCGGCCATCTCCAGGTGCTCGGGCTGACCTTGTTGGGCAAGGTCGATCATGTCGTTGAGGTCGTGGTTCTCGAAGTTGGTCGAGCCGAAGGCGTTGACGTGCATGCCGAAGCCGAACGGCATACCGCCCAGCACGTACTCCACGACATTGACCGCACCGACCTGCTGGTCCGCCTGATCCACGCCGGGCTTGTACTGAGGATCTTGCTGCCACTTGTCGTCGCTCATCAGTACCCTCCGCCCTGGTTGGACTCGTTGGTCTTCTGTCCCGGACCCGACTTCTGAGTCTTCTTGTGTGCCTCCGCCTGCTGGTGCTCCTGGTCGAGTTGTGCGTGAATCGCCCAGAAGCGCTGACGGATCTCTTCTTCGACGTTGTCGTAGCCGGCATCGGCCGCCTGCACCGCGAGCTTCAGGGCCTCGATGTGCAGGCTCAGCGACTTCGACAGGTCTGTGAGACGTGCATGCACACGGTCGTACTGCCCATGCAGGTCGGCCGCCTCGCTGAACGGGATCTCCGTGCCACTGAACGACGCCCGATTGATGGCGTGCTGAGCAATGCTGGACGAAGATCCCGGTGACTCGTCAAATTTCTTCAACGCATCGTTCATGCGCTTCTGAAAGATCTTCAGAGCCTCAAGACCGCGTCTCAGATCCGAGCCGCCCCCGTCACTCACTGCGACCCCTTCCCCGTTTCCCCGTTGGTACAGCTGCCGACGACCTGGGCAGCACCGCACCCCCGATCCATCGCTGACCACTGTAGTCACTGCGCAAATCGCGGCCAACTGAACTCCGCGACGGTTCAGTTGCAATGGTGTCCCGAAGTGACCGAGTCCGGGACCATCCAAGTCCGACAAGCCAGCCAATCGCGACAGAAGCATTCGGACATCTATACAGAAGCTTCACATTCAGCCCGCGACTCGACGTTTGCGCACCATCGATAGGTGAACTTTGCCATCACCAGAGCAACCCGTGGGATGATTGACCGTCAGATTGTCGAACAGTTCGACAGGGCGCGGGCCTCCAGCGAAGGCGGGCGACGTGCGTGTGGCTCAGATCTCGAACGAGGCGACACCTCACCCGAACGAACTTCCATCTATCCCCAGTCAGGCCCTACCGAGGTGCCGTTCTCGCCGCTCACCTGCAATTTCAGCCCTTCCCCCGCACGGCCACCCGGGCGAGCGGTGACCCCCGCCCACGTCGGCCGGAAGTACCCCTACGCCCCGCCCGCCACACCCACTGTGAGACATGCCCACCGCGAATCTTCACAGCCGAAATTCTATACATATCGGACATGGTGCAGATTTTTCTTGACCAGGGTTGCTAATTTGACGAGCCACTGAAGCATCCGTAAGGGGAGGGTCCTTCCATGGCATGGGACGAGTGGGAGCAACTCAAGGCTCAGGCCGCAGCGGGACAGTCGGCACACATGCAGCTCAACCATGTGGACGGCGGCGGAGGGACCTACGGCCCGTACGTCATCCCCAGCAAGACCGGTGACCTCAAAGTGGGACACGGGGATCTGGTCAAGATCGGCACGGCCGCCCATCACCTCTACGACCAGCTCTGGGACAAGGCCCGCGTCGCAACTCCCAGCAGTGATTCCGCGGCCGGCGACCTCTCCAAGCAGGGCTTCGCACTCGGTTCGGGACTCCAGCATGTGTCGAACCGGTGGGAGGAACAGCTGAAGACCCTGATGGACGCCTGCGCGCAGATCTCGAACCACATGCAGACCACGAAGGCTGTCCACGCGACTGACGAGAGCTACATCCAGCGGCAGATGAGCAGCATCGACGCGCTGGACGCCGGATTCGACGAGCGAGTCGGCGAGCCGGGCAAGAAGAACTCCATCTACGGAGACAAGGGCAAGGAGAAGGAGTAGCGGCGTCGGCAAGTTGACCAGACGACGCAGACCGATCACACGCCGCCCGGCTTCGTTATTCCTGGGGACGATCGATGGACTTCAACGCCCTGTTCCATGCCAATTTCAAGCTGCTCGACGATGCTGTCACCGACTGGTCGACACTGGTCAAGCATCTGGAAGAACTGAAGAAAGACGCCGAGGACAGCCTGCACAAAGCCGCCAACACTGCCGACTGGGCCGGTGTGAACGCTCAGGTGTCCAAGGAGTTCATCGGCAAGACAGCCGGCGAGTTCACCGACGCCCATACTCAGGCAACTACCATCCACAACATCCTGCGTGACACCCAGGGTGAGCTCAAGAGTTACCACACGCAACTCACCGAGGCGGTCTCCCGTGGGCAGAAGAAGGGCATGACCGTCACTGACAGCGGTCATGGCAGCTTCACGGTCACCAGCAGCACCCGCCCCGACTGGGCCTCCGACCCGAGCGGCAACACCGGTGCGGTCAGCCAGAAGGACGTGGACGACCTCCGCAACGAGATCCAGGGCATCCTCAGCAAGGCCACCGAGAGCGACGACTCGGCCAAGACAGTGCTCACGGCCATCGCAGACCAGAGCAAGCTGGGCTTCTCCGACGCCAAGTACAAGGACCGGGACGCCGCGGATGATGCCGTCAAGGAGGCCGATGCGCTGGCCAAGCTCGCGAAGAAGAACCCCCAGGACCTGTCGGTCCAAGACTTCGACCGCCTCAACGAGGGACTGAAGAAGTACGGAAGCGATCCGCTGTTCGCCGAGCGGTTCGCCACCGATCTCGGGCCGAAGAAGACCTTGGAGTTCTGGACCGGGATCAGCGATCCCCACAGCGGCAACTACAAGCTGGGGCAGGAACGCCTCGACAAGTTCGGTGATCTTCAGCGGAACCTGGGCCTGACTCTGGCCCATGCCACTCAGAGCGATTCCACGGCGATGGCCGACTGGAAGCGTCAAATGATCGACATCGGGGACAAGCCGCTCTATGGAGACAGGGGTGGCCCCATGGGCTTCCAGATCATGAGCAACCTCATGCGGACCGGCGACTATGACGACCAGTTCCTGAAGGACTACGGCAGGCAGCTCATGGCCACGGAGCGAAAGCTCACGGATAACGGCAGTCATGAGAACCTGCTCTGGCGGATCTCCGGCGCGAGTTCATGGCTCAACCGGATTGGCGACGACAGCGGCACCGATCCGCTAACGGGATATCTCAGGGGATTGTCCAACAGCCCCGATGCGGCCACGGACTTCTTCAACCAGCAATATGTTTCGAAGGATGACCCGGGCAATCCCTTCGAGCGGGACACGGATGGCAACGGCTACAAAGGCAAGGTGCCCCTGTCGAACTTCCAGTACTTGTTCGAGGAGCGCGACTGGCCCAAGGAGACGGACTCCCACGGAGACGACCTCTTCACGGGCCAGAACAACCTCGCGCTGGCCTTAGAAGCTGCCACGACGGGACACCCGGCCGGTGAACTGCCGACGGCGGACACTCCGGCGCACAATGCCGGGCAGGCCAAGCTCATGGAGAGCATCGTGCATTCCGTGTCGGAGGATTCGAAGCGGCTGACCGACCATGGCTACATGTCCGACAGCATGGGGCAGATCGCCGCAGAGTACATGCCGGACATTCATCGTCAGTTGCATGCGGGCAATGCCAGCGAGACAACACTGTTCCCCATCGCCGGCTCCGCTGCCGCTCCCAGCGAGCGAGACCTAACGAGATTCCTGTACGCAGTCGGCCAAAATCCCGAGGGCTACGCGGCAGTGAACCTCGGCCAGAACAGCTATACGAGCCAGTTGATGCACCACCACTTCGAGCACCCTGATGCGTACGTCGCCGATCAGTCCTATTCGCAAGCCGAGAAACTGAAGCAAGGCACCGATCAAATCGCTCGCACAGCCGGTCAGATCGAGGGGATCATCGGCGCCGGCCGCGCCTACCAGGGCGAACTCGAAGGCGGTGCGAAGGACGCCGAATACAACGCTGCCATCGAGAACGCCGGCAACTGGGGTGGCACTGCCGTCGGCATCGGCATCGGCATGGCCACAGAGCCGCTGACCGGTCCCGGAGGTGCCATCATCGGCGACGTGGCGGGCACAGCGGCCGACGAGATCATCGGCAAGATCACCGAAGGGGCTATGAAGGACAGCTCCGGGGAAGTCATCTACCGGAATGGTGAGAGCTTCCAGGACACATCGGACTCGACCTACAAGATGGTCGAGCTTTCCGCCCAGAAAGCTGGAGAGGATACCGGCCACCGCTATCCGATGATCGAGGCTTCTGTGGCCACCGCCGCAGAAGACGGGTTCAATACCGCTGGAACGAAGGTCCACAAGTATCTCGACGGGGAGGGAATCCCCCGGCAGCTCGAAACGGAAGATTGAGACGTTGACATACACTCGCGCCAAAGTTCTGGCGGCCGGAGGTTCGGTGCTGATCCTGTGCCTCGTCGTAGTAGTCCTCTACGCACTCGGCCTCCCACCCTTCGGGGAGAAAGGGCACATCAAGGCTTCCGCTGTATGTAGGACACTGGGTTCCTCGTCGGACACGACTGCGGCGCTGAAGAAGATTCTGCCCGACAAGACCTCGTACTCGTTCGATGATTCCTTGACGAATCTCCGCACTGACGACGGAGATGATACCTACGATACGTCGTGCTTCGTCAACGGTGACGGAAAGATGCTTCTCTCAGCAACGGTCGAGATGCTCGAGTACGAGAAGAGTGCTACCTGGGTGAGAGAAATGGTCGAGCAGTCCGCTCCGGCTTCCTCACTCACTCCGTTCGATGCCGGAGACAAGGCAGTTGCATCGGACAAGATCGCCGCCATCTACGTACCCTGCGCTACAGCAAGGATCAACGAACATCTGAGTGTGGTTGTGGAGCTCAAGCAAAAAGGCAGTGCCTCGCAGGCTGAGCAGCAGCAGAGTCTGATCTCACTCGCGCGGAGCGCCGCTATTTTCGCGCATGAGAAAGCGCGGTGCGACGCGCCGTCCCAAGTGTCGCGATGACATATGAAGAGGCTCCCCCACAGCCGTCCGATTTCCCGAAGTGAATACCTGGCCGCTCAGCTGAGGGACCCAGGTGGCGTCCGCGAATCTGTGAAGCGAGAAACGTGACTTGCCCGACAAGCCATCTTGACGTGCATGCAGAAGGCCTGTTCCGCTCCGTCGGCCGAGATATTGCAGGTACGCCTCGTTCGACCCCTCGGGACCGTAAGTGAAGTCGCCGTCCGAGTCGTCCGTGATGCCCCGGACCGCGCACCTCAGCTCGTCGTTGCTCCGGTGCGCGTCCTCGGACATACGCTGAAATCCGAAGTAGACGCCGAACACTGCCATTCCCAACAGCACCAGCCGGGGCATGACGAACTCGATGTTCCCGACGGCCAGGGCCGAGGGCTTTGCGTTAGGGATGGGCACGGTCCGGCGTCGCGCAGGCCGTCGCGGTCAGCGCGACCGATCCGGCGAAGAGCAGAAACGTCATCGACTTCACGCTCGGCCCTCCAGCGCCCGGCGCCTGCGGCGGGCGTCGCGCAGGGCCACCGCTCCACCGCTCAGGCCTGCCACGAGGACTGCCGCGCCGACGGCCACGTAGGTGGCGTAGCGGGCGATGCGCTGCTGAGTGGTTTCACCGAGGGTGAGTTGGGCGGGGGTGGGGGCCTCCACATGGGTGAGGCCCGTGTCGGGGTGGGGGGCGTCGATCGGGTGATCGTCCTCCGTGAGCGCGCGGACCGGGTCCACCACGCCCCAGCCGACCAGGCGGTCGTGGCCGGCAATGGAGCGTTCCGCGGTCTGCTCGATCTGGGCCACGATCTGGTTGGGCTTCCAGTCCCAGTGCTTGGCCTTGATCAGGGCGGCCACGGCGGCCACGTACGGGGCGGAGAAGCTCGTGCCGTTGTCGGAGCAGTGGCCGCCCTTGGGGACGGTCGAGATCATGTCGACGCCGGGTGCGGCGACTCCGACGAAGTCTCCGGACTGGGAGAAGGCCGCGCGTTCGTTGTTGCGGTCGGAAGCGGCTACGGCGAGCACTCCCTCGTAGGAGGCCGGGTACGTGAGCTTCACGTTGCCGCCCAGGCCGTCGTTGCCCGCCGAGGCGACGACGACGATCCCGGCGTTCAGGGCCTCGTTGATGACACGGTGCAGGTCGTTGTCCTGCGAAATGGCCTTCGTCGTGTCCTGGGAGATGTTGATGACGTTGGCCTTGACGTCGATCGCGCGTCGGATCGCGGTGACGAGGGTGCCTGCCGTGCCGTGGCCCTCGGAGTCGTTCTGCTTGATCGGGACGATGGTGGCCTCGGGGGCCAGGCCCACGAAACCGGTCCCCTTCATGGGCCGGGCGGCGATGATGCCGGCCACGCGGGTGCCGTGGCCGACGGTGTCGGTCGTGCCGTCCGCCTTGCCGACGTCGATCTTCTGGCCCTTGTCGTCCTTCGTGGGCAGGTAGTTCGCACCCAGGGTCGCGTTCACCGCGTCGGTCAGCTGCGGGTTGCTCGTGTCGACGCCCGTGTCGATCACGGCCACCTTCACGTTCTTGCCCTTCGACTGGCTCCACAGCTCGTCGAGGTTGACGCGCTGCAGGGCCCAGGGCGTACCGGCGTACTTGTGGTTGTTCTTGGAGAAGGTGCACTGGTCGGAGGCGTCGTCCGCGGCGGCGACGGGGGCCGCCAGCAGGGTGGCGGTGAGGCCCAGGGTCACCGCCAGGGCCGTACGCGTGCGCAGTGCGGGCAGGGTGGAGCGCATCGGACGACCTCTCACGAGCCCTGCGGCTGGCGTGCCGCCGCCGTCGACAGCCGCGGGCCCGTCGGCAGGAACTCCGACCAGGCCGCGGGGATGGGGGCCGGGTTCACGTCTGCGTAGCCGAGGCGGGTCTGCGCCAGTTTGGCCTCCTGCTGGAGTTCCTGCCGCTGCTTGGACGTGAGGCCGACGCCCCTGTCGTCGGTGGCGCTGTCGTCGTTGGACTGCAGGGCGTAGCGCAGGCCGGTGTCGGTGACCAGGAAGACCGAACCCACGTTGGTCGCGGTGCCCTGGAACTGGCGGTAGAGCTGGCCGGAGCCGGCGGTGACGTACGCGCTGGAGGAGCCGGTGGCCAGTGCCGCCGGGAAGTCGGTGCCCGCCCAGGTGCTCAGCGTGGTGGTGCCGTTGTCGGGGTCGACATGGTTCAGGACGTTGCAGACGGTGTTGCGGCTGCCGTCGGCGGTGGGGGTGACGTTGACCGCGGAGGGCTTCTCGGTCGGCCACTTGTACTGGGCGGCGAACGGCTTGCCCCGGGTCATGGCGCCCGCGCTGACCTCCCGGAAGTGCCCGGCCTGGCCCAGCTTCACGAGGTCCGTGTCGGCCAGGAGGAGCTGCGCGACGAAGTCGGAGACCGGTGCGACCCGGCCCTGAAGCACCACGAAGTACTGCTCCTGGCCGGCGACCGGTGCCCGCAGCACCATGCCGACCTTGTTGGCATCCCCCAGCTGGCCGGGGGCGTTGGCCGGGGCTCCGGGGACGCCGGGGATCGTCGGGAAGACGATCTCGTCACCCTGGTGCAGGGTCGCGATCCACTCCTTGGACACCTCCTCCGGCTGGCGGTCCGCCCCCACGAGGGTCTGCACGAGGAGTTGGTCGGACGCCTTGACCTCGTACGCCGTACCCGTCGCGTCGACCACGTACTGCTTCTTGTCGGTCGGAGTGGTGACGTAGAGGAGGTCGCCCCCGCTCAGCTTCTGCGGTCCCTGGGTCTTCTTCAGGTCGCGCTGGGCCAGGACGAACGCGGCCTTCTGGATGGAACTTCCGCTGCCGCTCGGACGCTCACAGACGGCCCACTGCTTGTCCGTGCCGGCCTCCTTGTCAGAGGGCAGGCGGTCGGGGGCGTAGGGGATGCCGATGGTGACGCCGTGCGGGATCTTGCCGCTGTCGAGGATCGACTCGTCGACGGTGACGACGTCCACGTTGTCCTGGGTGTTCAGGACGAGCTTGGCGGACGCCATGTTGAGGACGGGGTGGAGCTGGGGCTTGTCGTTCGTGTCCAGCACCACGTACCGGGTGGTGGACTTGCTGGCGATGATCACCTTCTGCCCCGGTGTGTCCCAGCCCTGCGGAGCCGTCGGCTTGAACATGCCCCAGGCCCCGAAGGCCGCCAGCACGACGACGCCGACGAGGGCGCCCGGCAGGATCGCGCGCAGCGGTCGCGGCGCCCCCTCGTCGGAGGCATCCGGTGACGACTGCACGAACGACGCGAGCATGCGGCGCTTCGCGAAGGTGTAGGCGTTGAGTTGGTCCCGCCGAGATGCCATCTGTGCCTGTTTCTCCCCGTGTCTCACGCGGAGCGCGCCCGGGGACCACGCTCCCCCGCCCTCCGTTGTCGGACCCGGCCCCTACTATGCCTGGTACGGAGCGAGTCCGGTGGAGCGGGTAGGGTACCTGGGCCCTCAAGGCCCATGTTGAGCGGCCTGGTTCCAGCGAGTTGTGAGCAAATCGGGGGGATGGAGTGATGGCTTCCGGAACGCGGTCGCGAGCACGCGGCCGGTCGGCGACACGAGGTCGCGCGGCCAGGTCCGCGGCACCCGCGGACGGGGCGTCCGCGCAGCGCGGTGCGGCGCAGCAGGCGGTCACGCTCAGCCTCAGGCCCCGGCCGGGCCAGGTGGGTTCGTTCCGTCTGCAACGGCTCGTACTGGTGGAGCTGGCGGCGGCCGCCCTGGTCGTCGGGATGGCCGTCGGGATGATGGCCATGGTGCCGGCCGCGGTCGTGGCCGTCGTGCTGCTCCTGCTGGCCTTCGTACGGCGCCGGGGCCGCTCCCTGCCCGAGTGGCTCGGCACGGCGCGAGCGCTGCGCGCACGCCAGAAGCGGGCCGACAGCACCCCGATCCCGCCGGGCACGGAGCCGGGCCTGGTCCCCGCCGTGGAGTGCGAGCCGGCTCTGCGCACGTACTCCTACGGCGCGCGTGACCGGCGCCCGGTCGGCATCGTCGGGGACGGGACGTTCGTCACGGCCGTGCTCCAGGTGGAGGCCGACGCGACCGCACTGCGGGCCGAGCGCAGCCGGCAGCCGCTGCCGGTCGGGCTGGTGCGCGACGCGCTGGAGGTGGACGGGATCCGGCTGGAGTCGGCCCAGATCGTGCTGCACACCCAGCCGGCGCCCGCGCTGCATCTGCCCCAGCAGTCCGTCGCCGTGTCCAACTACCTTCCGCTGCAGGAGCAGACGGGCGCCCCGGCCGTCCGCATCACCTGGATCGCGCTGAAGCTCGATCCCGAGAGCTGCGCGGAGGCCGTGGCGGCGCGCGGCGGCGGGCTGCTCGGCGCACAGAAGTGCGTCGCGCGGACCGCGGACCACCTGGCGAGCCGGCTGACCGGCTCCGGGTTCCGCGCGCGGGTGCTCGACGAGGAGGAACTGGTCGCCGCGCTCGCCACGTCGGCATGCGCCAACCCCCTGGTCACCGCCGAGGCGGGGCGCAGCGAGACCCGGGAGCGGCGTACGGAGGAGGCCGGGCGCAGCTGGCGCTGCGACAACCGGCGGCACACGACGTACTGGGTCAGACGCTGGCCCCAACTGGGCGGAGGCAACGGCGAGTCGCTGCCGCACTTCGTCGCCCGGGTCACGGCGATCCCGGCCCTGGCGACCACCTTCAGTCTCACCCTCGCCCACGGGGAGCGGCAGGAGGTGTCCCTCTCCGGCCACCTGCGGGTGACCGGACGCAGTGACGAGGAACTCGTGGCGGCACGGCACGCGCTGGAGGCCGCCGCCCGGCAGGGCGGAGCCGGACTGGCCCGCCTCGACCGTGAGCAACTGCCCGGCATGCTGGCCACGCTGCCCCTCGGAGGTGCGCGGTGACGACGATTGCGACGACTTCCACGAGGCCGGGCACGGACACTCCGGCACCGTCCGGACCGCGCCGGATGGGCGAGCTGCTGCGGCACGGCCTGGGACTGATCGGACCCCGGCACAGCCGGCACGGGTTGCCCGTGCAGCAACTGGACGCGCTCGCCCTGCCGATCGGAGACGACGGCGTCGTGGCCGGTGTCGACGCCGAGGGCCAGCCGGCCGTCCTGGGTATCAACCGGCCCACGCCGTACGACGTCGTGCTGATCGGCGGGCTGTGGACGGCACAGGTGCTGGCTCTGCGCTCGGCGGCCACCGGCGCCCGGGTCGCGGTGGAGACGGGCCGGCCGCAGGCCTGGATGCAGATGGTGCACGCGATGGGCGGCGGGCAGAACGGACTTTCCGTGTACGACGTCGGGCGAGTGCCTCCGCAGGGCGCCTCGGCCGGCACGCCCGTCCTGGTGGTCCGGGACTGCGGCATGCGGCCGCCGCGTGGACGCGTGGTGTCCGGCCCCTGGCAGTCGGTACTGACACTGCTGCCGTATCTCAGTCCGGTCGCGCCCAGGCTGCTGCGCCAGGCACGGCTCGCCGGCATCCAGCGGGTCTCGCCGGACGAGGCCGCCGAATTGGGGCGCACGACAGGTCTGTCGCGCGCCGAGGTGGAGTCGCTGCCGGCGCTCCCCGACGGCGTCACTCTGTGGTGTACCGACCGCGACCGGCAGTACGTCCTGACGCAACCCACCGACGCCGAGATCGGATTGTTGGGCACGCCACGTCGGATGGACTGAACTACCCCCGAGTGTCCCTTTTATTCGCAGTTTCCACTCTCCCCTTTCATTACATCTCTCCCGTTTTACCCATCCTTCCTTCGGCAAGGCGCAAGGCCTGCGGGGTGTTTCGGGCGCATGGTGACCCGGCGTTCGCGTGCCGAGAAGCGGGCGGGCCTGCCGAGGGACGGCTCATGGTGATTAGGCTGGGAGTGGGCGCGCTGACAGGACCCGTGGACCGGGCGTCGGTGTCCGGGGGGAGAACCGATGGATCGGGCTGCCTCGAAAACGACTACGGACGACTCGGAACAACACGACATGGTCGCCCCAGCACGGCATGAGCATGAGGGTGTTCGACCACACCAGGAGGAACTGTGAACAGCGATCGGGACGGGATCCGCGGGGGCTGGGACACACCCGACGACGACCAGACCGACGCGGAGTCCGCCATCGAGATGACGGGCGAGTTCACCATCGACTACGCGCCGCCCGCCTGGTACACGCAGAACGCGTCGGGTTCGTCCGCTCCTCCTGCGGCGCCGGTGCCGCAGCAGTCCGTCGGCACCCCGCCGCAGGGCACTGCGTACGCGCCCCCGCAGGGCACCCCGTACGCTCCGCCGCCTCCGCCCGCGCAGGGCGGTTACGGCTTCCCGCCGCCGGTGCAGCCCGCGCCGCCGGTCGGACCTCCCGTCGGGCCTCCGGTGCCGATGCCGCAGCTGCCGCAGGGGTTCGAGCCGCAGCAGCCCGAGCCGCACGACTTCGAGCTGCAGCAGCCGCACGCCGCTCCGCAGGTCCAGCCCGTGGCGCCTGCGTCGGAGACGGACAACGGGGATCTGGAGAGCGGGGCCACCATGCGGTTCTCCGCCGTGGCCCTGAAGCGCGAGATGGCCGAGATCGCCGAGCGCGCGGCGGCCGTCAAGAAGGAGGCCGAGTCCGTCGGCCAGGATTCCGCCGAGGCCGGCGGAACGGAATCGGCCGACGCCGAGAGCACGGGTGCCGCCGGTGCCGAGGGGGCGCCCGGTGCCGAGGGGGCGCCCGAGGCCGTGGTGGCGTCGGACGACTCCGGCGAGGGCGCGGTGGGTCATGTGGCCGAGGAGCTCCAGGAGTCACGGGAGTCCGCCGAGTCCGGGGACGGTGTCGCCGCTCAGGGTGACGCCGTTGCCGAGAGCGCCGGATCGGAGGAGGACGGCTCCGCGGACGCGGAGGGTCCCGGTGCCGATGCCGATGCCGGTACTGATGAGGACGAGCACGAGGGCGCGAGCAGCGCCGGGCTTCCGGCCGCGGACGCGGACGGTGCCTCTGGTACCGAGGGCGGGGAGGGGGCCGAGGCGTCTCGGGCGGAGGGTTCCGCCGTCGTCGCGGACTCCGCCACGCCGCAGGACAGTGCCGCCCAGCCGGAGGCCGCCGCCGCTCAGACCGACGCGCCCCAGGACGCCGTGCCGCCCGCCGCCGTTCCGCAGGACGCCGTGCCGCAGGCTCCCGCCGCTCCCCCGGCCGCCCCGCAGGGTGCGCAGCCCGGTTGGACGCCGCCGCCCGCGCCGCAGAGCGGGGTGCCGCCGCTGCCGCCCTCCTACCAGCCCGCTGCCCCCGCCCCGGCGGGCCAGTGGTCCGGACAGCCGGGCCTCCCCGGTCAGCCGGCGCCGCCGCAGCAGCCCGCACCGCAGCAGCCCGGTCCCCTGCCCGGTCAGCAGCCGCCGTTCCAGCCGCAGGCCCCGCAGCCCGCGCCCGCCGCCTGGAACCAGCCCAACCAGCCGCAGCACCCCGGTCAGCCCGTCGGGCCGGCCGCGGGCCCGGGACCCCAGCCCCACCCCCAGCAGCCGCCGCAGCCCCGACCTCAGCCGCAGCAGGCAGGGACCACCGGACCCGGCGGTTACGGCTTCCCGTCGGCCGGGGTCAACTCCCCGGCGCAGCCGGGTGGTTACGGCTTCCCGCAGCCGCCGCAGGCTCCCCAGCCGCCGCAGCAGTCGCAGCCACAGCCGCAGAGCCCCACCGCGCCGACCCCGCCCGGCGGTTACGGCTTCCCGCAGCCGCAGGCGGACGCCCCGCAGACGCCGGTCGATCCGCGCACCGGTGCCGCGTGGCCGCAGCCGATCCAGCACGACCAGCGGCAGATGACCAACCCCGGTGCCGCGCCGCTCGGTTACACCGCCGCCGTGGAGCTGTCCTCGGACCGGCTGCTCAACAACAAGAAGCAGAAGGCGAAGAGCGGGCGGCCCGCAGCGGCGTCGAGTCGCTTCAAGCTCGGTGGCAAGAAGGAGGAGGCCGAGCGGCAGCGCAAGCTGGAGCTGATCCGCACGCCGGTGCTGTCCTGCTACCGGATCGCGGTCATCAGCCTCAAGGGCGGTGTCGGCAAGACGACCACGACCACCGCGCTCGGTTCCACCCTCGCCACCGAGCGGCAGGACAAGATCCTCGCGATCGACGCCAACCCGGACGCCGGCACGCTCGGCCGCCGCGTGCGCCGGGAGACCGGCGCCACCATCCGTGACCTCGTCCAGGCGATCCCGTACCTGAACTCGTACATGGACATCCGGCGGTTCACGTCCCAGGCGCCGTCCGGGCTCGAAATCATCGCCAACGACGTCGACCCGGCCGTCTCGACCACGTTCAACGACGAGGACTACCGGCGCGCGATCGAGGTGCTCGGCAACCAGTACCCGATCATCCTGACGGACTCCGGCACCGGCCTGCTCTACAGCGCCATGCGCGGCGTGCTCGACCTCGCCGACCAGCTCATCATCATCTCGACGCCGTCCGTGGACGGTGCGAGCAGCGCCAGTACGACGCTGGACTGGCTGTCGGCGCACGGGTACGCGGACCTGGTCTCCCGGTCCCTCACGGTCATCTCCGGGGTCCGCGAGACCGGCAAGATGATCAAGGTCGAGGACATCGTGGCGCACTTCGAGACGCGCACGCGCGGTGTCGTGGTCGTGCCCTTCGACGAGCATCTGGCCGCCGGTGCCGAGGTCGACCTCGACATGATGCGGCCGCGGACGCGCGAGGCGTACTTCAACCTCGCCGCGCTGATCGCCGAGGACTTCACCCGCCACCAGCAGGCACACGGGCTGTGGACCAACGACGGCAACCCGCCGCCGGTCGCCGCCCCGCCCATGCCGGGCTACGCGATGCCCGGTCAGCCCATGCCCGGACAGCCGATGCCCGGTCAGCCCATGCCCGGACAGCCGATGCCTGGACAGCCGATGCCTGGACAGCCCATGCCCGGACAGCCGATGCCCGGACAGCCCATGCCGGGGCAGCCTCAGCCGTACCCGCAGGTCCCCGGGCAGCCGTACCCGCAGGCTCCTGGGCAGCCGTACCCGCCCCAGCAGGGACAGCCCGGACAGCCGTACCCGCAGGCTCCCGCCGGTGCCCCCGGTCAGCCGTTCCCGCAGCAGCCGGGACAGCCGGGGCAGCCGTACCCGCAGGCCCCCGGACAGGAGCTGTACGGCCAGCCGCCGCAGCAGCCCGGCCAGGCGTACGGCTACCCCCAGGCGCCCCAGGCCCCGCAGCCCCCGCAGGAGCAGCCGCCGCAGCAGTAGTGACCGAAAAGGGCGGCCGGTGCGATGCGCACCGGCCGCCCTTTCGTGTCAGTCGCCCGCGGTCACTCCTGTGCCGCCACGATCTCCCGGCACCGCTTCACGTCCGCCGCCATCTGGTCCAGCAGGGCCTCCAGCGAGTCGAACTTCGCCTGGCCGCGCACGTAGGCGAGGAAGTCGACGGCGACGTGCAGGCCGTACAGGTCGAGGCCGACGCGGTCGATGGCGTACGCCTCCACGGTCCGCTCGGTGCCGTCGAACTGCGGGTTCGTGCCGACCGAGATCGCGGCCGGCATGGCCTCGCCCTCGACGTGCAGATAGCCGGCGTACACGCCGTCGGCCGGGATGGCGGTGTGCGGGAGGGTCTCGACGTTGGCCGTCGGGAAGCCCAGTTCGCGGCCGCGCTGGGCGCCGCGCACGACCACGCCCTCCACGCGGTGCGGGCGGCCCAGGATCTCGCGGGCGCCCTCGACGTCGCCCTCGGCGACCAGGCAGCGGGTCAGGGTCGAGGAGAACGGCTTGCCGCCGCCCGCCTCACCGGTGACGTACAGGTCGACGACCTCGACGTCGAAGTCGTACGTCTCGCCCTGCTCGGCGAGGAACTGGACGTTGCCCGCGGCCTTGTGGCCGAAGCGGAAGTTGGGGCCCTCCACGACCGCCCTGGCGTGCAACTTGTCCACCAGGACCTTCACGACGAAGTCGGCGGGCGAGAGCTTCGAGAACTCGGTGGTGAAGGGGAGCACGAGCACCGCGTCCACGCCCAGCTCCGCCATCAGCTCGGCACGGCGGTGGTGTGCGGCGAGCAGCGGCGGGTGGCTGCCGGGGCGGACGACCTCGCTGGGGTGCGGGTCGAAGGTGACCACGACGGCCGGGACGCCCAGCTCGCGGGCGCGGTCCACGGCATGCTTGATGATCAGCTGGTGGCCGCGGTGGACGCCGTCGTAGGAACCGATGGTGACGACGCTGCGCCCCCAGTCCTGGGGGATGTCCTCCAAGCCACGCCAGCGCTGCACTGTGACCGCTCCTCGAACCCGTGTCCGTATTGACTCTCATTGACTCTCACGACTTGCGCAGGTCTAAGGGTGCCATGCCGGGTGCTCCCGGCCCGCATCGGTGTCGGGGCTGTGACCGGGCGCACGTTCACGGCTATGCCGTCGGCGCTGCTCAGGCCGGCACCCGGACGCCGGCCAGGCTCTCCAGCGTGCGACGCGTGCTGGGGCCCACCACGGCGGCCCAGTCCTCCGGGGTCGCGCTCAGCCAGCGGGCCATCAGCGCGGCGAAACCGGGCACGTGCCGGCCCAGGTCGACCAGGCCGCGGTCGAAGCGGGTGGCGCCTTCGGGCGTACGGACCAGGAGGAGACCGGTGCGGTGGACGAGCCCGCGCGTCTCCTCCTCGCGGCGGTCGCCGTGCGCGGCCGCCGCGTGCAGGACGGCGGCCAGGACGGACGGCTCCTGTTCGCCGGCCAGCAGCACCTCCAGCAGCTCGCGGCGCAGCGGGCGGGAGGCCTGGGTGCCCGGGGCGGCGAGGACGGCGGCGAGGGCGGCACGCAGCGGTTCGGGGCCGTCGTCCAGCAGGCCCGTGACGAGGGGCAGGAGGACGGGGCGCGCGGTGGGCCCCTGCTGCTCGAATCGCCGGTCGACGTGGTGGGCGAGCTGTCCGGCCAGGTGTCCCGCGCCCTGCGGACGCAGCCGTACGGCATCCCGGGCGAGGCCGGCGACGGCGCGCGCGAGGGCCGGGGTGGCGGCGTCGGCGAGGGCCGCGAGCAGGCGCACGGCGTCGGGCGGGTCCGAGGCGCTCAGCCGAGTGCGGAAGGCCTCCAGGACCGGTTCGGGGTGGGTGGCGAGGGCCGGGGCCAGGGCGCCGGGCGGGACGTGCGGGTCGCCGTCGGCGAAGTGCCGCAGGGCGGCGGGCAGGTAGGTGTCCCGGGTGTGCGGGTCGTGGACCAGCAGGGCGAGCGCGCCGCCGTGCAGGAAGCGGTCGGCGGGGCGGGCGAGCAGGGCGAGGGCGGCGAGCCGCAGCAGCGCGCGGTCGGCCTCCGCGCGCGCGTGCGGGGCCGTGCGCAGCCCGAACGCGACGGCCGCCGCCCGGCGGACGGCGCGCTCGTCGTGCGCCCAGCGGTCGACGGCCCGGCACAGGGCCGCCGGCTCGTCCTCGGCGAGCGTGCCGAGCAGTTCGTCGGCGCGGCGGTGGGGGCTCGCGGCCAGCAGGTCGGTGAGGTCGTCCAGCGCGCCGTGCCGGTGGGTGTGCAGCAGCGCCTGGGCGGCCGTGGCGACGGTGGCGTGCGGCGTCGCGGGCAGCGGCCGCTCGTCGGCGAACCAGCGGATCAGCTCCGGCTGCACGACGGCGGGGGCGGCGGCGAGCAGCCGGGCCACGGCGTCGAGGTAGCGCCCGCCGGGCTCCGGGGGCACCTGGTCGGCCAGCACGAGCCGGCGCAGCAGATCGAGGCGTTCGGCGTCCGGGAGGGGCAGCCCGGTCCAGAAGGCGGGCCCGAACTCGGCCGGCACGGTCCGCCGCGCCCGGCGCCAGGCCACGATCCGCTCGGCGAGCAGCCGCAGCACCTCGGTGTACGGCGTCGCGTCCGGGACCTGGTGCAGGGTACGGGCGAGCAGCCGGGCGGCCCACCAGGAGCCGGGGTCCCGGTCCAGGGCGTCGGTCAAGTCCCGGAGCCGGGCGGTGAGTTGACGGGGTCCGCGCTGCCGGGCGAGCAGCAGCAGGGCCTGCACGACCGGGCCGACGCGGTGGTGCGGCACCGGCACGGGCGCGCTCTCGTGCGCGGCGCGGGGGCGGTGCACGAGGGCGTGCAGGGCCTCGTCCAGGTCGAGGTGCATGCCCTGGATCCAGTCGGCCAGCTCCTCGTGCGCGAAGCGGTAGCCGGTGCCGGCCGGGACGAGCAGGCCCTCGGCGAGCACGGCGGAGGCCCAGCCCGTGCCGCCGCCGAGGCGTGCCGGGGCGGGCCCCCACGGGAACACCGCCTCGAAGGACTCCCGGTCCAGCTCGCCCTGCCCGGGCCCGAGACTGCGCCGGGCGGCCTCGTGCACCTGCCCGGCGACGCGCGCGGCGAGCCGCCGTACGGCCGTACCGCGCGGGCCGTCGTTCCCGGCGGCGAGACGGACCGCGATGCGCAGGCACATCAGGTCGAGGTGGGCGGCGAACACCTCGTGCCGGTCGACGGGCCCGGCGGCGGGGGCGTCGGGGGCGGCGGCGCGGATCTCGGCCAGCAGCCGCAGGACGAGCGGATGCCGGGCGTCCCGGCCGGCGAGCACACCCTCGGGGACGCCGTACCGCGCACGAGCGCGGCGGGCCTCGTCCGACGTCAGCGCCGTGAGCCGGACACAGGGCGGCAGCGGAGGACCGGGCGGACAGGGGGTACAGGCCGGGGCCGGGGTGGAGGCGGCGAAGGACGTGCCGGTGGCGGCGGAGGACGCGTCGAAGGCGGCGGCGGTGGTCGCAGGCGCGGGGACCACCGGAGCCGCACGCCCGGCGGCCGAAGCCGCGGCGGTCAGCGGAGCCGCGGGGCCCGTCGCCCGAGCCGTGGGGGCCGTCGGGGCCGCGGGGTCCGCCGGGGCGTACAGCTGGTCCGGCGGGAATTCCGTACCCGCTCGCTCCCAGTACTCCTCCCGGCACGCCACCACCAGCCGTGCCCCGGTCTCGCGAAGCCAGTCGGCGGTGCCGCGGATCCACTCGGACTGCCGGTGGGCGAGGACGGGCGGCATCTCCTCGGGGCCGTCGAGGAGCAGCAGCAGCGGGCGTCCGGCGCGGGCGGCGAGGCGGGCCAGTCGCTCGGGGGTGACGTCGCCGAGGTCGCCGGAGGGGGCGCGGCGGGCGGCGGCGACGATCCGGGCGGCCCGCTCCAGCGTGCGGCGGGCCGCCTCGGCCACGGAGCAGTCGCCGTCCGCCAGGTCGGCGCCGCGCAGCCAGAGCGTGGGCGCGGGCCGTCCGGTACGGGCCCGGCGCGCGGCGAGGGCCGCCAGTTCCGTCGTACGGCCGCTGCCCGCGGTGCCGACGAGCGCGAGGACGGACCGGTCACCGTCCGCGAAGGCCGCCAACTCCCTTGCGACGCCGTACCGTTCGACGGGCTCCGGGCCGTCGGTGAGGCGGGCGTGCGGGCCGTCCTGGCCGACCGAGGTGGCGGTCAGCTCCAGGATGCCGGCCAGGTTGAGGTCGGCGCCGTACGCGGGCACGGTCGCCGCGTTGCGGGCGAGCAGGTCGGCGAGGGGGTCGTCGGCGGTGGGTCGCAGCGGCGCCGCGAACGCCGCGTCGCGCTGCCCGGTGTGCAGGGCCGCGCCCAGGACGCCGAGGACCGCGCCGGTGCGCGCGTCCAGCACCGGTCCCCCGGCCGCCCCGCAGCCGAGCCGCAGCGCGTCCCGGCCCGCGGTGCCGATGGCCAGCTCCAGCGCCTCGGGGACCGGGTGGAAGCGGTCCGTGGCGGTGTACGTCGCCTCGGTGGCGGCCAGCACCCTCGCCTCGCGCCAGCAGCCCGCCGGGAGCCGTACGTAGGTGCCGGCGTCGATCCGCTCCCGCACGGTCAGCGGCAGCGGGGCCACGCCCAGCCCCTCGGTGCGCACCAGGGCCAGGTCCTGGCCGGGCAGCGGGGTGACGGCGCCGGCGTCGACCACGCACACGCGCTCGCCGGTACCGGCGCCGCCGTGGCCGTCTCCGGCCTCGGCCGGGGCGCGCAGGACGAGCCGGGGCAGGCCGTCGACCGCCTCGTGGCTGGTGAGCAGGGTGCCGTCGTGATCGGCGAGGAAACCGACCCCGCGGGGGCGGCCGGCCAGGTCACGGATCTGGACCAGAGCGGGGCCGGAGGGAGGAGGCGCAGAGGTGCGGCCGATGCCGTCCTCCGGCTCTCGGCGACCGTCTCCCGCCTCCCCGCGACCGCTTCCGGTGCGCGGGCCCCGTCCCGCCATGGCCGTACCTCCCCGCCCGTGCCCCTGCCTGTCCTCGACGGTAGGCGCGCGATGATCGGCGGGACAGATCGCGTGGCGAACGCGCCCCCGTCCGCTCCCCCGGTTCACTCCGAGCGCCTGCCCGGACGGGTGAATAGGCGGGTGCCGCTGGATAGCCCTAGGGATGGGGGAACCGAGGGGGGACCGTGGAGCGGCGGCAGGAGCCCGCCCCGTGGCAGGCCGCCGCTCCACGGGCGAACACGCGTCCGTGCCGCGCACGCCCCGGAAGCGCTGTCTCAGCCGAAGACGGCCAGGCTCTTGGCCTTGCCCTTCTGTTCCTCGACGAGCGCCAGGAAACGGCCCTCCCCGTCGAAGACGGCCACCGGGCCGCGGCCCGCGTACGCGTCGGGCATGTCGAGCCGTACGCCGTTCAGCAGCAGCCGGGCCCGCCTGGTGTCCACCTGCCAGCGCGGGAACGCGGCCGCGGCGGCCTCGGCGACGGGCATCACGGTCAGCTCCTGCTGGAGCTGGTCCAGGGTCCTGGCCGCGTCCAGCTTGTACGGCCCCACGCGCGTGCGGCGCAGCGCGGTGAGGTGGCCGCCGACGCCGAGGTCGGCGCCCAGGTCGCGGGCGAGGGCGCGGATGTAGGTGCCGGAGGAGCAGACGACGGAGACGACCAGGTCGAGGACCCGCGTGCCGTCTTCGGCGACCGCCTCCCGGATGTCGTACACGGTGAAGGACGAGACCGTCACCGGGCGGGCCGGGATCTCGAAGTCCTCGCCCTCGCGGGCGCGCTTGTACGACCGCACGCCGTCGATCTTGATGGCGCTGACCTTGGACGGCACCTGCATGATGGTGCCGGTCAGCTTGGCGATGCCGGCGTCGACGGCCTCCCGGGCCACCTTGGCGGTGTCGGTGGACGAGGTGATCTCGCCCTCGGCGTCGTCGGTGAGCGTGTTCTGGCCCAGGCGGATGGTGCCCAGGTACTCCTTCTCGGTCAGCGCGAGGTGGCCGAGGAGCTTGGTGGCCCGCTCGACGCCGAGGACCAGCACGCCGGTCGCCATCGGGTCGAGGGTGCCGGCGTGGCCGACGCGGCGGGTCCGGGCGATCCCGCGCATCTTGGCGACCACGTCGTGCGAAGTGAAGCCCGACGGCTTGTCGACGATGACAAGGCCGTCGGGCGGGGTGGGCTTGCTGGTCATTCGGCGCTGTCGTCCGTCTCCTCGTCGGAACCCGGCTTCTTGTACGGGTCCGCCTCGCCGGCGTACGCGGCGCCCGCGGACGCCTCGCGCACCGCGGCGTCGGACTGCCGGGCCCGGTCGAGGAGGTCCTCGATGGTCCGGGCGGTGTCCGGCAGGGCGTCCGCGACGAAGGTCAAGGTCGGCGTGAACTTCACACCGGCCGCGCGGCCGACCTCGGAGCGCAGGATGCCCTTGGCGCTCTCCAGGCCGGCGGCCGCGGCCGTCCGCTCCTCGTCGTCCCCGTAGACCGTGTAGAAGACGGTCGCCTCCCGCAGGTCACCCGTGACCCGGGTGTCCGTGATGGTGACGTGCGAGCCGAGCCGCGGGTCCTTGATCCCGCGCTGCAGCTTCTGGGCCACCACCTCTCGGATGAGGTCCGCCAGCCTTTTCGCCCGCGCGTTGTCGGCCACTGGTCCGTCTCCCGTTCTTTCTTCTTCGTTCTGTGCTCAGTCGTCGTCGCTCGGTCGTCGCTCAGTCGTCGCTCAGTCGTCGTCGCCGTGAAAACGCCGTCGGACCGAGAGCAGTTCCACCTCGGGGCGGCCCGCGACCAGCCGCTCGCACCGATCGAGTACGTCGCTCAGGTGCCCCGCGTCGCCGGAGACCAGCGCCAGGCCGATGCAGGCCCTGCGATGGAGGTCCATGTGGTCCACCTCGGCCGCGCTCACCGCGTACTTCCGCTGGAGTTCGGCGACGATCGGGCGGACGACGGAGCGCTTCTCCTTCAGCGAGTGGACGTCGCCGAGGAGGAGGTCGAAGGACAGAGTCCCCACGTACATGTGTGTAGCCGGTTCACCCGCCGGTACGGGATCGATGGCCCCGTAGCCGTGTGGCCGGGGACATCAAGAACGGTACCGCGTACCTGCCGGTGGCTCGACAGGGTTTCGGCACCGTGGCCTGCGCAGCCGACCTGGGGGCTCCGCCCCCGGATCCCCGGCCTTGCCCACCAGCCATCCGACTCGCTTGGCTGAATGGGTGCCCTTTCAGCCGACCGGGACGAGTGGGCCGGTGGGCAAGCGGGGTCCGGGGGCGGAGCCTTTGGGAACGGCGAGCTGGCCGGCAGGACCGAGATCCCGCCGGCCAGCATCAGAATCCGTCGGCCGTTACGCCCGCGGCTTCTCGCGCATCTCGTACGTCGCGATGACGTCGTCGACCTTGATGTCGTTGAAGTTTCCGAGGTTGATACCACCCTCGTAGCCTTCGCGGATCTCGGTGACGTCGTCCTTGAAGCGACGCAGACCCTCGATGTTGAGGTTCTCCGCGACCACCTTGCCGTCGCGGATGAGGCGCGCCTTGGTGTTGCGCTTGACCTCGCCCGAGCGGATGAGGACACCGGCGATGTTGCCCAGCTTGGACGACTTGAAGACCTCGCGGATCTCCGCCGTACCGAGCTCGACCTCTTCGTACTCCGGCTTGAGCATGCCCTTGAGGGCCGCCTCGATCTCCTCGATCGCCTGGTAGATGACCGAGTAGTACCGGACGTCCACGCCCTCGCGCTCGGCCATCTGCGCCGCGCGGCCGGCCGCGCGGACGTTGAAGCCGATCACGATGGCGTCGGAGCCCATCGCCAGGTCGATGTCGGACTCCGTGACCGCACCGACGCCGCGGTGCAGGACGCGGATGTCGACCTCTTCGCCGACGTCCAGCTGGAGCAGGGAGGACTCCAGAGCCTCGACCGATCCGGACGCGTCGCCCTTGATGATCAGGTTCAGCTGCTGGACCTCGCCGGCCTTCAGCACCTTGTCCAGGTCCTCCAGCGACACGCGGCGCGTGCGCTTGGCGAACGCGGCGTTGCGCTCGCGGGCGGCGCGCTTCTCGGCGATCTGACGGGCCGTACGGTCCTCGTCGACCACCAGGAAGTTGTCGCCCGCGCCCGGGACGTTGGTCAGACCCAGG
Organism: Streptomyces sp. NPDC025793; assembly: GCF_055558375.1. NCBI lineage: Bacteria > Bacillati > Actinomycetota > Actinomycetes > Kitasatosporales > Streptomycetaceae > Streptomyces > Streptomyces sp. NPDC025793. Next base: position 237,505 of record NZ_JBVHMR010000010.1, on the reverse strand, counting down.
ACCTGGACCGGAGTCGACGGGCCGGCCTCGGCGACGTTGTTGCCGTTGTCGTCGAGCATGGCGCGCACGCGGCCGTAGGCGTCGCCCACCACCATCGTGTCGCCGACCCGCAGGGTGCCTCGCTGGACGAGGACCGTCGCCACGGCACCGCGGCCGCGGTCGAGACGGGACTCGATCGAGATGCCCTGCGCGTCCTGGGCCGGGTTGGCCCGCAGGTCGAGCGAGGCGTCCGCGGTGAGGACCACGGCCTCCAGCAGCGAGTCGATGTGCAGACCCTGCTTGGCGGAGATGTCGACGAACATCGTGTCGCCGCCGTACTCCTCGGCCACCAGGCCGTACTCGGTCAGCTGACCGCGCACCTTGGTCGGGTCGGCGCCCTCGACGTCGATCTTGTTGACCGCGACGACGATCGGGACGTCGGCCGCCTTGGCGTGGTTGAGCGCCTCGACCGTCTGCGGCATGACGCCGTCGTTGGCCGCGACGACCAGGATCGCGATGTCGGTCGACTTCGCACCACGGGCACGCATGGCGGTGAACGCCTCGTGACCCGGGGTGTCGATGAAGGTGATCTTGCGCTCTTCGTCGTTGACCTCGGTCGAGACCTGGTAGGCACCGATGTGCTGGGTGATGCCGCCGGCTTCGCCCGCGATGACGTTCGTCTTGCGGATGGCGTCGAGCAGTCGGGTCTTGCCGTGGTCGACGTGACCCATGACGGTGACGACCGGCGGACGGACCACCAGGTCCTCCTCGTCGCCCTCGTCCTCGCCGAACTCGATGTCGAAGGACTCGAGCAGCTCGCGGTCCTCCTCCTCGGGGCTGACGATCTGAACCGCGTAGTTCATCTCGCCCGCGAGGAGCTGCAGCGTCTCGTCGGAGACGGACTGCGTGGCCGTGACCATCTCGCCGAGGTTCATCATGACCGCGACGAGGGACGCCGGGTTGGCGTTGATCTTCTCCGCGAAGTCGGTGAGCGACGCGCCGCGGGAGAGACGGATGGTCTCGCCGTTGCCGCGCGGCAGCATCACGCCGCCGACGCTCGGGGCCTGCATGGCCTCGTACTCCTGGCGACGCTGCCGCTTCGACTTGCGACCGCGACGCGCCGGACCGCCGGGACGGCCGAAGGCACCCTGCGTGCCACCACGGCCACCGGGACCGCCCGGACGACCGCCGAAGCCGGGACGACCGCCGCCGCCACCGCCGGGACCACCGGGACGACCGGCGAAGCCGCCGCCACCGCCGCCGCCACCGGGACCACCGGGACGACCGGCGAAGCCGCCGCCACCGCCGCCGGGACGGGCGAAGCCGCCGCCACCGCCGGGACGACCGCCGCCGCCGCCGGGACGACCGCCGCCACCGGGACCACGGCCACCGGGGCCACCGCCGCCGGGACGCGGGCCGGCAGCGGGACGCTGCGGCATCATGCCGGGGTTCGGACGCGGACCGGCCGGGCCGGGACGCGGGCCGCCCTGCGGGCGGGGCATGCCGGCGGGCGACGGACGGGAACCGCCCGGAGCCTGCGGACGGGGACCGCCGCCCTGCTGGCCGGGGGCCTGCGGACGCGGACCGGCGCCGGGGGCACCGGGGCCGCCATGGCCACCGGGACGGGGTCCGCCCTGCGGGCGCGGGGCCTGCGGACGGGCCATACCGGTGGAGCCACCGGAGGTGAAGGGGTTGTTGCCCGGACGCGGGCCGGCCGGACGGGCACCCGGACGCGGGGCCTGACCACCGGGACGCGGGGCACCCTGGCCCGGACGACCCTGGCCCTGACCCTGAGCGGGACGACCGCCGGGCTTCGGGGCGCCGGGGCGGGCGCCGGGACGCGGACCCTGCGCGGCCGGGGCCTGCGGGGTCTGGGCGGCGGCCGGAGCGGCCGGCGGAGCGGTGAACTCCGGGGCTGCCGGGGCCGGGCGCGGCGCGGGCTTGGGACCCGGCACCGGACGCGGGCCGGGGGCCGGCGCGGACGGCGCGGGAGCCGACGAGGCGGCCGGCTGCGGGGCAGCAGGCGCCGTCGGAGGCTTGGGGGCCGGCGGCCTCGGGGCAGCCGGACGGGCCGCCTGCGCCGGAGAGGGCGCGGCGGGCCTGGGGGAAGCCTTGCGCGGGGCGGGCTTACCGGCGGACTTGCCGTTGCCACCGCCCTGGAAGGCGTCGGTCAGCTTGCGTACAACCGGCGCTTCGATGGTCGAAGACGCCGAACGGACGAATTCACCGAGTTCTTGGAGCTTGGCCATGACGACCTTGCTCTCCACGCCGAACTCCTTGGCGAGTTCGTATACCCGGACCTTAGCCACTTCGCTCCTTTGAGGTCCGGGTTTGCGTCCGGACCGTCGCTACTTCATGGGCGTACTCATCGCGTGCTCATCGAGTGCTCATCGCAATCTCGACCTACTTCCAACTCGCGGGGTACCTGGTCACGCGGACGGTCCGCGCGCCACTTCCTTACGGTGTTGCCTGCTCGACAACTGTTGTCTGCTCGACGTACTGGCGCAACGCCTTTGTGTCGAGCGCTCCCGGGGCGCGAAGTGCCCGCGGGAACGCCCGGCGGCGTACCGCCTGATCGAGACAGACCAGGGCGGGATGTACATAGACACCCCGGCCGGGCAGCGTACCGCGCGGATCGGGGGCGCACGCGTCCTCGATCCGCACGATCCGCAGGAGATCGTTCTTGGCCGCCCGCTCCCGGCACCCCACACAGGTGCGTTCAGGGCATGCTCGGGCGTGCGTCCGGCCAGACACAGTTAAGTCTACCTCCCCGCACCGACCTCACCCCTCCGGGGGAAAGATCGAACGGCTGTTGTCGCAAACCAGCTGTCAACCCAACGATCTGCGGCTTGGATCCATTCCCTGCGGCCCGGGGGCGCCGGGCCGCCCGGCTCCTACTCGGCGGGCTGCTCGGTGTCCGGGCGGATGTCGATGCGCCAGCCGGTGAGGCGCGCGGCGAGGCGGGCGTTCTGCCCCTCCTTGCCGATCGCCAGCGACAGCTGGTAGTCCGGCACGGTCACCCGGGCGGAACGGGAGGCGAGGTCGACGACCTCCACCTTGCTCACCCGAGCGGGTGACAGGGCGTTCGCCACCATCTCCGCCGGGTCGTCCGACCAGTCGACGATGTCGATCTTCTCGCCGTTCAGCTCGCCCATCACGTTGCGCACCCGGCCGCCCATCGGGCCGATGCAGGCGCCCTTGGCGTTCAGGCCCGAACGGGTGGACCGTACGGCGATCTTGGTGCGGTGACCGGCCTCGCGGGCGATCGCCGCGATCTCGACCGACCCGTCGGCGATCTCCGGCACCTCCAGGGCGAAGAGCTTCTTCACCAGGTTGGGGTGCGTGCGGGACAGGGTCACGGACGGACCGCGGACGCCCTTCGCCACCCGGACGACGTACGACCGCAGGCGCATGCCGTGCGGGTAGGTCTCGCCGGGAACCTGCTCCTGCACCGGCAGGATGGCCTCCAGCTTGCCGATGTCGACCAGCACGTTCTTCGGGTCGCGGCCCTGCTGGACGACGCCGGTGACGATGTCGCCCTCGCGGCCGGCGTACTCACCGAGCGTCGCGTCGTCCTCGGCGTCGCGCAGCCGCTGGAGGATCACCTGCTTGGCGGTGGTCGCCGCGATCCGGCCGAAGCCGGACGGGGTGTCGTCGAACTCGCGGGCCTCCTGGCCCTCCTCCAGGTCCTCGGGGTCCTCCTTCGCCCACACGGTCACATGCCCGGTCTCCCGGTTGAGCTCCACGCGCGCGTGTCGGCGGCTTCCCTCGGTGCGGTGGTAGGCGATGAGGAGGGCCGACTCGATCGCCTCGACCAGCAGGTCGAAGGAGATCTCCTTCTCCCTGACCAAGCCCCGCAGGGCGCTCATGTCGATGTCCACGGCTACGCCTCCTCCTCTTCCTTCATGTCCTTCATGTCCTTGCGGTTGAACTCGACCTGCACGCGCGCCCTGGCGATCTCCGGGAAGCCGAGCCTGCGGCTGGTCGCCTTGCGGCCCTTGACTCCGGGGACCTCGACGTCGAGACCGTCCTCGTCGACCGTCAGGATCCGGGCGACCAGTTCGCCGCCCTCGGTCAGCTGGAACTTCACGAGCCGTTCGGTGGCGCGCACGAAGTGCCGGTGCTCGGTGAGGAGGCGCTCCGCGCCGGGGGTGCCGACCTCCAGGTCGTACGCCGCGTCGCCCATCGCGTCGGTCTCGTCGAGCTTCGCCGAGAGCGCACGGCTCACATCGGCGATGGCGTCCAGATCGGCTCCCTCGTCGGAGTCGACGACCACGCGCAGCACCCGCTTGCGTCCGACGGAGTCCACAGCGATCTCTTCGAGATCCAGCCCCTGGGAGGTGACGAGCGGTTCCAGCAGCTCTCGCAGCCTCTCGCTCTGGGTGGTGCTCATCCGGGTGACTCCTCGGCCGCGTGTGCTGTTGTGGGATGGGTCGCGTGTCTGGTCAAAGGGTATCCGGTCGCGGGGGGTGTCGCTGTCCCCGCCCGGGGCGGGGGCGGGCGTCCGGTGCACCCGAGCGCCCCTTGGGTGGCCTGTCTGAGCCGGTGACATGAAGCGAGGGGATGCGCGGGTACCGTGATCACGGCGGGCCGCCCTCCCGCCCGTGTGTTCGTACGAGCCCCCCGAGGACGTCAGCCGTGCCGTACCCGCCAACCCCGCGCGCCCTCTCGGGTCCGCGGAGGAGAACCCTGCTCGCCTCGGCCGCCGGTGCCGCCCTGCTGGCGGGCTGCACGTCCGGTCCCGGCTCGGGCGGCGGCACCCCCTCGGTGACCGAGCGGGCACGCGCGCGTGCGGCCGCGGACAGCCGGGCGCTGCTGGCGCGCTACGACGCCGTCCTCGCCGCCCACCCCGGGCTCGCGGACCGGCTGCGGCCGCTGCGGGCGCAGGTGGCGGCCCATGTCGCGGCGTTCGCGGACGGTACGCCCCCCACGCCCGGGAAGTCCTCGGCCTCTCCCGCTCCCACCCCGGCCGTCCCGGCCGCCGAGAAGGACGCCCTGGCCGCGCTGGCGACGGCCGAGCGCACGCTCGCCGACCGGCGCGCCAAGGCCCTGCTGGACGTGCCGGGCGAGCCGGCGCGGCTGCTGGCGTCGGTGGCGGCGGCCGGGGCGGCGCACGCGTACCTGCTGGCGGAGGGGGCCAAATGAGCGGCGACAGGACCAAGGACGAGGCCAGGAAGGCCGAGCTGACCGCGCTCCAGGCGGCGCTGGCGGCGGAGCACGCGGCGGTGTACGGGTACGGCGTCGTCGGCGGCCGGATCGCCGAGGCGCGCCGCGCCGAGGCACTGACGGCCTGGAACGCCCACCGGGCCGGCCGCGACGCGCTGGCCCGCGAGGTGCGCGACCTGGGCGGCCTGCCGGTCGCCGCGGACGCCGCCTACGCGCTGCCCTTCCCGGTGCCGGACGCGGCGGCGGCGCTGCGGCTCGCCGCACAGCTGGAGCAGCGCCTGGCCGGGGCGTACGCGGACCTGGTGCGGGCGGCGACGGGCACGCGGCGCGGCGCTGCCGCCGGGGCGTTGCGGGAGGCCGCGGTGCGCGCGGCGCGCTGGAGCGGGCAGAGCGTAGCCTTCCCTGGGCTCGCCGAGCGGGCCGCCGAAGGAGTCGCCGAGGGGACGGGCCCGGCCGGTGCGACCCCGTCGGCCTCCGCCTCGGTGTCACCGTGAGCCGGTGACCCGGCCCGCTCCGCAACGACACGATTTCTGACCCGAAGGGAAACGCTCGCGCATGGCTTTCGAACCGCCGCCGCGCCTCGTCAAGGCGCTCGGTGAGACGGCACCGGACGGCGACGCCTGGCTGGCGGAGCTGCCCAAGGCCGCCGAACGGGCCGTCGCCGAGCGGGAGTTGACCGTGGAGCGGGTGCAGGTGCCGGGCGGGCGCAGCAGCCTGGTGCTGCTGGTGCGGCGCGCCGACGGCACCCCGGCGGTGCTGAAGCTGGCCCCGCCCCGGGCCCGCCCGGAGAGCGAGCGGGCGGCGCTGGCGCACTGGGGCGGGCTGAGCGCCGTGGAGCTGCTGGAGGACGGGGCCGAGGAGGGCGTACTGCTGCTGGAGCGGCTGCACCCGGATGTGTCGGTGCGGTCGCTGCCGGAGGCGAAGGCGCTGCTGGAGGCGGCGGGGACGCTGCGCCGGCTGTGGGTCGAGCCGCCCGCGGACCATGTCTTCGAGACGGTCGCCGAGCGCACCGGGCGGCAGGCGACGGCGATGCGGGCGGGCGCGGACGCCGGCCCGGAGGTGGCACCGCTGGTCGACGCGGCGCTCACGGCCCGCGAGGAACTGCTCGCCGCGCCGCCCGAACACCGCTTGCTGCACGGCACGTTCCGGCAGAGCAAGGTGCTGTCCGGGGAGCGGATGCCGTGGCTGGCGGTGGGTCCGGATCCGGTGGCCGGCGAGTGCGCCTTCGATCTGGCGCGGCTGGTGCGGGACCGGGTGGAGGACCTGATCGCGTCGCCCTCGGGCGCGGCGACCGTACGGCGGCGGATCAAGCGGCTCGCCGAGTCCCTGGAGGTCGACCAGGAGCGGCTGCGCGGCTGGACCCTGTTCCGGGCGGTGGAGTCGGGTGTGCGGGCCCTGCGGGTGGGACGGCCGAAGGACGGCGAGCTGTTGCTGGAGTTCGCCGGCTGGCTGTAAGAGGCTCAGGAGGCTTCGACGACCGGCGGCGAGCCGCGACGCACAAGCCCCCTGGGACCACCGCGGGTCCCAGGGGGCTTGTGCGTCGCCGAGGGCCTACTGGGCGGTGAGGCGGGCGATCGCGTCCTCGACCGGCAGCTCCTCGCGCTCACCGGTCTTGCGGTCCTTCAGCTCGACGACGCCCTCGCCGGAGCGGCGGCCGGCGACCAGGATCTGCGGGACGCCGATCAGCTCGGCGTCGGTGAACTTCACGCCCGGCGAGACCCCGGCCCGGTCGTCGACCAGGACGCGGACGCCCGCGGCGGCCAGCTTCTCGGCGACGTCGAGGGCCAGTTCGGTCTGCAGGGCCTTGCCGGCGGCGACGACGTGGACGTCGGCCGGGGCGACCTCCTTGGCCCACACCAGGCCCTTGTCGTCGGCGTTCTGCTCGGCCAGCGCGGCCACGGCACGCGAGACGCCGATGCCGTAGGAGCCCATGGTGACGCGGACGGGCTTGCCGTTCTGGCCGAGGACGTCGAGCTTGAGGGCGTCGGCGTACTTGCGGCCCAGCTGGAAGATGTGGCCGATCTCGATGGCGCGGTCCAGCTTCAGGCCGGTGCCGCACTGGGGGCAGGGGTCGCCCTCCTGCACGACGACGACGTCGACGTACTCGGCGACCTCGAAGTCACGGCCCGCGACGACGTTCCTGGCGTGGGTCTGGTCCTTGTTGGCACCGGTGATCCAGGAGGTGCCGGGGGCCACGCGCGGGTCGGCGATGTAGGTGACCTTCTCGCCGAGGCCCTGCGGGCCGACGTAGCCGCGCACCAGGTCGGGGCGGGCGGCGAAGTCGGCCTCGGTGACCATCTCGACGGTGGCCGGGGCGAAGTGCGCCTCGACCTTGTCCAGGTCCACCTCGCGGTCGCCGGGCACGCCGACGGCGACGATCTCGCCGTCCACCTTGACCAGCAGGTTCTTCAGCGTGGCGGAGGCGGGGACGCCGAGGGAGGCGGCCAGGGTCTCGATGGTGGGGGTGTCCGGGGTGGGGATCTCCTCCAGCGCGGGCGCGTCCGCCGCGTCGACCGGCTTGAGGGCGTAGGTGATCGCCTCGGTGTTGGCGGCGAAGTCGCAGTTCGGGCAGTCGGCGAAGGTGTCCTCGCCGGCCTCGGCCGGGGCGAGGAACTCCTCGGACTTGGAGCCGCCCATGGCACCGGCGGTCGCGGCGCAGATGCGGTAGTCGAGGCCGAGGCGCTCGAAGATGCGCTGGTAGGCCTCGCGGTGCAGGGCGTAGGACTTCGCGAGGCCCTCGTCCTCGGTGTCGAAGGAGTACGAGTCCTTCATCAGGAACTCGCGGCCGCGCAGGATGCCGGCGCGGGGGCGGGCCTCGTCGCGGTACTTGTTCTGGATCTGGTAGAGGATCACCGGCAGGTCCTTGTAGGACGTGCACTGGTCCTTGACGAGGAGGGTGAAGATCTCCTCGTGGGTGGGGCCGAGGAGGTAGTCGCCGCCCTTGCGGTCCTTGAGCCGGAACAGCTCCTGGCCGTACTCGTCCCAGCGGCCGGTCGCGTCGTACGGCTCGCGGGGCAGCAGCGCGGGGAGGGTGACCTCCTGGGCGCCGATGGCGTCCATCTCCTCGCGCACGATCCGCTCGACGTTGGAGAGGACCTTCTTGCCGAGGGGCAGCCAGCTCCAGATGCCGGCGGCGGTGCGGCGGACGTAGCCGGCGCGGACGAGGAGCTTGTGGCTGAGGACCTCGGCGTCCGCCGGGTCGTCGCGCAGGGTCTTCGCCATCAACTGGGACATGCGCTGGACCGGTGCTTTCGCCATGGCTCTCGTACTCCTGCCGGGTAAGGGTGATGTCAGGAGGTTAGCCGGGCCGCCTGTGCGGGCGGAAATCGGTCAGCGCGCGCGCAGCGGCAGGGGGGCGCCCATCACGGCGTACGGCCGCGGCGCGCTCGGGAAGTGGACCTGGCGGGCGAGGTCGACGTAGCCGAGGGAGAAGTACAGACCGCGGGCGGGGCTGTCGGTGTCGATCGCGGAGAGGATCGAGCGGGGCTCGGCGGCGGAGTCGGTGATCATGGTGATCAGCCGCCGCCCGATGCCCCGGTTCTGATGACCGGGGTGGACGTGCAGTTCGGTGATGACGAAGGAGTCGTCCAGCCAGTCGGCGTTGTCGTTGGCCCGGAGGTAGGGCTCCACGACGGTGGACCACCAGTGGGTGCGGGAGTTCGGCATGCCGTAGACGAACCCGACCAGACGCCCCCGGCTGGTGGCCCCGAGCGCCCGCGCACCCCGGTACTGCATGTGCCGCTGGACGATCTGCCGGCGTACGGCGACCTCGTCGGGCCCGAGCCCGAAGGCGACGGCCTGTACGGCCAAGGCCTCGTCGACGTGGGCGGCGAGGTCCAGGGGGCCGATGACGAGGTCCATGCCGGGAGGGTACAGGGAAGCCGGTGGCGGGGGTTCGGCTGTACGGCGGGAGTGGCCGGCGGGCGACCGGGGGCAGTGCGACGCGGGGATGTGAGCGCAGGAGCGGTGACTTTCAGAAGAGGACGCTCATGAACGCGCCCACCTCTTGGAAGCCGACCCTGTGGTACGTCCGTCTCGCCGCCGTGTTGAAGTCGTTCACGTACAGGCTCACCACGGGGGCGGCGTCGGCGAGGGCGTACCGCAGGACCGCCGCCATGCCCGGTGCCGCGAGCCCCCTGCCCCGGTACTCCGGAGCGACCCACACGCCCTGGATCTGACAGGCCTGGCTGGTCGCGGCGCCGATCTCGGCCTTGAAGACGACCTTGCCGTGCTCGTCGACGCGGGCGAAGGAGCGGCCGGCGCCGACGAGCTCGGCGACGCGGGCCTGGTAGAGCAGCCCGCCGTCCCCGGCCATCGGGGACACGCCGACCTCCTCGGTGAACATCGCCACGCACGCCGGCATGATCGTCTCCATCTCGTCCTTGCGGACGCGGCGGACGTACGGGTCCGGGGCGACGTCGGCGGACATCCGGTCGGTGACCATGAGCGGCTGATGGGAGCGGACCTCACGAGCCGGCCCCCAGTGCGGCTCCAGCAGACGCCACAGCCCGGCGGTGGCCTCGGCGGGCCCGACGATGGAAGAACAGCGCCGCCCGGCCCTGCGGGCCCGGTCGGCGAAGGCCCGTACAGCCCTCGGAGTCGCACAGATGGGCACCAGGTTCGCCCCCGCGTAGCACAGGGACGTGAGCATGCCGTCCTCGTACCAGCCCCACATCTCGCCGCCGAGCCGCCACGGGTCGAGGCCGGCGATCTGGACGCGCGAGGTCACGAACGCGTTCGTGACCGGCTCGCGGTGGAGGACGGCGAGCGCGGCGTCCAGGTCGCTCGGTTCGAGCACCCGTGAGGTGGTCTGGGTCAACACGTGCGGGGCCTCGGGGCTGGGGATCTGCTGATCCTCCGCACTGTACCCCGAGGGGTGGTGGAGCGCTTAGTGGTGAGATCCGGCTGCGGGCGGACCCAGCAGCACGACCTCGAAGGTGCTCCTCTCCTGCCCCGGCGATCCGGGTCTCCCCGCCCAGAAGGTCACGGCGTCGTCCAGGGCCCGCAAGAGGATCTCGCGTTCGTCAGGGCCTTCCGACAGGACCGCGTCGGCGTCGTCGATGACGACGAGGAAGCGCGTGGCAGCGATCCAGTGGAGATCGCGCGGGCAGTCCCGCAGGGCGTTCCAGTTCCAGCCGAAGTGGTCGGGGAGGCGGAGCGCCTCGTAGAACTGGGTGAACACCCCGTCGACGTCGCGCATCTCCTGCCCCCGCATCCGGGCCGTGTGGAGCAGGCCGACGGGAGGGCGGGCGTCCTTCAAGGGGACCAGTAAGTCGGGTGAGGCGACACGGATTCCGCTGTCCACGGTGGCTCAGCCCTCCTGCGGCCAGGCTCGGAACGAGCGTGCCCGCTGCACCGACATGTCCGCCGCCCGGAAGCTCGGCGCAGAGCCCTCGGCCTCGGCCGACATCATGATCCCGTCGCCTGTTCTTCGAAGCTGTACGTTCTTGCGCCCCGGAGCTGCCCAGCCGCGCACGGTCACGTTCCGGACCTCGGTGAAGACGAGGAAGAACTCGAAGGCCTCGTGGCCTGCCCGGTCGGTGAATCCGAGGGTGGCCGAGCAGTGCCGCTCGCCGAAGTGCACGTAGAAGAGGTCGTAGCTGCTCAGTTCGGCGAGATCGGCGTTCGGTTCAGCGTTCATAGAAGGTCTTCTCGCAGGGGTCGGGAAGCGTCGCGTGCCGCTTGGCGTCGACCCTGCCGCGGAAGACGTGCGGGCCGTCGTCCGAGCCGTCCGGTCCCGGCCGGAAGCCGCTCAGATGCGCGGCGAGTACGTCCGCGCTACAGGTGAACGCCAGGAACGTACCGCGATCCGTACTCCTTGCCCTGCTTGTCGTCGCCCCACGGCGAACCGGCCGCCGCCAGCGCCGTCTTGAGCTTGGTCAGCGCCTTGCTCAGATCGGTGCTGTGCGTATGGAAATGCGGAGCCGTCTTCTTCAGATCCTCGATCTTGATGTCGAGAATCTTGCCGTCGCCGCCGCCCTGGTCACCCATGGTGCCGCGCCCCTCCCCCGTCAGCCAACTCATCGGTCCGGAGACCCTGGTTGGCAAGACGCGTTCGCAATCGAGAGCGGCACCAAGGGGCGGTAAAGCCGCGTTCAGGATTGCGCGAGCCCGAGGAACGCCTGCCAGGCGGCGGGGGGCACTATGAGGGTGGGGGCGGTGGAGGGGTTCTGCTTGGAGTCACGGATGTGGATGGTGGTGGGGGTGGGGGCGACCTCGACACATTCGCCGCCCTCGCCGCTGCTGTAGCTGCTCTTGAACCACGTCAGCTCGGACGACTCTTCTACGTTCATGTCTCTCCCAGCAACTTCTCTACGAGGGCCAGCGATTCGCGTGGGGTCAGGGCTTGGGCGCGCAGGAGGCCGTACTGCTCTTCCAGCTCCCTGACCGTCGTGCGGTCGACGAAGAGGCGGCTGTGCTTGTGCGCCTCCATGTAAGCGATCCTGCGCCCATTCTCTGTCTCGATCAAGCTGAACGGTCCAGCGAGCGCCGCATGCTCTTCGCGGTCGTCCGGCATCAGCTGGATCTGGACGTTACGCCGTTCACCGACGAGCAGAATCTGCTCCAACTGGCCTCGCCAGACGGTCGATCCACCCAGACGCTTGCGCACTACGGCCTCCTCCATGACGAAAGACATGGTGGGTGCCGGTTTCCTCGCGAAGACTTCCTGCCGCGCCAGCCTCGCCTCCACCCGCTGCTCGATGGTCACCTCGTCCAGCAGGGGACGCCGCATGGTGAACACCGCCCGCGCATAGTCCTCCGTCTGCAACAGGCCCGGAACCCCCTGCACAGCGAAGAAGTACAAAGTGACCGCCTTCTTCTCCAGCACCGCAGCGTCCTGGAAGAAGGCTGGATACTGGGCCTTCTCCATGTCCTCAAGGAAATCGGTCAGTGCCCCGCGAGCGTTCAGCAACTCGTCGGCCCGCACGATGAACTTCGGAGGCGGGATCCGCCTGCCCTGCTCGAACGACGCGATGGTCGCCGCCGAGTAGCCGGTGAGGGAACCCAGTTGGGCGCGTTCCATCCCGGCCTGCGTCCTGAACCTCTTCAGCAAGCGCCCGAAGGCGAGCGGAATGCCTGACGCTGGCTCGGACGCGCTCTCCGGTTCCTGTGTTTCCTCGCTCACGTACACCCCCAATGTCTCGCCGCCACTGTCGGTCACGGCGCGCGTAGGTACAGCGGCACCTCACGCTCGTACAACGCGTGAACAGTCCTGGTGCAGCCGCTGTTCAACGTTACTGAGCGTGCGGGAGCGTAAACGGCATGAAGTCAGAAATCTCCACCCACGAATTCACCCACGAATTCGCCATGCGCTTCACCTCGACCCCGCGCGGCGCACGCCTCGCCCGGCGGCTCGTCTCGCACCGGCTGGACGAGTGGGGGCACCCTTACGCCGGGCCCGCGAACGAAACCCTCACGCTGATCGCAGCCGAACTCGCAGCGAATGCGGTCCGGCACGGGCACGTACCCGGACGGGACTTCCACCTGAAGCTCACCGGAGCAGGTACGACCCTGCGGCTGGAGGTCTCCGACACCCGTACCGAGTGCCTGCCCGAGCTGCGGGTCCCGCAGGGCGAGGGAGGCCGGGGCCTGCTCCTGGTCGAGGCGCTCGCGGACAAGTGGGGTGTCACGCCACGGCGGCCCGGCAAGTTCGTCTGGGCGGAGGTACGACTGAGTCCCGCCACCGAGTGGTGACGGGACTCACGGAAATCCAGGGGTCAGCCCGCGACGGACACCGACGGCTCGCCCGACTCCACGCCCGCGTCCTGCATCTTCTCGGCCAGCTTCATGGCCTCCTCGATGAGGGTCTCGACGATCTTGGACTCGGGGACGGTCTTGATGACCTCGCCCTTGACGAAGATCTGACCCTTGCCGTTGCCGGAGGCCACACCGAGGTCGGCCTCGCGGGCCTCGCCCGGGCCGTTCACGACGCAGCCCATGACCGCGACCCGCAGCGGGACGTCCATGCCGGTCAGACCCGCCGTGACTTCCTCGGCGAGCTTGTAGACGTCGACCTGGGCGCGGCCGCAGGACGGGCAGGAGACGATCTCCAGGCCGCGCTGGCGGAGGTTCAGGGACTCCAGGATCTGGGTGCCGACCTTGACCTCCTCCACCGGGGGCGCGGACAGGGAGACGCGGATCGTGTCGCCGATGCCCTGGGAGAGGAGCGCGCCGAAGGCGACGGCCGACTTGATCGTGCCCTGGAAGGCCGGGCCCGCCTCGGTGACGCCGAGGTGGAGCGGGTAGTCGCACTGGGCGGCGAGCTGCTTGTACGCCTCGATCATGACGACCGGGTCGTTGTGCTTCACCGAGATCTTGATGTCGCGGAAGTCGTGCTCCTCGAAGAGGGACGCCTCCCACAGGGCCGACTCGACCAGGGCCTCGGGGGTCGCCTTGCCGTACTTCTGGAGCAGGCGCCGGTCGAGGGAGCCGGCGTTGACGCCGATGCGGATCGGAGTGCCGTGGTCCTTGGCGGCCGTGGCGATCTCCTTGACCTTGTCGTCGAACTGCTTGATGTTGCCGGGGTTGACGCGGACCGCGGCGCAGCCGGCCTCGATGGCGGCGAAGACGTACTTCGGCTGGAAGTGGATGTCCGCGATCACCGGGATCTGGGACTTCCTGGCGATCGTGGCGAGGGCGTCGGCGTCGTCCTGGGTGGGGCAGGCCACGCGGACGATCTGACAGCCGGACGCGGTCAGCTCGGCGATCTGCTGGAGGGTGGCGCCGATGTCGGACGTACGGGTCGTGGTCATCGACTGGACCGAGACGGGTGCGTCTCCGCCGACGGCCACGCTTCCGACCTGGATCTGCCGGCTCTTCCGGCGCTCGGCGAGCTTGGTCGGAACGGACGGCATGCCGAGAGAAATCGCAGTCATCTGCTGTGCAACCCCAAGTCGTGGATCAGGATCCGGTCCCGTATCGGCGGGCTCCAGGCTTCGAGATTACGGCACCGGCCCCGGCGGGAGCACATCCCGTCCGGCAAACCCACCCGATGGGTGGCGGCCCGGAAGATCATCCTCCGGGCCGCCGCCAACGGCGTTTGGCTACGAGATTTTCACTGGGTTAACCACATCCGCAATCAGGACGAGAACGGTAAAGCAAACAAAGATCCCCGCCACCACATACGCCACCGGCATCAGCTTCGCCACGTCGAACGGACCGGGGTCCGGGCGGCGCAGGACGCGGGCCAGGTTGCGGCGCAGGGCCTCCCACAGGGCGCCCGCGATGTGCCCGCCGTCCAGGGGGAGCAGCGGGAGCATGTTGAACAGGAACAGGGAGAGGTTGAAGCCGGCGAGCAGCATCACGAACATCGCCACCTGCTGGGAAGCGGGGATGTTCAGGGTGGCGATGTCGCCGGTGATGCGGGCCGCGCCGACGATGCCGACCGGGGAGTCCGGTTCGCGCGGGCCGTCGCCGAAAGCGGCGTTCCACAGGGCCGGGATCTTGGCGGGCAGGGCGGCGAGGGAGTCGACGGCGTCGCCGACCCGGTCGGTCATCCAGGTCACGGACTCGCCGAAGCTCTGGTGGACCACGCCGGTGGCGGAGCTGAAGCCGAGGAAGCCGGCCTTGACGTACTTGCCCCGGACGTACGTGCCGCTGGAGTCCTTCTTGGCGACCAGGTTCGTGGCGATCGTGGCGTGCAGGGTGAGCTGCTTGCCGTCGCGGTCGACGACGATCGGGACCGTCTTGCCGGCGCTGTCGCGGATCAGGTCGGAGAGGGTGTTCCAGTCCTTCGTCCGCTTGCCGTCGAAGGAGACGATCTTGTCGCGCTTCTGCATGCCGGCGGCCTGGGCCGGGGAGGCGGGGTCGGACTTCTTGCAGGTGTCGCGGTTCTCGCTCTGGGCGATGACGCAGGGGGAGACGGAGGCGACCGTCGTCGTCTGCTGCTGGATGCCGAAGCCCATCAGGACCGTGAAGAAGAGCGCGACCGCCAGGACCAGGTTCATGAACGGGCCGGCGAACATGACGATGACGCGCTTCCAGGGCTTGCGCGTGTAGAACATGCGCGTCTCGTCACCGGGCTGGAGCTCCTCGAAGGCGGCGGAGCGGGCGTCCTCGATCATGCCGCGCCAGGGCGAGGTGGAGCGGGCGGAGACCCGGCCCGCCTCGTCGGGCGGGAACATGCCGATCATTCGGATGTAGCCGCCGAGCGGGACCGCCTTGATGCCGTACTCGGTGTCGCCCTTCTTCCGCGACCAGACGGTCGGGCCGAAGCCGACCATGTACTGCGGCACGCGGATGCCGAAGAGCTTGGCCGTGGAGAGGTGGCCCAGCTCGTGCCAGGCGATCGAGACGAGTAGGCCGACGGCGAAGACCACTATGCCGAGGATGAACATCAGGGACGTCATGCACGCGCCTCCGCGGTCGCCGTCGTGGCTGTCAGTTCACGGGCCCGGGCTCGTGCCCAGGTCTCCGCTTCGAGGACGTCCGACACGGTGAGTGAGGTTCCCGTGACCGGGGTGCCGTGTTCCTCGACGACCCGGGTGACGGTTTCCATGATCCCGTTGAAGGGCAGTGCGCCGCCCAGGAAGGCCTCCACGCACTCCTCGTTGGCCGCATTGAACACCGCCGGAGCCGTGCCCGCGAGCTGCCCTACGTGCCGGGCGAGGTTCACCGAGGGGAAGGCCTCGTCGTCCAGCGGGAAGAACTCCCAGGTGGAGGCCTTGCTCCAGTCGAAGGCGGGCGCGGCGTCGGGGACGCGTTCGGGCCAGCCCAGTCCGATGGCGATGGGCCCGCGCATGTCGGGGGGCGTCGCCTGGGCGATCGTGGATCCGTCGGTGAACTCGACCATCGAGTGAACATACGACTGGGGATGCACGACCACCTCAATGCGGTCGAAGGGAATGTCGTAGAGGAGGTGTGCCTCGATGACCTCCAGGCCCTTGTTGACGAGGGTCGCGGAGTTGATCGTGATCACCGGGCCCATCGCCCAGGTGGGGTGGGCGAGGGCGTCCTCGACGCCGACGTGCGCCAGTTCGGCCTTGGTACGGCCGCGGAAGGGGCCGCCGGAGGCGGTCACCACCAGCTTGCGGACGTCGGCCCGCGTTCCCGACGCCAGTGCCTGGAAGAGGGCGGCGTGCTCGGAGTCGACCGGGATGATCTGGCCGGGCTCGGCGAGCGCCTTGACGAGCGGGCCGCCGACGATCAGCGACTCCTTGTTGGCGAGGGCGAGGGTGCGGCCGGCCTCCAGGGCGGCGAGGGTCGGGGCGAGGCCGATGGAGCCGGTGATGCCGTTCAGGACCGTGTGGCAGTCGGAGGCGGCGAGGTGGGTGGCCGCCTCCGGTCCGGCGAGGATCTCGGGCAGCGGCTCCCCCGCGCCGTACTCGGCGGCGAGTGCCTCGCGCAGGGCCGCCACGGCGTCCTCGCGGGCGACCGCGACGGTGCGCACCCGCAGCCGGCGGGCCTGCTCGGCGAGGAGGGCCACGCGGCCGCCGTTCGCGGACAGGGCGGTGACGCGGAAGCGGTCGGGGTGGCGCAGTACGAGGTCGATGGCCTGGGTACCGATGGATCCGGTGGAGCCGAGGATCACCACGTCCTTGGGGCCGTCGCCCGCGAGAGGGTCGTAGACGAGGTGCGGATCGGCGAGGGGTGCCGGATGGGCGGGGCTGTCGGTCATCTCTCCATTGTTGCCGCATCGGGCAGCGCTCCGGACAGGGCGTCCCCCGGGCGGGTGCGTCAGCAGGTTTCGTTGCCGGATGGAGTGATTCTCCCGATGTGAAGTACTGGTGAAGATCATGTGATAACTCTTCAGGCATGTCGATACGTACCGTGCGGCTGCGCGCCGCCCTGCCCGCCCTCGCCGGCGCGGCCCTGCTCACCGGCACCCTGCTCAGCACCCCGGCCCAGGCGGCCGGGGGCGTGCGGATCTACCAGGTCTGGTACGACAGTCCCGGCAAGGACACCCGCTCGAACAGCAGCCTCAACGCCGAGTGGGTGCAGATCAAGAACACCGGCGGCACGACCGTCTCGCTGGCGGGGTGGGTGCTGAAGGACGCCTCCAACCACCGGTACGTCTTCAAGAGCGTCAGCATCGGCGCCGGGAAGTACATGAAGATCCACACGGGCCGCGGTACGGACACCGCGACGGACAAGTACCAGGGCCGCCGCGCCTACGTCTGGAACAACGACCGGGACACGGCCACGCTCACTCGCGCGAACGGGGCCAGGGTCTCCTCGTGCTCCTGGACGAAGCCGGGCGCGGGGCACACGTACTGCTGACGCACGTAAAGGTGACGTACGTACTGCTGCCGTAGCGCGAAATCGCGCACGTGCGGTCGTGGATCATGGCATCCTTCCCGTTGACGCCCGTCAAGTAGGGCGAAACGGGGAGGAGTCACCACCATGAAGCGCATGCGTACGACCACGGCCGTGCTGGCCACGACCGGTCTGCTGGCCGCCGCTCAACTGGGTCTCGCGGGCGGCGCGTTCGCCGCCGCGCAGACGCCGAAGGCCGCCGGCTGCCCGGTCGACATCGTCTACCCGAGCCGCTTCTACATCGGCTCGAACCACTGGGTGACCAACGGGGGTCTGTACTTCGGCATCAAGAGCAGGACGGCGACCGGCTTCAAGCGGGTCACGTTCACCGTCACGGACACCAAGAACCTCCGCTTCGGCAAGGCCGGGGCGACCGGCGGCCGGATCACCCACAACTCCTCGACGTCGGTGTCCGTCTACGCGGGGACCCTCAAGGGCAGGGCGAGCCTCGGGATGAGGATCCCCACGCATCTGCTCAACACCCGTTCCTACGGCGTGAAGTTCACGCTTCACGGCTCCGGCTGGAACTGCGCCGTCAACCAGGGCACCTGGGGCAACTGACCTCAAGCGCCGTACGGGCGGCGCTCGTTCTCCCGGGTGGCCGGTCCGGGGGTCGCGTCGGCGATCCACGGGCCGTCCCCGGAGGGGTCGATGATTCCCTCTTCCAGCCAGGTGTGCGACCCGGCGAGCACGGCCTTGACCACCGTGTGGTCGAGGCCGTCCGTATTGGTCCACAGCCGGCCGAAGAGCTCCTCGATCCGGATGCGGGCCTGGTGGCAGAAGGCGTCGGCGAGCTGGTAGGCCTCGCGGCCGTGTTCACCCTGGACGCGCAGCCGCTCGGCCCGTACGCAGGCCGCGCTCATCGCGAACAGCTCGGCGCCGATGTCCACGATCCGTCCGAGGAAGCCCTGCTTGGTCTCCATCCGGCCCTGCCAGCGGGACATGGCGTAGAAGGTGGAGCGGGCCAGCTTGCGGGCCGCCCGCTCGACGTACCGCAGATGCCCGGACAGGTCGATACCGTGCTTGAACTCGCCGTAGGACGTGGGCAGTTGACCGGGACCGGCGACCAGCTTGGGCAGCCACCTGGCGTAGAAGACGCCCGCGTTCGCGCCCGCCTTCGCCTTGTCCGTAAGGGACTTGTCGGGGTCGATGAGGTCACCGGCGACCGACAGGTGGGCGTCGACGGCCTCGCGGGCGATCAGCAGGTGCATGATCTCCGTGGAGCCCTCGAAGATGCGGTTGATGCGCAGGTCGCGCAGCATCTGTTCGGCCGGGACGGCCCGCTCTCCGCGCGCCTTCAGGGACTCGGCGGTCTCGTAGCCGCGTCCGCCCCTGATCTGGACCAGTTCGTCGGCCATCCGCCAGGCCATCTCGGAGCCGTAGAGCTTGGCGAGGGCGGCCTCGATGCGGATGTCGTTGCGGTCCTCGTCGGCCATCTGGGAGGACAGGTCGAGGACGGCCTCAAGAGCGAAGGTCGTGGCCGCGATGAAGGAGATCTTCGCGCCCACCGCCTCGTGCAGCGCGACCGGCTTGCCCCACTGCTCGCGCTCCGCCGACCACTCGCGCGCGATCTTCAGGCACCACTTCCCGGCACCGGCGCACATCGCGGGCAGCGACAGCCGGCCGGTGTTCAGGGTGGTGAGCGCGATCTTCAGGCCCGCGCCCTCGGGGCCGATGCGGTTCGCCGCGGGCACCCGGACCCGGTGGAAGCGGGTGACACCGTTCTCGATGCCGCGCAGGCCCATGAAGGCGTTGCGGTTCTCGACGGTGATGCCCTCCGAGACCGCCTCGACCACGAACGCGGTGATGCCGCCCTTGTGCCCCTCGGACTTCGGCACCCGCGCCATGACGACGAGCAGATCGGCGACCACCCCGTTGGTGGTCCACAGTTTCACTCCGTCGAGGACGTAGCCGTCGTCCCCGTCGGGTACGGCCGTCGTCGCGAGGCGGGCCGGGTCGGAGCCCACGTCCGGCTCGGTGAGCAGGAACGCGGAGATGTCGCTGCGGGCGCAGCGCGGCAGGAAGGCGTCCTTCTGCTCCTGGGTGCCGAACATCTTCAGCGGCTGGGGTACGCCGATCGACTGGTGGGCGGAGAGCAGCGCGCCGATGGCGGGGCTCACGGAGCCGACCAGGGCGAGGGCCTTGTTGTAGTAGAGCTGGGTGAGACCGAGACCGCCGTACGTGGGGTCGATCTTCATGCCGAGGGCGCCGAGTTCCTTCAGGCCCGCCACGACCTCGTCGGGGATGCGGGCCTCGCGCTCGATGCGGGCCGGGTCGATCGTCGTCTCGCAGAAGGCGCGCAGCGCGGTGAGGAACTCCTCGCCGCGCCGGACGGAGTCGTCGTCCGGGAGCGGGTGGGGATGGATGAGGTCGAGCCGGAAGCGCCCGAGGAACAGTTCCTTGGCGAAGCTGGGCTTGCGCCAGTCCTGTTCCCGGGCGGCCTCCGCCACCTGACGCGCCTCGCGCTCGGTGACGTTGGTACGGGGGGTGGTGGGGGCGGACATGAGGCTCACCTCGCCGCGAAGAGGGATGATGGGGGACCGTTAGCTACCGACCCGTGCTACTGGATCGTTCGTACCCGAAACGGCCCGACCCCACCACCCCTCGCGCGTCCGTTCAGCCGATGCCCAGCGACGCGTTGGCGGCCCGGCCAAGGAGCACGAAAGGGCTGTCGAAGCGCTTCGACAGCCTATGGACACCTCCCCCGGCTGAAGCTAGTGTCAATCTCACTCTCACTCACTCTAGTCGGTCACGCGCTCTGTCGAAGCGCTTCACATAGCTTGGAGAGCCGGATGGTCACCCTCGCCGAGGTCGCCCAGCATGCCGGAGTGTCGGCGAGCACGGTGAGTTATGTCCTCAGCGGCAAACGGTCCATCTCCGCGACCACCCGGCAGCGGGTCGAGGAGAGCATCCGGGAGCTGGGCTACCACCCGAACGCCGGCGCCCGGGCGCTGGCGAGCAACCGGTCGAACATCATCGCGCTGATGATCCCACTGCGCACCGACATGTACGTGCCGGTGATGATGGAGATCGCCATCGCGGTGGCCACCACGGCCCGCACGCACGGCTACGACGTCCTGCTGCTCACCGGCGAGGAGGGTCCGGACGCGGTGCGCCGGGTCACCGGCAGCGGGCTCGCCGACGCGATGATCCTGATGGACGTCGAGCTGGAGGACGAGCGGCTGCCGCTGCTGCGGGGGACCGACCAGCCCTCGGTCCTGATCGGGCTGCCCGCCGACACGGACGGTCTGACCTGCGTGGACCTGGACTGGACGGCGACCGGCGCGCTGTGCGTGGCGCATCTGGCGGGGCTCGGTCACCGTGACATCGCTGTCATCGGCGAGGCCCCGGCCGTCTACGAGCGGCACACCGGCTTCGCCGAGCGCACCCTCGACGGACTGCGCGCCCGGGCCCGCGAGGCGGGCGTGCGGGTGCTGCACCGCCCGTGCGAGGGCGGGTACGACGCGATGGCCCTCACCCTGGCCCGGATCTTCGACGAGCGTCCGGGCACGACCGGGTTCGTGGTGCAGAACGAGTCGGCGGTGGAGCCGCTGCTCGCGCTGCTGCGCCAGCAGGGCCGGGCCGTGCCCGAGGACGTCTCCGTGGTCGCGATCTGCCCCGACCAGGTCGCCGTGCAGGCCTCGGTGCGGCTGACCTCGGTCGCCATCCCCGCGCAGGAGATGGGCCGGCACGCCGTGGAGCACCTGGTGGCCAAGCTGGACGGGCGCGGCGGCGACGGCGTCGTCCTGCTGGCACCCGAGCTGACCGAGCGGGCGAGTACGGGACCGGCGTCGGCCGCGTCCTGACCTGCACCGACGGTGCCCTTCCCGGGCACACCCCTGCCTGCGTCCCTGTCTGCACTCCTCACCTCAGGAGCCGCCGTGAACCAGCCAGCCGGTATTCAGCCCGCCCTCGCGCGGCCCAAGGTCAGCCTCGCCCAGTCCGCCCCCACCGTCGGCCGCATCCAGGTGCGGGAGGGGGCGCTGGAGTGGAGCGGCCGTCAGGAGACGGTGCGGATCGAGCCGTGGGGTCCGGACGCGGTCCGGGTGCGCGCCCGGCTCGGCGGTCCGGTGCTGGAGGGGCTGCCGGGGGCGCTCCTCGACTCCCCTCCGGCCGCCGAGGCGACGATCGCGGTCGGTGCGGCGGAAGGGAGGCTGACGGTCGGCTCACTGACCGTCGAGGTGAGCGCCGAGGGCATGCTCCGCTTCCTGCGCACCGACGACGGGGGCGAACTGCTCGCCGAGGAGCGGGCGCACTTCTGGTGGCCCGGCCCGCGCCTCTACACGGCGGTCGGCAACGGCCACCACCGTCTGGAGCAGCGCTTCGCCGCCTACGAGGACGAGAAGCTGTACGGCCTCGGCCAGCACCAGCACGGGCGGCTGGACCAGAAGGGCCTGGTCCTGGACCTGGTCCAGCGCAACAGCGAGGTGAGCGTCCCGGTGCTGGTGTCCAGCCGGGGCTACACGCTGCTGTGGAACAACCCGGCGATCGGCCGCGTGGAGCTGGCGGGCAACGGCACCCGCTGGGTCGCGGACTCGGCCCGGCAGATCGACTACTGGATCACGGCGGGCACCCCGGCCGACGGCCAGCGCGCCTACAGCGCGGTGACGGGCCGTACGCCCATGCTGCCCGAGTGGGCGGCGGGCTTCTGGCAGTGCAAGCTGCGCTACCGCACCCAGGACGAACTCCTCACCGTGGCCCGGGAGTACAAGCGCCGGAACCTGCCGATCTCGGCGATCGTGTGCGACTTCTTCCACTGGACGCACCTCGGCGAGTGGAAGTTCGACCCGAAGGAGTGGCCCGACCCGGCCGCCATGGTCCGCGAGCTGGACGAGCTGGGCATCAAGCTGGTCGTGTCCGTGTGGCCGTCGGTGTCCCCGCTCTCGGAGAACCACCAGCTGATGGAGCAGCGCGGCTACTTCATCGGCACGCAGTACGGCCCCATGGCGCACGCCGACTGGCCGGACAAGGAGGTCGCCACCCCCGTCCAGGTGGCCTTCTACGACGCCACGAACCCCGAGGCCCGCGCGTTCGTGTGGTCGAGGATCCGGGACAACTACCTGCTCCCGTACGGCATCACGGCGTTCTGGCTGGACGCGTGCGAGCCCGAGCTGAAGCCCGGCTTCCCCGAGAACCTGCGCTACTGGGCGGGTCCGGGCCTGGAGGTCGGCAACCTGTACCCGCGCGAGAACGCCCGCGCCTTCCACGAGGGGCTGCTCGCGGCCGGACTCGGCGACGACGAGGTGATCTCGCTCAACCGCTCGGTGTGGGCGGGCAGCCAGCGCCACGGCGCGGCCCTGTGGTCCGGTGACATCGGCACCGACTTCGCGACCCTGCGGCGGCAGATCGCGGCCGGGCTCAACACCGCGCTGTCCGGGATCCCGTGGTGGAACACCGACATCGGCGGCTTCCACGGGGGCGACCCGGACGACCCGGCGTACCGCGAGGTGATGGTCCGCTGGTTCCAGTTCGGCACGCTGTCCCCGCTGATGCGGCTGCACGGCTTCCGCGACCCCGGTATGCCGCTCGGCCCGGAGATGACCGGCGGCCCCAACGAGGTGTGGTCGTACGGCGAGGAGGCGGGCGCGATCCTGGAGCGCTGTCTGCGCCTGCGCGAGCGCCTGAGGCCGTACATCCTCAAGGTCATGCGGGAGGCCCACGAGCAGGGCCTGCCCGTGCTGCGCCCGCTCTTCCTGGAGTTCCCCGAGGACCGGACGGCCTGGTCGGTGGACGACTCCTACCTCTTCGGCCGCGACCTCCTCGTCGCCCCGGTGCTGACCGCGGGCTCCAGGGCCCGCACGGCGTACCTGCCGGCGGGGGCGACCTGGACGGACGCCTGGACGGGCACCGCGTACAAGGGCGGTACGGCGGTGACGGTGGACGCACCGCTGGACCGCATCCCGCTGTTCCTGCGGGACGGCGCGGTACTCCCGATCGCCGGATGAGGCAGGGGGCCGGTCCCGTGCGGGACCGGCCCCCTGCACCGCCGGGCGGCTCAGCTGCTGCTGACGCTCTCGCTGTTGACGGTGAAGTTCAGCCCGCCGGCCGAGGAGGTGATCTCGAAGCCGAACTGGAGGTCACCGATGGTCACGTCGCCGAACCAGCCCTTGGTGTCCTTGATCCACTTCAGGATCGGCAGGATGCTGACCGAACCGGCACTGGAGTTGGAGCTGCGGACGAAGGAGAACACGTCGTTGGAGCCGTTGTTGCCCCTGTAGACGGTCCAGGTGGAGCCGCCGAGGGTGACACTGCCCTGCGAGGTGCCGAGCGGGCCGACGGCGCCGGTCTTGTTGACCCAGAGCATGATCTCGTACTTGTGGTTCGTGTCCCAGATGTCGTATGCCGTCTCGTAGGCGCCGGACGACGGGACGGTGACGTTGTAGCTGCTGGTGAGCGAGGCCAGGGAGCCGACCGACTTGTTGATCACCTTCTCGGCGTTGGGGTAGGACTTGATGCCGCCGGTGTTGGGGTGGTTGGCGTTGACGCCCCAGTTGGTGCCGGAGTCGGCCCAGATGCACTGGGTGCCGGCGCCGGAGCCCCAGATGTCGTTGTAGAGGGTGTAGCCGTTCAGCGTGGTGCTGCCCCACTGGTCGCAGGAGGACCAGACGGCGGCGGAGGCGGGCGCGGCGGCGAGGCCGACGGTGGCGCCGAGGGCCAGGGCGGGGGCGATGAGCGCCGTGGCGGCCTTGCTGAGCGTGCGTGGTGCCATGGTGGCGTCCCTTCCGTTCCATGGGTGGGGGGATGTGCGGGGAGTCACCACGTCCCCAGGGTGAGGACGCGGTCTTCTCCGGCGACGAGGTCGAGCGGCTGTGCGCCGGAGGAAGTCCGCAGGTCGATGCGGGCGGTGCGGCTCGGCCGGAGGGTGACCGTGGCACGCCCCGGAGCCCAGCCGAGGTCGACTTCGGCACCGAACCGGGTGCGCACGCCCCGGAGTTCGCCGGCCGGGCAGCTGTCCGGGACGGCGGGCAGCAGGACCAGCCGGCCGGGGGTGGACTGGACGAGCATCTCGATCAGGACGCCGGGCAGGGTGTGCGCGGCGTCCGCGTTGTAGACGTCCCGGTGGGGGTAGTGGGCGCTCATCAGCGAGGCGTGGAAGAAGTCGCCGCCGAGGACCTCGCGCAGGGCGTCCTCGGCCCGGCCGGCGTCCCGCAGCCGTGCCGCGATCAGGGCGTGGTGCAGATGGCCGTGCGCCGAGTGGTTCTCGGCGCCGCGCAGGGCGAGGGCACGATGGGCGGCGGCGGCCAGGCCGGGGGTGTCGTAGGGATTGATCTCGTCGAGCGGCCAGACGCCGTAGAGGTGACTGAGGTGCCGGTGGTCGTAGGTGTCGTCCAGACCGGGCCAGGCCCATTCGGCGAGCGCGCCGTCGGAGTTGACCCGGTGCGGCGGCAACCGCTCTGCCAACTCGCGCCATTTCGCCGCCTGTTCGGGGTGGTAGCGGGCGGCGGTGAGCAGGGCGTGCCGGGCGGCGGACAGATCCATGGCGGCGTTGAGGGCGCCCCAACTCGCGTTCGCGGGCCGGTTCTCGGGCGAGTAGGAGGGCACGACGACGAGCCGGCCGTGCGTGTCGGTGCGGGTGAGGAAGTCCTCGTAGAAGGCGGCCACCTCGGCGAGGACGGCGGCCGTGCGCGGATCCCGTTCGCCCCGGGTCTCGTCGTGGTCGACGAGCGGCTTGAGCAGCCAGTCGGCGCCGGCCGTCCACAGCTGGTGGGGGTACGCGCGGTCGAAGTGGTACGTCCGCCCCGACTCGCCGTCGGTGTGGGTGGGCGCGACCACGCCCCGGGCGCCGAAGATCGCGCGGGCGTTCCCGCGCCAGTCGCCGAGCTGGCGGTGGATCAGTTCCGCGAGTGCGTCGGTGACTTCGGGGAGGGCCGCGGCCGGTGCGGAGGCGGTCTGGAGGTTGAGGTTGGCGTTGGTGGTGAACGCCCCGGACCAGGCGGGGTCCCAGTCGCCGGTCCACAGGCCGGTGAGCCGGGGCGGCAGCAGGCCGCTGCTGGAGAACAGGTGATAGCGGCCGGCGGCGAAGAGCCGTTCCAGCAGGGCGGGGCTGTCCGGGCGCCGCAGCAGCTCCGAGCCGGGCAGCGCGCGCTCGGCGGGGTCGGCGCCGAGGTCGAGGCCGACCCGCTGGTAGGCGGTGCGGTGCGACTCCAGGTGCCGGTCGAGCAGTTCCTCGTACGGCCGCTCGGTGCCGGACACCAGGTTCCGGAGCAGCCCGGCCTCGGCGGCGACGTCGGCCTCGCCGGTGTGCCTCAGGACGCGGGTGAGCAGCAGCACCGGGCGGGCGCCGGTGACGCGGACGCCCGGCGGCTGGAGTTCGGCGCCGCCGACGGCGACGACGAGGGTGACGCCGGTGTAGGCGCGGTCGCCGCCGGGGTAGCGGGCGCGCAGGCTCAGCAGGGCGCCCTCGGGAGTGAGCAGGGCGCCGTGGCCGACCCTGAGCCCGGCCGGGGCGCCGGGCAGCCGGTGGTCGAGGCGGATGTCGAGGTCGCCCGCCGCGATCTCGTGCACGATCACGTCGTCCGCGCGGGAGACGAAGACCCGGCTGCGGAAGTCGGCGCAGACGGCGGTGACCTCGCCGGTGGTGAAGTCGACGCTCCGCCGGTATCCGCTCCGGCTGTCGCCGGGTCTGCCGAGCCGTATCTGGAAGGCGGGATGGAAGGGCTGGACCCACTGGAGCGGGCGGCCGTCGGTGAAGCTCTCGGCGGCGGTGAGGTCTCCGTCGAGCAACCGGTCCTGGAGCGCGGCGAGTTGATCGGCGAGCCGGGGCGGGCGGGCGTGTTCGCCGCCGTTCGGCCGGACCAGGGTGTGCTGGGTGACGATGACCCGTTCATCGTTCGGATCACCGAACACAAGGATGCCGTGCCGGCCGTTCCCGCTCAGGAAGGCGTCCTCCCAGCGCTTCGCCGGGGCGGGCTCCCAGGTCCCGTGCACGGGTGCGTGTGCGGATGCGTCGCTCATGGCCGCAGCACCGCCACTCCGTACCGGTCGAGGGTGACGGACCCGGTGACCCGCTCCCCGCCGATCAGCGCGTTGCGCCGGCGGTAGCTCTGCGAGGCCCCGGGTGTGGTATCGGCGGCGGCTTCGGCCGCGGTGGCCCTGGCGGGAAGGGTGAGGAGGGCCGCGGTGGCCGCGGTGCCGGTGAGGACGGTTCTGCGGGTGGGGGCGGGCACGGGGGACCTCGGTGGGTTGGTCGACGGAGTTGTCGCCGGGCGGGGGTGGGGTCGCCTGCCCGCGCTCGCGGGGTGCCGCCCGCGCCCACCCGTGCCGCCCTGGGGCGCCTCCCGGGCCCTTCAGGCCCTGAGGGAGGCACGACTGCCCGCAGGCTGGGCAGGTGAGCGCCTGGAGACTCGGGTCACCCCTTGACCGCTCCCGTCAGCATCCCCTTCTTGAAGTGCTTCTGGACGAACGGCGACAGGACCGTCACCGGCAGCAGGGCCATGACCATCACGGCCATCTGCACGGCCAGCCCGGACAGTTCGCCCGTCTTGATGGCCTGCCCCAGCCCCACCGGGGCCTGCTGCTTCTGCACCAGCTGGATCATGACGTTCTGGAGCGGCATCTTGTCCTGGTCGTTGAGGTACAGGGACGCGTTGAACCAGGCGCTCCAGTAGCCCACCGCGTAGAAGAGGGTGATGACGGCGAGGACCGCGCGCGACAGGGGCATGACGATCTGCCACAGGATCCGGAAGTCCCCGGCCCCGTCGATGCGCGCGCTGTCGATCAGCTCCTGCGAGATGCCCATGAAGAACCCGCGCAGGACAAGGATGTTGAAGACGCTCACCGCGCTCGGAAGGATGAGGGCCAGGTAGCTGTTCATCAGACCCAGGGACTGGACCAGCAGGTACGTCGGGATCAGGCCCGCGCTGAAGAACATCGTGGCCAGCAGGAACACGAGGAGCCAGCGGTGCCCGAGGGTGCCGATGCGCGAGAGGCCGTAGGCGCACAGGACCGACACGGCCATCGAGAACAGCGTGCCGACCAGCGTGACCAGGACGCTGATGACCGCGGCCCGGGTGACCTGGCCGCCGCTCAGCAGTTCCTTGTACGCGACGAACGTGACGCCCTTCGGGATGATCACCAGTCCGCCCGCCCGGTCGATCGTCCTCCGGGACGACAGGCTGGTGACGATCACGATCCAGAGCGGGAAGAGGATGCCCAGGCAGGCCAGGGTCAGGACCAGGCCTTTGCCGGCGAGACCGGCCCTGCCCGGTTCCTCCTCCCACACCGGGCGGGGCGGCGCTGCCCAGCGGGACGGCGGCCGCTCCCGGACGGGCGGGCTGTCGATGACGGCGGTCACTTCTTGTACACCCCCTGCTCGCCCATGAGATGGGCCACCTTGTTCGCGGCGAGGACCAGGCCGAGGCTGACCACGCCCTTGACCAGACCGGCGGCGGCCGCGTAGCCGAAGTCCTGGTTGCGGACGCCGTTCCACCAGACGAAGGTGTCGAGGACCTCCGCCGCGCCGGGTCCGACGGCGTCGCGTTGCAGCAGGATCTGCTCGAAGCCGACGGTCAGGGCGTCGCCGACCCGCAGCACCAGCAGCAGTGCGATCACCGGTCGCAGTGCGGGCAGCGTGACGTGCCACATGCGGCGCCAGCGGCCGGCGCCGTCCATCGCCGCGGCCTCGTACAGATCGGGGCTGACCGAGGCCAGCGCGGCGAGGAAGATGATGATTCCCCAGCCCGCGTCCTTCCAGATCCCTTCGGCCGTGACGAGGAACTTGAAGGTGGACGGGTTGGTCATGATGTCCAGCCCGTTGTAGCCGTGTCGGCGCAGCAGCTGCGACAACACGCCCGCGCCGCCGAAGAGTTGCTGGAAGACGGCGATGACCAGCACCCACGAGAAGAAGTGCGGGAGGTAGAGCACGGCCTGGGCGAACGCCCTCACGCGCGGCCTGACCACGCTGTTGATGAGCAGCGCGAGCAGGATCGGCACCGGGAAGAACAGCACGAGCTGGAGGACGAACAGGACCAGGGTGTTCTTGACGGCGCTCCAGAAGGCCGAGTCCGCGAAGATCTGCCGGAAGTTGTCGAGGCTCACCCAGGCGCTGTGCAGCATCGAGACGATGCCGTTGTCGCTGACGTAGGGGTTGTAGTCCTGGAAAGCGACGATGTTGCCCAGGATCGGCAGGTAGTTGAAGACCAGGATCAGCAGGACCGCGGGCAGTGTCATCAGCAGCAGGACGCGGTCGCGACCGAACCTGCGGCGCAGGCTCGGCTTCCCGCTCACCGTCCTCTTCCCGCTCGCCTTCCTCTTCCCGTCCACCGCCTCCTCCCCGTTCACCGCCTCCTCGCGGGTCCTGCCCGCGCTGTCGTCCGCCCCGGCCCTGCTCCGAGGCACCGTGCTGTGGGACACGGCCGTCTCCTCGCCTCGCGCCTCGCCTCAGCCGGCCGCCGTGCCGTTCTCGTCGAGCAGCTTCTTGTACCAGTCGCGCAGCTTGTCCCCGCCCTTGCTCTTCCAGTCGGAGACGGCCTGCTGCATGTCGCTGATCTTCTTGCGGCCGCGGGTGATGTCGTCCTCCAGCTGCTCGAAGTCGTTGCCGAGGTCGGTGTAGCGGGACGGCTCGGTGATCATCTGGCCGTAGAAGCTGGACTTCCTGGTGAAGGCGCCCATCCGCTGCTGCCACTCGACCTGGGCCTTGGCGACGTCGGGGAAGTCGGGGTGGGCGATGGTGGCGGCGGGCTGCGCGACCATGACGTAGGCGTTGAGCACCTCGTTGTTGCCCTGGGTGGTCTTGACGGGCACACCGTTCTTGACCGTGTAATCGGCGCCCTGCACACCGTAGTTGGTGGCCATGTACTCCTTGGTGCCGTACGGCGCTGCGGTGACGTTGGCGACGGCCAGCACGCCACGGACCACGGACTCCGAGGCCTTCTTGTTGATGAAGGCGAAGATGCCGGCGGGCTGTTCCGCCCACAGGTGCGGATCGCCGCCGTCGTGGCCGAAGAGGTCCATGCCCCAGATCTTGTACGACGGGTTCTGGGTGGCCTGTTCGGCGGTGCGGCTCCACCACTGGCTGATGTTGTTGGGGTAGATCAGGAACTCGCCGGCCGCGAACTTGGGGCCCGGGTCGGGGGCGTTCTTGCCCATCAGGGAGTCGGGGTGGACGTATCCGGCGGCGAAGAGCCTGCGGGTCCACTCCAGCGCTTCGAGGTACTCCTCGGTCTCGATGCGGTTGATCATCTTTCCGTCGACGAGGTTCCAGCCGAGCGGCTTCTCGCTGCCGGAGAGCACGCCGAACATCTGGAACGCGGTCCACTTCATGTCCAGACACGCCCAGCGCTTGGCCTTGGCGTTGGTGATCTCCTTGCACAGGGCCGTGAACTCGTCCGCCGAGCGCGGTACCTGATAGCCCTGCTTGTCGAAGATGTCCTTGCGGTAGAGGGGCACGATGCCGGTGACGTACGGGGCGGGCTGCGGCAGGCCGCGCAGTTTGCCGCCGATGATGCAGCGCCGCCAGGCGTCGGTCGGGATGGCGGCGAGGTTCGGGTAGTCCTTGACCTTGTCGCCGGAGAGATAGGGGCCGAGGTCGGCGAACTTGTTGATGACGGCGGTGGGTATCTTGCCGCCCATGTTCCAGCTCGGGACGACCACGACGTCGGGGACGTCGCTGGAGGCGAGGACGGCGCCGAGCTTCTGGTCGTAGGTGTTGCCGTCCTGGTTCCGCCAGACGACGTCGACGCCGATCATGTCGTTCATCGCCCGGTAGTAGGCGTTGTCGCCCTTGGGCGGGGAGCCCCAGAACGGCGACATGATCGTGACCTTGCCGCCCTTGCCGAGCTTCTTGGGCACCGAGGTCTTCAGGGCCGCCAGGTCGGTCTTGCCGGTGAAGCCGATCGCCGAGCCGTTCTTCGCGGGGATGTCCGGGGTCACCACGGTGTTCGCGACGTAGGTGGGCAGCAGTTTCCGGTCGCCCTTGCCGCCGGAGGTGCCGCCGCCGGAGCCGCTGTCCGACGCCCCGCAGGCGCTGAGCAGCGGCATGCCTCCGGCGACCGCCGCGGCGGCGACCGCGGTGGAGGCGAGGAAGCTCCGCCGGCTGGGAGATTCTCTCCGGCCGGGCACGGAGGAGGCGGAGGCGGCGTTCGGCGTCATTGCGTCAACCCTTCGAGATCAGTCGAAGCGCTTCGATGTTGCTGCGAGGTTAAGTGAACACATGGGGGCGCACAAGGGTCGCTCCCAAGATTTCCGCGATGCGCCGGGCCCTTGCGCGAGCGGCAACACCCCATGCAGGCTTGGCCGTATACGAGTGTTCGTCACGCACGGCACCTTGACACCCCGGCCTCTCCCGTCCGAGCATCGAAGCGCTTCGAAAGCGCCTCGTCGCTCCCTCCGCAAGGGGAACCACCCGTGACCGTTGACCCGCCGTCCGCCCCGCCGTTCCGCGATCCGCATCTGCCCTTCGCGAAGCGCATCGACGATCTGCTGGCGCGGCTCACCCCGGCCGAGAAGATCTCCTTCCTGCACCAGTTCGCGCCGGCCGTCGAGCGTCTCGGCATCGCCGCGTTCCGCACCGGCCAGGAGGCACTGCACGGGGTTGCCTGGATGGGCCCGGCGACAGTGTTCCCGCAGGCCGTCGGGCTCGGCGCGACCTGGAACCCGGAGCTGGTGCGGCGGGTCGGCGAGGCGGTGTCCCGGGAGGTCCGCGCGATGCGGGCGCGGGACGAGCGGGTCGGCCTCAACGTCTGGGCGCCGACGGTCAATCTGCTGCGCCACCCGTTGTGGGGCCGCAACGAGGAGGGCTACTCCGAGGACCCGAAGCTGACCTCGGCGATCGCCACGGCGTACACGCAGGGCCTGCGCGGCGGCCATCCGCTGTACTGGCGCACCGCACCCGTCCTGAAGCACTGGCTGGCCCACAACAACGAGACGGACCGGGCCACCTGTTCCGCCTCCGTCCGCCCGCGTGTGCTGCACGAGTACGATCTGCGCGCCTTCCGCGAGACGGTCGAGGCGGGCGCGGTGGCCGGGGTGATGCCCGCGTACAACCTGGTCAACGGCCGCCCCAACCACGTCTCCCCGTATCTGCGCGACCCCCTGCGCACCTGGACCGAGGAGGAGCTGCTGGTCTGCTCGGACGCGGGCGCACCCTCCAACCTGGTCGACGCCGAGCACTACTTCGACACCCACGAGGAGGCCGTCGCGGCCGCCCTGCTGGCCGGCGTGGACAGCTTCACCGACCACGGCACGGACGGCTCGCAGATCACCGGACGCCTCGAAAGGGCTTACGAGAAGGGCCTGTTGACCGATGCGGACATCGACACCGCCGTGCGCCGCCAGCTCTCCGTGCGCTTCCGGCTCGGCGAGTTCGACCCGGCGTACGACCCGCATGTCGGCGCCGGCGAGTTCGACACCCCGGCGCACCGGGAGCTCGCGCGGGAGGCCGCCGAGCAGGCGGTCGTGCTGCTGAAGAACGACGAGGACCTGCTGCCGCTCGCACCCGACACCCGGATCGCGGTGGTCGGCCTGCTCGCCGACGAGTGCAAGCTGGACTGGTACAGCGGCAGCCTCCTGCACCGCTCCACCCCGCTGGAGGGCCTGTACGAGCGGTTCGGCGCCGCGCGCGTGGAGTTCGCCGAGGGCGTGGACCGGGTCCGGCTGCGCACCGCCGCCGGGGCGTTCCTGCACGTGCCGCCCACGGACGCGCCGACCGAGGCGCGGGGCGCCGAGGGCGCCCTCGACCCGGCGCTGCTGGCCGGCCGCACCGATCTGCCGCCGCTCACCACGGAACCGGCCGGCACCGAGTTCGCGCTGGTGGACTGGGGTGAGGGCGTACTGACCCTGCGCGCGCCGGACGGCCGGTACCTGTCGGTGGCCGACGACGGCTACGTCCGCGCCTCCGCCGACCAGCCGGGCGGCTGGGTGGTCCAGGAGACGTTCCGCCTCGAACCGCATCACAACGGTCACCTCCTCAGGCATCTGGGCACGGGTCGCCATGTCCAGGTCGCCGCCGACGGCGTGAAGGTTGCCGACGCCGAGGGCTCCGGTGACGTCTTCGAGGTGATCACGGTCGAGCGGGGCGAGGAGGCCGTGGTCCGGGCGGCCGAGCAGGCGGACGTGGTGCTCGTGGTCGCGGGCAACGACCCGCACATCAACGGCCGCGAGACCGAGGACCGTACGTCCCTCGAACTGCCCGAGCACCAACGGCGGTTGCTGCGCGCGGCCCGCGCCGCGAACCCCCGCACGGTACTCGTCCTGACCTCGGCCTACCCGTACGCGGTCGACGTGGCGCGGCTCCCGGCCGTCGTGTGGACCGCGCACGGCGGCCAGGCGGCGGGCACGGCCCTGGCCCGCGTCCTGGCCGGCGACGTCTCCCCGGCGGGCCGGCTCCCGCAGACCTGGTACGCCTCCGACGGCGACCTGCCCGACCTGCTGGACTACGACGTGATCGGCGGACGCCAGACCTACCTCTACTTCGACGGCCTCCCCCTGTTCCCCTTCGGCCACGGCCTGTCGTACGCGTCCTTCGGCTACGGCGATCTCGCGGCGTCGGTCGCGGGCGGCGCGCTCCGCGTCCGCTGCACGGTGACGAACACCGGGGACCGGGCGGCGGACGAGGTGGTCCAGCTCTACGGGCGGGCCGCGGACCCGTCGGTGCCCCGCCCGCGCCGGGAGCTGCTGGCCCATCGCCGGCTCGGTCTCGCGCCCGGCGAGCGGGCCGAGGTGACCTTCGAAGTGCCGCTGTCCGCGCTGCAGTTCTGGGACGTGGCGCTCGGCGGCCCGCGCCTGGAGACCGGGCCGTACGACCTGCTGGTCGGCGCGTCCAGCGAGGACATCCGGCTGCGCACGACCGTGCACGTGGACGGCGCCCCGCCGGCCCCGCGTCCGGTGGTCCGGCGGGGCCTCGCGGGCGTGGACTTCGACGAGCAGTCGGGCATCGCGATCGTGGACCGGGCCCGCACGGCGGGCGACGCGGTGACCGCGGCGCACGGCGGGACGGCCGAACTGGTCTACCGCGCCTGCGACTTCGGCCCGGGCGTGACCGAGGTGACCGCACAGCTCGCGGGCGAGGGTGTCCTGGAACTCTCCCTGGACGGCGGCCCGGTGCTCGCGGCCCTGCGGCTGGACACCCCCACCGACGGCCCGTACGCCTACACCACGCTCGGCGCCGGGCTCGTCGCCGAAGGCGTGCACGACGTCCGGCTCAGGCTGCGCGGCCCGCTGCGGCTCGCGCACGTCGGCTTCTCCGGTTGAGGGTCCGGAGGAGACCGACGCCAGGAAGGGGCCCGGCACCGAAAGGCAGCGGTGCCGGGCCCCTTCACCTGCTCGGGACGAACGTCAGCCGCGGCTCGCGCGCGCGAGGGCCGGCACGAAGGTCAGGGCGTTGAGCGTGCCCACACCCGTGGCCATGTCGTAGCCGTCGACGGCCTTGTAGCCCTTGACGCCCTGGTAGCTGTTGTCGGTGCCGTCGTTGACGTCGACGACGCCGGAGCCCTTGCGACCCATGAGGGTGTAGAGGGCCTGGTTGATGTCGCCCACGCGGTGGCCGCCCGCCTGGTCGGCGAGGGCGACGATGCCCGAGAACAGGGGGCTCGCCTCGCTGGTGCCGCCCGCGACGTCCCAGCCGGTGGCGGTCGGGTCGTAGCTGGAGTAGGTCCAGGCACCGCCGTTGACCGCGGCGGCCATCGAGATGTCCGGGGTGCCGCGGCGGGTGCCGACGACGTTCCGCACACCGCTCTGGAAGGCCGGGCGGGTGAACACGTGGGACTGGCCGCCGCCGCCCGCGCCGTTGTCGTTGTAGACGCTGTCCGGCTTGACCCGCTCGCCCTTGTCGTTCAGGTGGAGCTGGGTACCGCCGATGGAGGTCACCAACGGGTCCGAGGAGGGCCAGGAGTTGACGCGGTACTTGTAGTAGCCCTTGCCGTCCGCGGTGGCGTCGGTCGCGCCGCCGTCGCCGGAGGAGGCGAGGACGGTCACGTGCTTGCGGGCGGCGTCCTCGAAGGCGTACCGCAGCTTCTTGATGCTGGAGAAGTCGCCCTTGTCGAAGCCCGGGAAGGTGTTCTCCGTGGCGCCGAAGCTCTGGCTGATGACGTCGCCGACCCCGTGGTCGATCATGTACTTCTCGGCGTCCATCATCTCCGGCAGACCGGTGGTGCCCTCGGTCTCGGCGACGGCCGTCTCCACCAGCACGATCCTGGCGTCCGGCGCGACGGCGTGCGCCATCTCCACGTCGAGCGTGGTCTCGCCGGCCCAGCCGGTCATGTCGGAGTTCTTCGGGTCGAACGGGGGCACCTTGCCCCACTTGACCACGTTGACCTTGGTGCTCTTCATCCCGAACTGCTTGCTGTACACGTCGAGATCGTGCTGGATCGTCGGCGAGCCGAACGAGTCCACGATGACGATCGTGCGCCCCTTGCCCGTGATGCCCTTCTTGTACAGCGCGTTGAGGTTGTACGCGGTTCTGTACTGGAGCGGGTTGTAGCAGTTGATGTGCCACTTGGCCTGGCACTGCGCGATGGGAAGGGGGCTCGCGACGTCGCGAGCGAGGGTGTGCCCCGCGATGGCCGGCTGCGCGAAGGTGTGCGGTACGCCGGCGGGCGCGGCGGCGGTGGCGCCGGCCGAGGAGACGGTCGCCAGGCCTGCGGCGACCAGTGCGGCGGTGGCGGCGGTGGCGGCGAGGCCGCGCCCGGTACGGGCTATGTGCATGTGTTCCCCTGAGTGGTCCGAAGTCGGACGTGGATCGGTCGCCCCAGTCGACACGCAACCCCATGGGTGAGTCATGCACAGAACAAGATTATTGACCTGCGGATATCAAATCCTTTACCGGAGCACAGCATTCAGCGGGAAGGCGAACGGCCGTTCCCCGCGCACGCGAACGGCCGCGACCCCCGCACAGTGGGCCGCGGCCGTCCGGTCCGACCTGTCCGTGGCAGGTCAGAGCGCGAGACCGGTGAGGACCAGCACGCGCTCGTAGGTGTAGTCCTCCATCGCGAACCTGACGCCCTCGCGGCCCACACCGGACTGCTTGGCGCCGCCGTACGGCATCTGGTCGGCGCGGTAGGACGGGACGTCGCCGATCACCACGCCGCCGACCTCAAGGGCGCGGTGGGCGCGGAAGGCGGCCTGCAGGTCGCGGGTGAACACGCCCGCCTGGAGGCCGTACTTGGAGTCGTTGACCGCGGCGAACGCCTCGGCCTCGCCGTCCACCTTCTGCACGCTGAGGACCGGTCCGAAGACCTCCTCGCGGGCGAGGGTGGTGCCGGCCGGGAGGTCGGTGAGCACGGTCGGCGCGTAGGCGGCGCCGTCGCGCTTGCCGCCGGTGAGCAGCTGGGCACCGGCCTCGACCGCCTCCGCCACCCAGGACTCGACGCGCTTGGCCGCGTCCTCGCTGACCAGCGGGCCGACGTCGGTCGCGGCGTCGCTCGGGTCACCGGTGTTCTGCGCCTCGACGGCGGCGACGATGCGCGGCAGCAGCCGGTCGTAGACCGACGCGTCGGCGATCACGCGCTGCACGGAGATGCAGGACTGGCCGCCCTGGTAGTTGGAGAAGGTCGCGATGCGGGTCGCGGCCCAGTCCAGGTCGGCGTCGGAGGCGTAGTCGCCGAGGACGACCGCGGCGCCGTTGCCGCCCAGCTCCAGCGTGCAGTGCTTGCGCGGCACCGAGTCCATGATCGCGTAGCCGACCTTCTCGGAACCGGTGAAGGAGATGACCGGCAGGCGCTCGTCCTGGACGAGGGCGGGCATCTTGTCGTTGGCGACCGGGAGGATCGACCACGAACCGGCCGGCAGGCCCTCGGTCTCGGCGAGCAGGTCACCGATGAGCAGGCCGGAGAGCGGGGTGGCGGGCGCCGGCTTCAGGATGATCGGCGCGCCGGCCGCGATCGCCGGGGCGATCTTGTGGGCGCAGAGGTTCAGCGGGAAGTTGAACGGCGCGATGCCGAGCACGACGCCCTTCGGGAAGCGGCGGGTCAGCGCGAGGCGGCCCTGGCCGCCGGCGTCGGTGTCGAGCCGCTGGGCCTCGCCGCCGTTGAACCGGCGCGCCTCCTCGGCCGCGAACCGGAACACGGAGACGGCCCGGCCGACTTCCCCTCGGGCCCACTTGATGGGCTTGCCGTTCTCGGCGGAGATCAGCTGGGCGATCTCCTCGGTGCGCTCGGCCAGCCGCTTGCTGACGTGGTCGAGGGCGGCGGCGCGCACGTGGGCCGGGGTGGCGGCGAACTCGTCCCGCACGGCGTACGCGGCGGCCACGGCCTCCTCGACCTGGGCGTCGCTCGGCACGGCGACCTTGCCGACGAGCCGGCCGTCCCACGGGGAGGTGACGTCGAGGGTGTCCTCGCCGGTGACCTGGCGGCCGGCGAGCCAGAAGGCGTGGGTGGAAGTCATAGTGCGAGTCCCGGCCCTTCCGCGTTGGAGGTGTGCTGCTTTCGTGCTCCACGGTAGGGCTGGGGCGGCGGGCGGTCGCTTGTCCGACTCGTAGCAGTCGGGGCGGGGGATACGCCGTATTGGCGAGGTGAGGTGGCGGGTCGCGCACCACCGCTCACTCCGCCGAGGTCGCCTTCAGGGCGAGCCACAGCTCCATGCGTACGTCCGGATCGTCCAGGGACCGCCCGAGGATCTCCTCGACCCGGCGCATCCGGTACCGCAGCGTGTGCCGGTGCACACCGAGGTCCGCGGCGGCGGCGTCCCACTGTCCGTGCCGCGACAGCCAGGCCCGCAGCGAGGCGACGAGATCGCCGCGGCCGGTCGCGTCGTGCTCGTGCAGCGCCCGCAGCAGCCCGTCGGCGAACGCCTTCACCGCGTCGTCGGCCAGCAGCGGCAGCACCGACCCGGCGGCCAGCCGCTCGTGCTCGACCAGCACCCGGCCGCGCCGCCTGGCCACCGACAGCGCCTGCTCGGCCTGCTTGTAGGCCGCCGCCGCGGCGATCGGCCCGGCCGGCGCCGACAGGCCCACGACCAGCTCCGCCTCGTCGCCCCCGGTACGCTCCGGCGCCGCCCGCGCGGCCTCCAGCGCCGCCGCGTACCGGGTGCAGGCGGCCACGGCCGCGCCCGCGTCGGCGGCCAGCACCACCAGCCGCTCCCCCTCGGGCACGACCAGCACGGCCTCGCCGGAGCGGGCGGCGGCGGACTCCACGCTCTCCGCGAGCCCACCCAGGGGATCTCCACCGCTGTCGGCGACGACGGCGGTGCGGCCGGGGGCATCCGCCTGCGCCCGTGCCGCCGCACCGGACGCGGACTCGGCGACGATCATCCGGAACGGCGCGTCGAGGAGTCCGCCGTACAGGTCTCCGGCGACGGCCCGGGCGTGGTCGGGCTCCCCGGCGAGCAGCATGCGCAGCACGGCCGCGCCGACGCGCTGTTCGGCCGCGTGCAGGGAGCGGGAGCGTTCGGTGGTGAGGGTGAGCAGCGCGATGGCGGAGTGCACGGCGTAGCGCTCGGCGGTGCCGAGGGCGGCGGCGGTACCGACGGCGAGCGCGGCGCGCGGCCGTCGCCCCGTGCCGAGGGAGTGCAGCTCGACCCGGTCCTCGTGGTCGGGTCCGCCCACCACGGACGAGGCGGGCGCGGGCCGCTCCCGCAGCCGTTCCACCTCGGCGGTCAGCCGCGCGGCCCGCCGTCCCGCCCACTCGGGCGCGGCGGCGACGACGGCGCCCGAGGCGTCGTACAGGGCCGCCCACCCGTCGACCTGCGCGGCGAGCGCCCCGAGCAGCCCCTCGGGGCCGGCGTTGAGCGTCTGCTTGGTCAGCTCGCGCTGTGCGGCGAACCCCGCCGTGACGGCCCGGTACTGGTCGGCGGCGATGGCGGCGGAGACGGCCTTGCTGATGGCGAGGAAGGGTGTGCGCCGCGGCACCTCCAGCAGCGGCAGCCCCTCCTCGCGCGCGGCGTGGACGAGCGCCTCGGGAATCTCCTCGTAGTTCACCCCTACGGCGAACCCGAGCCCCACGACACCGGCCCCCACCAGCCGCTTCACATAGCGCCGCATGGTCTGCGGATCCTCCGCGTCCAGCTTGAGGGCGGTGATCAGCAGCAGCTCGCCGCCCTCCATGTACGGCACGGGGTCGGCCAGCTCGCTCACGTGCGCCCAGCGGACGGGCACGTCGAGGTGGTCCTCGCCCGCGCGCACGGTCAGCTTGAGCGCGGAGTGATGGACGAGCGAGGCGAGCGTGGGGGGCATGGGTCCTTCACGGTGAGGAGCATCCGCCGGTCTCGGCGATCTCGGCGGTCTCGGCGATCTTTTGGCCGCCGCGTATGAACGGCCCACCCCGATTCTGCCTCACCGTACGAGCCCGCGCCGCCCCCTCACCCCCGCAGATCCACGAGCAGCGGCGGTGCGTGCTCCCCCCGCACACTGGTCAACGACAACACGGCATGCCCCGCGGGCACCCCGTGCGCCAACTCCGAGGCCGACCACCGCTCCCGCTCGACCTGGCGGACGGTCACGGCCTCGGTCGTCACCGCCTTGCCGGTGATCAGCTTGCGCAGGGCGTGGATCGCGCGGGTCATGGGCTGGTTCGCGAAGACGGTGTGCTGGGCCACGTCCCGGGTCTCCACCCACTCGGTGCCCCAGGCGTCCGCGAACCTGCCGCCGTCCCACGTGGCCACCCCGGAGAACGCCATCCGGCAGCCGACGGCCGCGTACAGCGGTCCGTGCAGCGCCTCGGGGACATCGCCGACGGTGCGCAGGGCGAGCACGACGCCCGCGTTGCGCGAGCGCAGCCGCGGGATGCGACGCAGGGACTCGGTCGTCACCGCGCCGGTGGCGTCGTCCAGGACGAGGCAGGCGAAGTGGGTGCGCTCGCCGGCCATCGCGACGGCGCCGAACTGGGCGAGCACCAGCCGGGTGACGATCCGAGCCGCCTCTTCGTGTCCGCGCTCGGGCAGGTCGATGCGGACCCGCAGCGGATGGTGGGCGACGGCGCGCAGCGAGAACGGCCGGGTACCGGCGCCGTCCGCGCCGAAGAACTCGGCGAACGCCGGGCGGTCCAGCACGGCGAGCCGGTCGGCCAGGACCGGGCCGGGGTCGCCGGCGCTGCCCGACTGCCGGGCACGCGCCTCGAGTTCGCGGCGCATCGCGGCGTGCTCGTCGCCGGCGAGCGCCGCGCGCAGCGCCGCCAGGGCCGACGGCTCCCCTTCCAGCAGCTCGCGCAGCAGCGGCAGGGCCGGAAAGCGGCCGTGGGCCGCCCGGTAGGGGCCGAGGAGCTGGGCGAGCGCGGTGACCGCCCGCTGCCCGCTCACCGTGTCCAGATCACCGACGAGCCCCTCGGCCAGGAAGGCGGCCGCCTCGTCGGGATCCTCGGACTCGGCGTACGGGTCGAGGTCGTGGACGGACGCGGGGTCGCCGAGGCGTACGACGACATCGTGGGCGGAGTCGGGGCCGAGCGGGGTGCCCGCCGCGCAGACGGCGACGACGGCGCACTGTCCGGTGAGCGCCTGCAGGCCGAGCGACTCGACGACGGGCTGGATCAGATGACGGGTCTTGCCCGCACCGGAGGGTCCGACGGCCAGCAGCGAGGTGCCGAGGGTGTCCGGCGCGAGCGCGACGCCCGCGCCGCCGTATCCGCGAGGCGTGCGCTCTCCCTCGGCCCACCGCCCGATGCGCACCTGTCCGACCAGCAGATCGTGCCGGCCGGTGCGGCCGGGCAGGTCACGGTGGCCCGACGGGTGGGTCCAGGCGGCGCCGCCCTCGCGCAGGACCGTGTCGGAGAAGGACGAGACCCGGGCCCGGGCGCGGGCCACGGTCCACATGTGGCCGACCCGCGCGCAGTCCACGTCGTTCATCCGGCCGGCGTCCACCTCGGCGGCGAGCAGGTCCGCTGCCTGGTGCTGACCGGCCTCGCGCAGCTCGGGCCACTGCGACGGCCGCCGGTCGACGGCCGTCTGTACGGTCCGGCCCGCCTTCGCCCGCCCGCGCGCGGCGAGCTTCTCCCGCGCGAGGGACCGCCAGCCGCCGATCCGGGCGAACGGCCACAGCACCAGCACGGTGATGAGCGTGTACAGCCCGTCCGTGAGCCACTGCGACGCGAACACGCTGTAGTCGCCGGTGATCAGGACGAGGAGCGAGAACAGCGGATCCTGGACGGGAAGGGGGTCCCAGCCGAGGCCGAACCAGGCCGGGAAGACGAAGGCCAGCGCGATCAGCGCGCCCACGGCGGCGAGCAGGGCGCGGGCGGGCTGCTCACGGCGGCCGACGACGTGCCGGACGATGTCGCCCCAGCTGCCGAGGCGTGCCATGGCGTAGACGAGGATCGCGAAGACCACGCCGTTGGCGACCGTGAGGGCTTCGGCGCCCTTGAAGGTCTTGGGCGACGTGGTGCCGCCCCACCACCAGTCGTCCGGGGTGAGCAGCTTGAGGACGGTCCATTGATAAGGGAGGCTGCCGTGCCGCCACAGCGACCACAGCAGCAGCCCGGCCGCCAGGGGCACGACGAAGCCGACGATGGTGACGGGGGCCAGCCGCTGGGCCGGCCGGGCGGCCTTGGGCGGGCGGTAGCCGAAACGCCAGATGCCGGGCTCGACGGCCGGTCGCGGCTGGTCGAGCCACTCGGCGACGGGTGCGCGCAGTGGCGCGCCGTGGGAGGCGTGCGAGGGCTGGGCGGTCGGGGGCGGCGGCACGTCGGGCGCCCGGGACGGCCGGGGCGGCACCTCCCCTCCCTCCAACGGCGTAGCCGGGCGCGGTACCGGCTGCGCATGCGTGCCGCGCGCGTCGCGTGTGCCGTCGCTGTCCATCGCCCTTGCCCCCTGACCAGCCGTTCCGTCCACCGTCAGCGAGCCAATCTAACGCCCCCGCAGGGGGAGTTCACCGATTACGGGGCCGACAGGGCCGGGCGGGCGGGTGGAATGCGGGCGAACGGCTATGTCCAACGCGGACAAGGAATCGCGCCGACAACGCCCACATGGAGCATGCCCACCCCCCGTTCCCGGCCCTAGCCTGCGAAGAAAGACATGTAAGCGGCCGAAAACGCACGGCCCCGGACCGTTCGGGACACCGGACACCACGCCCGTACGCAAGATCATCAGGAGCCCTCATGACCGCACTTCCGCAGGAGCGCCGCGTCGTCACCGCCATCCCCGGTCCGAAGTCGCAGGAGCTGCAGGCCCGCCGCACCGCCGCGGTCGCGCAGGGCGTGGGCTCCACGCTGCCGGTCTTCGTCACCCGCGCCGGCGGCGGCGTCATCGAGGACGTCGACGGCAACAGCCTCATCGACTTCGGGTCCGGCATCGCCGTGACCAGCGTCGGCGCCTCCGCCGAGGCCGTCGTACGGCGCGCCTCGGCCCAGCTCGCCGACTTCACCCACACCTGTTTCATGGTCACCCCGTACGAGGGCTACGTGGCGGTCGCGGAGGCACTGGCCGAGCTGACCCCGGGCGACCACGCCAAGAAGTCCGCGCTGTTCAACTCGGGCGCCGAGGCCGTCGAGAACGCCGTCAAGATCGCGCGGGCGTACACGAAGCGGCAGGCGGTCGTGGTGTTCGACCACGGGTACCACGGGCGCACCAACCTGACGATGGCGCTCACCGCCAAGAACATGCCGTACAAGCACGGCTTCGGGCCGTTCGCGCCCGAGGTGTACCGGGTCCCGGTGGCGTACGGCTACCGCTGGCCGACCGGGCCGGAGAACGCCGGTCCCGAGGCCGCCAAGCAGGCCATCGACCAGATGAGCAAGCAGGTCGGTGCGGACAACATCGCCGCGATCATCATCGAGCCCGTGCTCGGCGAGGGCGGTTTCATCGAGCCGGCCAAGGGCTTCCTGCCGGAGATCGTGAAGTTCGCCAACGACAACGGCATCGTCTTCGTCGCCGACGAGATCCAGAGCGGCTTCTGCCGGACCGGGCAGTGGTTCGCGTGTGAGGACGAGGGCATCGTTCCCGACCTCATCACCACCGCCAAGGGCATCGCGGGCGGGCTTCCGCTCGCCGCCGTGACCGGCCGCGCCGAGATCATGGACGCCGCGCACGCCGGTGGGCTCGGCGGTACGTACGGCGGCAACCCCGTCGCCTGCGCGGGTGCGCTCGGTGCCATCGAGACCATGAAGGAGCTGGACCTCAACGGCAGGGCCAAGCGCATCGAGGAGGTCATGAAGGGGCGCCTCACCGCCATGGCCGAGAAGTTCGACGTCATCGGCGACGTGCGCGGGCGCGGAGCGATGATCGCGATCGAGCTGGTCAAGGACCGGGCCACCAAGGAGCCGAACCCGGAGGCCACCGCGGCGCTCGCCAAGGCCTGCCACGCCGAGGGCCTGCTGGTGCTGACCTGCGGCACCTACGGCAACGTGCTGCGCTTCCTGCCCCCGCTGGTCATCGGCGAGGACCTGCTGAACGAGGGCCTCGACATCATCGAGCAGGCCTTCGGCCGCATCTGAGCCACCGGTGCGCGCACTGCTGACGTGCCGTACGACAGGCCGTGTGAAGAAGGTGTGCGAGGTGGATGACGGGACGCCGTTCCGTCTGCCCAAGCGCGCCCGCCTGCCGTAGGTTCTAGGCAGATGAGAGATACACCCCGCCCACAGGGGACTGTGGGCGATTTCAGGCCGGGGCCTCCCCAGCTTCGACCTGGTCGTGCCCTCGCGCACACATCCGGCGCCTGACGGCTCCGGGATCTCCTCACCGATCGGACGGTCGCCGCCCCAAACCCCCCGGGGCGCGCGACGTTCCGATCCGGACGGCCGCCTCGGAACGACCCCCCCCTGTTCCGGGGCGGCCGACCTCCTTCTCCGCGCCGCCCGCCCCGTCTGCGAAGCTGGGCGCCGTGTCGACCGTCGCCCGCCGCACCCCGCGCGCCCCGCGCGCCCTGTTCATGGTTCTGCCGGCCGTGCTCCTCGCCCTGCTCACCTGGCAGGTCGTGGCGCACGGCCCACTGCTGCGCCTGGACGCCCGGGTCAGCCGGGCCCTCGTCCGTCCGGACACGTTCTCCGAGGTCCTCTCCGACCTCGGCGACATCCAGGTCGCCGTGCCGGTGCTCGTGATCGCCCTCGCCCTCGTGCTGTGGCGGGGCCGGCGCGCCGGTGCGGAGCGCTGGTGGCTGCCGCCCGCCGTCGCTGCCGTCCTCATGGCGCTGCTCCCGGCGGTCGTCGTCCCGCTGAAGGACTGGACCGCGCGGCCGGGGACCCCCGTGGTGCCCCCGGCCGTCGGCTACTTCCCCTCCGGGCACACGGCCACGGCGGCCGTCGCCTACGGCTCCGCGACCCTGCTCCTGCTGCCCTGGCTGCGTTCCGCGGCCGCCCGCCGCGCCCTGGTCGCCCTCTGCGCGGCCTTGGTCCTCGGCGTGTCGTACGGCCTGGTCCGGCACGGCTACCACTGGCCGCTGGACGTGGTGGCCAGCTGGTGTCTGGGCACCGTGCTGCTGACCGTCCTCAGCCTGGTGATCAGCCGAAGTACGCGTCGAAGTTCTTCTGGAACTCCCAGTTCGCGTACCGGTCCCAGTTCACCGACCACGTCATCAGACCGCGCAGCGCGGGCCAGGTCCCGTGGGTCTGGTACGAGCCGCAGTTCGTCTTCTTCGTCAGACAGTCCAGCGTCTTCGTGACCTCGGCGGGCGCCACGTAGCCGTTGCCCGCCTCGGTCGAGGCCGGCATGCCGATCGCCACCTGGTCGGGGCGCAGCGGCGGGAAGACGTTGTTCGGGTCGCCGGCGACCGGGAAGCCGGTGAGGAGCATGTCGGTCATGGCGATGTGGAAGTCGGCGCCGCCCATGGAGTGGTACTGGTTGTCCAGGCCCATGATGGGGCCCGAGTTGTAGTCCTGGACGTGCAGGAGGGTGAGGTCGTCGCGCAGGGCGTAGATGACCGGGAGGTACGCCCCGCAGCGCGGGTCCTGGCCGCCCCACTTGCCCGTGCCGTAGTACTGGTAGCCGTTCTGCACGAAGAAGGTCTCGGGGGCCATCGTCAGGACGAACGTCGGGCCGTACTTGGCCTTCAGGGTCTTCAGGGCCGAGATCAGGTTCACGATCACGGGTGTCGTGGGGTTCTTGAAGTCCGTGTCGTTCGTGTCCAGGGACAGCGAGTGGCCCTCGAAGTCGATGTCCAGTCCGTCCAGGCCCCAGGTGTCGATGATGTTCGAGACCGACGAGACGAAGGCGTCGCGGGCGGCCGTGGTGGTCAGCTGGACCTGGCCGTTCTGGCCGCCGATCGAGATCAGCACCTTCTTGCCGGCCGCCTGCTTGGCCTTGAT
Source organism: Streptomyces sp. NPDC025793 (assembly GCF_055558375.1). Taxonomy (NCBI): domain Bacteria; kingdom Bacillati; phylum Actinomycetota; class Actinomycetes; order Kitasatosporales; family Streptomycetaceae; genus Streptomyces; species Streptomyces sp. NPDC025793. The sequence goes on along the minus strand of NZ_JBVHMR010000010.1, from coordinate 193,010 downwards.
CGCCGCCCTGAAGTCGGCGTCGGACTCGGCGTTCGGGCAGTCGGTCACCGGGCAGCGGGTGAAGTGGACGTCCCCGGAGGTGGGCGAGGTGGGCTCACCGAAGGCCAGGTCGATGACGTCCCAGCTGTCGGGGACGTCGGCGAGGCGGGTGTAGCCGGAGCCGTTGGCGAAGCTGGAGTGGAGATAGCCGACGAGGGCGTGCGTCGGCAGGTCCGCCGAGCCGCCGCCACCGCCGCCCGTGCCCGTCGTCGCCGTCACGACCGCCGACTTCGCGGACTCTCCCGCGTCGTTGCTCGCCGTGACCTGGAAGCTGTACGCCGTTGCCGCCGAGAGCCCCGTGACGGTGGCCGAAGTGCCGGTCACGGTCTGGGACTTCACCCCGTCGCGGTAGACCGTGTAGCTCGTGGCGCCGGTCGCGGCCGACCAGGACAGGGCCACGGAGGACGCGGTGACGGATCCGGCGGTCAGGCCCGCGGGGGCGGCGGGCGGCTGTCCGGTGCCGGTGCCGCTGCCGCCGGGGCCGACGAGGGAGATGTCGTCGGCGTCGTAGGCGCCGGTGCCGTACCAGCCGTGGGTGTAGACGGTCACCTTGGTGGTCGTGGGGCCGGTGGTGAAGGTGGTGCTCAGCTGCTGCCAGTCGGGGGCGGACTGGGTCCAGGTGGAGACGTCGGTGGTGCCGGTGCCGGTCGCGCCGAGGTAGACGTAGGAGCCGCGGACGTAACCGGACAGCGTGTACGTCGCGTTCGGCTGAACGGTCACCGTCTGCGTGCACTGGGCGTCGTCGCTGCCGGCCGGGGTTGCCTGGAGCGCCGAACTCCCGCTGTGCACGGGCGAGTCGACCGTCGTACCGGCCGTACAGGTCCAGCCGGTGAGGCCGGACTCGAAGCCGCCGTTCGTCAGGACGTCCGCGTCGGCCGCACGGGCCGCCGACGAGAGCGCGGTGACGCCGGGGACGGCCAGAGCCGCGGCCGTGAGCAGCGCGAGAAGGGGTCTGGGAGGTCTGGCGCGGTCCACAAGGGCCTCCGGTGTCGGGGGAGTTGGAGGAACGGAGCGCCCGCTCCGGGATCGCACCCAACTTGGTCCAGACCAATCTGGTTGTCAAGGCGTCCGGGCACCCCCGCCGGAACGTCCGGCGTCCCAGCCCCAGGGGGTGTCGTTTGGATCATGCCGGCGTCGCGGGGTCGGCCGATCCGCACCGTTCGCCTCGGCCGGCCTGATCCGAACGACACCCCCTAACCGTCCGCACCCCCTCCTCCGCCCCTGGCCAGCCCTGCCGCCGCCTCGTGCATCGCCAGTTCCAGCAGCGCGGGGTCGGTCAGCGTGCCCGAGCCGTCCGGCGGCACCAGCCAGCGCACTCCCCTGGCCGTCCGGCCCGGGTGCGGTACGACGATCCAGGTGCCGGGCCCGGCGGTGCGGATGCCGGTGCCGACCCAGCGGGCCGCGGTGCCCGGTGCCACGAAGAACCCGACCCGGTCGTCGCCGAAGTCGGCGAGGACCGGGCCGGGCCGGTCGAGGACCCGGGTGAGCACGTCCAGGGTCGGGTAGCCGAGGTTGCCGGGCAGGATCAGTACGTCCCAGGCCTTGCCGGCGGGCAGCAGTGCGACCCCGAGGGGGTTGCGTTCCCATTCCCGGCGGCAGGCGCCGGGATCCGGTGCGACGGATGCCAGCCATTCGACGGCCGTCTTCGCCCCAGTCATCAAGAAGGCCTCCCTGCTCTTCCTGTCGACGCGGTCGCGTCAGCAGGAGAGAGGGAGGCCGCCTCGCGGCATTACGCGGGTTCCGCGCACCCGGTGAAGTGACATGGGTCACACTTCAGGAGAAGGTGTCAGCTGTCGAAGCCCAGCCCCAGCCGGTCCATCGTCCGCAGCCACAGGTTGCGCCGGCCGCCGTGCGCGTCCGCGCGGGCCAGGGACCACTTGGTGAGGGCGATGCCGGTCCAGGCGAACGGCTCCGGCGGGAACGGCAGCGGCTTCTTGCGGACCATCTCCAGCTCCGTCCGCTCGGTGCGCGCCCCGTCCAGCAGGTCCAGCATCACGTCCGCGCCGAACCGGGTGGCGCCGACGCCGAGCCCGGTGTACCCCGCCGCGTACGCCACCTTCCCCTCGTGCGCGGTGCCGAAGAACGCCGAGAAGCGCGAGCAGGTGTCGATCGCGCCGCCCCAGGCGTGGGTGAAGCGGACGCCCTCCAGCTGCGGGAAGCAGGTGAAGAAGTGGCCGGCGAGCTTGGCGTAGGTCTCCGGCCGGTCGTCGTACTCCGCGCGCACCCGGCCGCCGTAGTGGTGGACCGCGTCGTAACCGCCCCACAGGATGCGGTTGTCGGCGGACAGCCGGAAGTAGTGGAACTGGTTGGCGCTGTCGCCGAGGCCCTGCCGGTTCTTCCAGCCGATCTCCGAGAGCTGGTCGGCGGTCAGCGGCTCGGTCATCAGCGCGTAGTCGTAGACGGGGACGGTGTAGGAGCGCACGCGGCGCAGCAGGCTCGGGAAGATGTTCGTGCCGAGCGCGACCCGGCGGGCGCGGACCTGGCCGTACGGGGTGCGTACGGCCATTCCGCCGCCGTAGCTCTTCAGGGTCAGGGCGGGCGTGTGCTCGTACACCCGCACGCCCAGCTCGACGCAGGCCTTCTTCAGGCCCCAGGCCAGCTTCGCGGGGTGCAGCATGGCCACGCCCCTGCGGTCCCACAGGCCCGCCTCGAAGGTGGGCGAGTGCACCTCCTCGCGCACGGCGTCGGCGTCCAGGAACTCGATGCCGTCCGCGAGGCCCTTCTCCGTCAACTCCCGGTGCCAGTCCTTCAGTTCCCAGGCCTGGTAGGTCTCGGTGGCGACGTCGATCTCGCCGGTGCGCTCGAAGTCGCAGTCGATGCCGTGCCGGGATACGGCGGCCTCGATCTCGTCGAGGTTGCGCCGGCCCAGCTCCTCCAGTTTGCCGATCTCGTCGGGCCAGCGGGTCAGGCCGTTGGGCAGGCCGTGGGTGAGGGAGGCGGCGCAGAAGCCGCCGTTGCGGCCGGAGGCGGCCCAGCCCACCTCGCGGCCTTCCAGGAGCACCACATCGCGCTGCGGGTCGCGCTCCTTGGCGTTGAGCGCGGTCCACAGCCCGCTGTAACCGCCGCCCACGACCAGCAGGTCGCAGGTGTCGGTGCCGGTGAGGGCGGGCTCGGCGTGCGGCTTTCCGGGGTCTTCCAGCCAGTACGGGACCGGCTGGGCTTCGGAGAGAGAGGCGATCCAGTTGTCTTTGCCACGGCTCATGGCGCTTGGGGCCATGATTTCAACTCCCTACGAGGGCTTTCCTGAAAAGGCAGGACCTGAAAAAGGTTATGCCTTTTGCTTGTTACGGCGGTTGGTGACGACCATCGAGAACAGCGTGATGAGGACGGCGACGAGGAACATGGCCGTACCGATCACGTTGATCTGGACCGGAGTTCCGCGCTGTGCCGAACCCCAGACGAACATCGGGAAGGTGACGGTCGAGCCGGCGTTGAAATTGGTGATGATGAAATCGTCGAAGGAGAGCGCGAAGGACAGCAGCGCGCCCGCGGCGATTCCGGGTGCCGCGATGGGCAGGGTGACCCGCAGGAAGGTCTGCGCGGGACCGGCGTACAGGTCCCGGGCGGCCTCCTCCAGGCGCGGGTCCATCGACATCACGCGCGCCTTGACCGCGGTGACGACGAAGCTGAGGCAGAACATGATGTGGGCGATGAGGATGGTGTAGAAGCCGAGCTGCGCGCCCATGTTGAGGAACAGGGTGAGCAGCGAGGCGGCCATGACGACCTCGGGCATCGCCATCGGCAGGAAGATCAGCGAGTTGACGGCGCCGCGTGCGCGGAAGCGGTAGCGGACCAGCGCGAACGCGATCATCGTGCCGAGGACCGTGGCGCCGATCGTCGCCCACACGGCGATCTGGAGGCTGATGGACAGCGAGCCGCACATGTCGGCGACGCCGCACGGCTGTTTCCAGGCGTCCAGCGAGAACTGCTGCCATTCGTAGTTGAAGCGCCCCTTCGGCTTGTTGAAGGAGAACACCGTCACGATGACGTTGGGCAGCAGCAGATAGGCGAGCGTCAGCAGTCCCGCGATGACGACGAGACGGCGCTTGAGCCAGTTGACGAGGGGCATTTAGACCAGATCCTCCGTCCCGGCCCGGCGGATGTAGATCGTGACCATGGCCAGGATGGCGGCCATGAGGATGAAGGAGAGGGCCGCGGCCGTCGGGTAGTCCAGAATGCGCAGGAACTGCGTCTGGATGACGTTGCCGATCATGCGGGTGTCGGTGGAGCCGAGCAGCTCGGAGTTGACGTAGTCACCGGCCGCCGGGATGAAGGTCAGCAGCGTGCCGGAGACCACGCCCGGCATCGACAGCGGGAAGGTCACCTTGCGGAAGGTGGTCCACGGCTTGGCGTACAGGTCGCCGGCCGCCTCGTGCAGCCGTCCGTCGATCCGCTCCAGCGAGGTGTACAGCGGCAGGATCATGAACGGCAGGAAGTTGTACGTCAGTCCGCACACCACGGCGAGCGGGGTGGCCAGCACCCGGTCGCCGGCCGTCCAGCCGAGCCAGTTGGTGAGGTCCAGGATGTGCAGCGAGTTCAGCGTGTGCACGACCGGGCCGTTGTCGGCGAGGATCGTCTTCCAGGCGAGCGTGCGGATCAGGAAGCTGGTGAAGAACGGCGCGATCACCAGGATCATGATCAGGTTCCGCCAGCGGCCCGCGCGGAAGGCGATCAGGTAGGCCAGCGGGTAGCCGAGCAGCAGGCATCCGACGGTCGCGGCGGCCGCGTAGAGGACGGACCGCAGGAACTGCGGCCAGTACTGGCCGAACGCGTCCCAGTAGGTCGCGAAGTGCCAGGTGACCTTGTAGCCGTCCTCCAGCGAGCCCTGCTGCACGGAGGTGGAGGCCTGGTAGACCATCGGCAGCGCGAAGAAGACGACCAGCCACAGCAGGCCGGGCAGCAGCAGCCAGTACGGGGTGAAGCGGCCGCGCTTGCGCGGGGGCTTGGTCTCCCCGGTCGTGGGAGACAGAGGCGGGGGCGCCTCGGTTTCGGTGAGGGTCGACATCAGGCGGCCGCCTCTTCCTCGGTGCCCGCGTCGATGTCCTGGGCCGCGTCGAGGCCGAACGTGTGCGCAGGGCTCCAGTGCAGGACGACGTCGGCGCCGGGCACGAGACGGCCGTCGCGCTCGACGTTCTGGACGTACACGGCCAGTTCGTCGCAGACCGGGCTGTCGATGACGTACTGCGTGGAGACGCCGATGAAACTCGCGTCGGCGATCGTGCCGGTGAGGCGGTTGCGACCCTCGGGTATCTCGCCCGCGTCGTCGGCGTGCGTGAGCGAGATCTTCTCGGGACGGATGCCGACCAGCACCTTGCCGCCGGCCGTCGTGGGCGCCGAACATCGCGCCTTCGGCAGGACGAGCTTGCCGCCGCCCGCCTTGAGGACGATGTCGTCGCCGTTCTTGGTGTCGACCTCGGCCTCGATGAGGTTGGAGGTGCCGAGGAAGTTCGCGACGAAGGTGGTGTTCGGATTCTCGTACAGGTCGGTGGGCGAGCCGAGCTGCTCGACGCGGCCCGCGTTCATCACGGCGACCGTGTCGGCCATCGTCATGGCCTCCTCCTGGTCGTGCGTGACGTGTACGAAGGTGATGCCGACCTCGGTCTGGATGCGCTTGAGCTCCAGCTGCATCTGGCGGCGCAGCTTGAGGTCGAGGGCGCCGAGGGGCTCGTCGAGCAGGAGCACCTTGGGGTGGTTGATCAGGGCGCGGGCGACGGCGACGCGCTGCTGCTGGCCGCCGGAGAGCTGGTGCGGCTTCTTGCGCGCCTGCTCGCCGAGCTGGACCAGGTCCAGCATGTCCTCGACCTGCTTCTTCACGCTCTTGATGCCGCGCCGGCGCAGCCCGAAGGCGACGTTCTCGAAGATGTCGAGGTGCGGGAAGAGGGCGTAGGACTGGAAGACCGTGTTCACCGGCCGCTTGTAGGGCGGCAGGTGGGTCACTTCCTGGTCGCCGAGGCGGACGGAGCCCGTCGTGGGCTCCTCCAGGCCGGCGATCATGCGCAGGGTGGTGGTCTTGCCGCAGCCGGAGGCGCCGAGCAGGGCGAAGAAGGAGCCCTGCGGGACGGTCAGGTCGAGCGGGTGCACGGCGGTGAAGCCGTTGTCGTACGTCTTGCTGATACCGGAGAGGCGGACGTCGCCGCTGTTGTCTGGTGTCGTCATCGTCGTCGTCACGCCCCTGTGAGCTTCGAGAACTTCTGCTGGTAGGCCGTCTCTTCCTTCTGCGTCAGCGCGCGGAAGGCATGGGACTTGGCCTGCATGGCCTTGTCGGGAATGATCAGCGGGTTCTTCGCCGCCGAAGCGTCGATTTTCGCAAGGTAGGGCTGTACTCCGGCGACGGGGCTCACGTAGTTGATGTAGGCGGCCAGCTCGGCGGCGGGCTCGGGCTCGTAGTAGTAGTCGATGAGCCGCTCGGCGTTCGTCTTGTGGCGCGCCCGGTTGGGGATGAGCAGGTTGTCCGTCGACGTCATGTAGCCGCTGTCGGGGATGACGTAGCCGACGTCCGGGCTGTCCGCCTGGAGCTGGACGATGTCTCCGCCCCAGGCGATGCAGGCCGCGAAGTCGCCCTTGGTGAGGTCCGAGGTGTAGTCGTTGCCGGTGAAGCGGCGGATCTGGCCCTTGTCGACGGCCTTCTGGAGGCGGGCGATCACCGCGTCGTAGTCGTCGTCGGTGAACTTCGCCGGGTCCTTGCCCATGTCGAGCATGGTCATGCCGATGCTGTCGCGCATCTCGGTCAGGAAGCCGACGCGGCCCTTGAGCCTGGGGTTGTCGAGCAGGTCGGAGACCGACTTCACCTCGATGCCGTCGAGCGCCTTCTTGTTGTAGGCGATGACGGTCGAGATGCCCTGCCAGGGGTACGAGTAGGCGCGGCCCGGGTCCCAGTCGGGGGCCCGGAACTGGTCGGACAGGTTGGCGAAGGCGTGCGGCAGGTTGGACGCATCCAGTTTCTGGACGTACCCGAGCCGGATCATGCGGGCGGCCAGCCAGTCGGTGAGCACGATGAGGTCGCGGCCGGTGTCGTGGCCGGCGGCCAGCTCGGGCTGGATCTTGCCGAAGAACTCGTCGTTGTCGTTGATGTCCTCGGTGTAGGTGACCTTGATGCCGGTCCGCCGGGCGAAGTGGTCGAGCGTGGGGTGGCTCTTGCCCTTGGCGTCCACGTCGATGTACTCGGGCCAGTTGGAGAAGTTGACGGTCTTCTCCGTGGCCGAGTGGTCGTCGGCGGAGACCCCGCCCTGGTTCTTGGTCGCCGCGGGGATCCCGCAGGCGCTCAGCGCCCCGAGTCCGCCGACCGCGAGCGCGCCGCCCGCCGAGGCGCGCAGCAGCGACCGGCGGGTCGGGGCCGCGACAGGGGTCGGGCGGTGGGGCTCGTAGTGCTCCATGCGCGTGGTGCCTTTCGGGAAGTGCCCTTGGAGGAAGTGCCCTTGGAGGGGGAGGTGCCGGCCCGGTCGGTGGCCGGCGGGTGCTGAGCGCTCCGCTGGAAGCGCCGCGATGTGCCGTCGGTCGTCTGCGGGTCCGTCGTGGCCGGTCGCGCAGTTCCCCGCGCCCCTTCGGGGCGCTGCCGAACCGGACCGGACTTCGCCGGGCCTGCTCAGCGGTCCCCGAAGACGGTGCGGTGCCAGTCCTTCCTCGCCACCGCCGTGTTGTCGAACATTACGTGCTTGACCTGCGTGTACTCCTCGAATGAGTACACCGACATGTCCTTGCCGAACCCGGACGCCTTGTAGCCGCCGTGCGGCATCTCGCTGATGATCGGGATGTGGTCGTTGATCCACACACAGCCCGCCTTGATCTCGCGGGTCGCGCGATTGGCCCGGTAGACGTTGCCGGTCCACGCGGAGGCGGCCAGGCCGTAGGGGGTGTCGTTGGCCAGCCGGAGCCCCTCCTCATCGCTGTCGAAGGGCAGGACGACCAGGACCGGGCCGAAGATCTCGGACTGGACGATCTCGCTGTCCTGGGCGGCGTCGGCGACCAGCGTCGGCCGGTAGTAGGCGCCGTCCGCCAGCTCCCCCTTCGGTGCCTCGCCGCCGGTCACCACGCGCGCGTAGGCACGCGCCCGGTCCACGAAGCCGGCGACCCGGTCCCGCTGGACGTGCGAGATGAGCGGCCCGAGGTCGGTGCCGGGTGCGAAGGGATCCCCCAGCCGCACGGTCTCCATCAGCGCGGCGGTCCGCTCCACGAACGCCTCGTACAGCGGGCGCTGCACGTACGCGCGCGTGGCGGCCGTGCAGTCCTGGCCGGTGTTGATGAGCGCGCCGGCGACCGCGCCGTTGGCGGCGGCCTCCAGGTCGGCGTCGTCGAACACCACGAAGGGGGCCTTGCCGCCCAGCTCCAGGTGCAGGCGCTTGACGGTGGCGGTGGCGACCTCGGCGACGCGCTTGCCGACGGCGGTGGACCCGGTGAACGAGGTCATGGCGACGTCGGGGTGCCCGACGAGGTGCTCCCCCGCCTCCCGCCCGGTCCCGGTGACGATGTTGATCACGCCGTCGGGGAGGCCGGCGTCCGTGGCGGCCTGAGCGAACAGCAGCGAGGTGAGCGGGGTCAGTTCGGCGGGCTTCAGCACGATCGTGTTGCCCGCGGCGATCGCCGGGAGGATCTTCCAGGCGGCCATCTGGAGGGGGTAGTTCCAGGGGGCGATGGACCCGACGACACCGATGGGTTCCCGGCGGACGTACGAGGTGTGGTCCCCGGAGTACTCGCCGGCTGACTGACCGGCCAGGTGCCGGGCGGCGCCCGCGAAGAAGGCGGTGTTGTCGATGGTGCCCGGCACGTCGAACTCGCGCGTGAGCTTCAGCGGCTTGCCGCACTGGAGGGACTCCGCGCGGGCGAACTCCTCCGCCCGGTCGGCGAGCACGGCGGCGAAGCGGTGCAGCGCGTCCGAGCGCTCGCCCGGGGTGGTCGAGGACCAGCCGGGGAACGCGGCGCGGGCGGCGGCCACGGCCGCGTCGACGTCGTCGGCGCCGGCCAGCTCGTAGGTGTACACCTCCTCGCCGGTCGCGGGGTCGACCACGGCGTGGGTGCGGCCCGAGGTGCCTTTCGTCAGGCGGCCCGCGACGAACTGCGCGCCTTCGGCGAACCGGTCCTGTGCGGGAAATCGTTCCGGGGTGGCGGTGCCCGGGTTGTGCATGTCGCTCTCCTCCGCCGTGCGCCCCGTCCCGGGGGGTTGGGTGGCGTAGCTCCAGCTCGATTTGAGTGCCGATCCTGACAGAGCAAGTGGACTCCAACAAGTGATTCCGTTGTTGCCTTTTGGTTACGCGACGGAATCTGTCGACCAGGTGTCGAGTCGGGGCAGAAAAGGACGGACGGAGTGTCAGTGGTGCGTGCCAGACTCGCGTGCATGGGGAAGATCGACGGGCTCGAAGCCCTGATCAGCGAGGTCCGGTCCGGGGCCCGGGTGAAGTACCTGCACTTCTGGGGGCACCGGCCGACGAAGGACGGCAGCATCGGCGCGAGCTGTCTGAGCCAGTGGTGGCCGTCACCGTTCGTGGTCGAGGGTGTGGAGTACGCGACGGCCGAGCACTGGATGATGGCGGGCAAGGCACGGCTCTTCGAGGACGCGGAGGCCGAGCGCAAGGTGCTCGCCGCCGGGCATCCCTCCCAGGCGAAGAAGGCCGGGCGGCTGGTCCGGCGCTTCGACGAGGAGATATGGGAGCGGGAGCGGTTCCGGATCGTGGTCGAGGGCAGCGTGCACAAGTTCGCGTCCGACGACGCGCTCCGCGCCTTCCTGCTCGGCACCGGTGACCGGGTGCTGGTGGAGGCGAGCCCGGTGGACCGGGTGTGGGGAATCGGCCTCGCGGCGACGGACGAGGCGGCGATGGACCCGCAGCGCTGGAAGGGCCCGAATCTCCTGGGGTTCGCGCTGATGGCGGCGCGGGAGAGGCTGGCGTAGCTCTCCCGCGGGCCGCGCGCCGCTCGGGTCGGCCGCGGTCGGGGGACTCAGTGGAGAAGGGCGATGACGACTGCCCAGAATCCCAGCACCAGCACGATGCCCGCCGACCCGCAGATGAGTCCCGCCAGAGCCATGCCCGGGTTCGTCGCCTCGCCCCGCTTCGCCTTGCCCCGGCCGATCGCGCCGAAGATGATCGCGAGGATGCCCAGCACCAGGGCGATCGGCCACAGCAGGAAGCCGACCGTGGCCAGGATGCCGCAGACCATGGCGGCCGTGCCCAGGCCGTTGCTCGGGGCCGGCTGCATGCCCGGCCAGCCGTAGGCGTTCACGGCCGGGTAGGCGCCGGGGTCGCCGTAGGCCGACGGCGCGGGCGGGTAGTACGGCAGCTGCCCGGGGCCGTCGGGCGCGATGGGCGGCGGGGGCACCGGCTCGGACGCCGGGTACTGCCCGAGGGACGGGGCGTACGGGTGCGCGGTGGCCGGGGCGCCGTACGGGTTCGCGGGCGGCGCCGTGGCCGTCGGCGGGGCGGCCGGGGCCGCGAAGGGGTTCGCCGGGGGCGCGGTGGCGGGGGCAGGCGGGGCCCAGGACGCGGCCGCGGCGTCGGGGGGCAGCGAGATCACCGTCTGCCGGTCATGGACCGAGCCGAAGGAGCCGGACCCGGGGCCCTGGCCGGGAGCCGGTGCCTGCGCGGCCGCAGGCACCGTACCCGCCGGGGCCTGCGGAGCCGCCGGTGCCGTGCCCGCGGTCCTGTCCTGCGACGCCTGGTTCCCCGCGGTCTGCTCCTCTACGGTCTTGTTCAGCGACACCGGGGACGACGCGGGCCGCTCGCCGGCACGTTGCTGTTCCGGTGGCGTGTAGTGCGGCACCTCGTCGGACATCGTGAACGCAACCCCCTCAACTGGATGTGTTCATGCTACGAGCAGCCCCGGACGGCGGCGCGCGCCGGGGGCCTACGATGATCCCGCGCAACCGATCAGCCGATCACCGCGCCCGCACCACGGACCGGTTCCACGGACCCCGTTCCAGGGATCCCGTCCCGAACCCCGTTCCGCGGGCGCCCGTTTCCGGGGAGGACCCCTTGACCGACCACAGCTCCGCACCCGTCACCGGCACCGCCGACCGCGATCTGCGGACCTTCATCGCCGGCCTCCCCAAGGCCGAACTGCACGTCCACCACGTCGGCTCCGCCTCCCCCCGCATCGTCTCGGAACTGGCCGCCCGGCACACCGACTCCAAGGTCCCGGCCGATCCCGAGGCCCTGGCCGAGTACTTCACCTTCACCGACTTCGCGCACTTCATCGAGGTGTACCTGTCGGTGGTGGACCTGATCCGCACCCCCGAGGACATCCGGCTGCTGACCTACGAGGTGGCCCGTGACCTGGCCCGCCAGCAGGTGCGGTACGCCGAGCTGACCATCACGCCGTTCTCCTCCACCCGGCGCGGCATCGACGAGCTGGCCTTCATGGCGGCCATCGAGGACGCCCGCAAGGCGGCCGAGTCCGAGTTCGGGACCGTGCTGCGCTGGTGCTTCGACATTCCCGGCGAGGCCGGGCTGGAGTCCGCCGAGGAGACCGCCCGGCTGGCCACCGACGACCGGATCCGGCCGGAGGGCCTGGTGTCGTTCGGGCTCGGCGGGCCCGAGATCGGCGTACCCCGGCCGCAGTTCAAGCCGTACTTCGACCGGGCCGTCGCCGCCGGTCTGCACTCCGTGCCGCACGCCGGGGAGACGACCGGCCCGCAGACGGTGTGGGACGCGCTGACCGAGCTGAGCGCCGAGCGCATCGGGCACGGCACCAGCTCCGCGCAGGACCCGAAGCTCCTCGCGCACCTCGCCGAGCACCGGATCCCGCTGGAGGTGTGCCCGACCTCCAACATCGCCACCCGCGCGGTGCGCACCCTGGACGAGCACCCGATCAAGGCGTTCGCGAAGGCCGGGGTGCTGGTCACGATCAACTCCGACGACCCGCCGATGTTCGGCACCGACCTCAACAACGAGTACGCGGTGGCCGCCCGCCTGCTCGACCTGGACGAGCGGGGCCTGGCCGGACTCGCGAAGAACGCGGTGGAGGCCTCCTTCCTGGACGCGGCGGGCAAGGCGCGGATCGCGGCGGAGATCGACACCTACACCGCCGCCTGGCTGGCCCGCTGACCCATTCCGTTCGGCCGGGCCCGCCACAATGGGCGTCATGCAGACCGTGACCGCCGTGGCCCACCGCGGCGACCCCTACCGCTTCCGCGAGAACACGACCGACTCGCTGCGTTCCGCGCTCGACCAGGGCGCGGACGCGGTCGAGATCGACGTACGGCTCAGCCGTGACGGTGTCCCCGTGCTGCTGCACGACGAGACGCTGAAACGGCTGTGGGAGGTCGACCGGCCGCTCGCCGCGCTGTCCGCCGAGGAGGTCCGCGGGCTCACGGCGGGCGGCGTGCCGACGCTCGCGCAGGCGCTGGCCGCGACCGGTGACGCCCGGGTGATGGTGGACCTGTGCGGGCGGGTGGAGCGGCGCATGGTGGACCGGGTCATGGACGTGGTCCGGCAGAGCGGGGCCGAGGACCGCGTCTACTACTGCGCGCACGCCGAGGCCATGCTCGCCGTGCGCGCCGCCGACCCGGCCGCCGAGATCGCCCTGACCTGGACGACGCTCGCCCCGCCCCGGCCCGCGCTGCTCGACGTGATCAGGCCGCGCTGGCTCAACTACCGCTTCTCGCTGGTGAGCCGGGACCTGGCCGCGCGTGTCCACCACGACGGCTACCTCGTCTCCGTCTGGACCCCGGACACCCGCCGCTCGATGAACCGGCTGCTGGACCTGGGCGTCGACTCGGTCACCACGAACCGTGTCGACGTGCTGCACGCCTTGCGCGGCGGCGGCTAGACATCGGCCAGACGTCGGACCGCTGGGCCACGGTCGAGGTGTCCGCCGGGGTGGCGCGGGTGAGGTACTGCGGGACCGCGGTGTCGTCCCTGCCGGTGTCGCGGACCAGGCCGTGGCGCCTGGCGCCCTGGGCGGGGCCGGTCGTGACGTCCTTCCCGACGGCGTCCCAGGTGCTCGGGAGGACGTCCGCGTGGCCGCCCAGGGCGCGGCCGACGATGTTGTGGACGAGCGGCAGCCAGCCCGCGGTCAGCTCGTCCAGGGCCCGCCGGTCGCCTCCTTGCGCGGCCGCGACCGTGCCGCGCCGGTCCCGCCCGTCCACCGATCCCGACTCCCGTACGTGTCTCACTTGCTGTAGAGCAGCGTCCCGAAGCCGAGCTGGTCATAGCCTCCGCTGTTCGGCCCGTAGTCGCCGCCCCCGCCCTCCGTACGCACCTTCTCGGCCATGGCCGTGACGTACGGCGTGCTGAGCCTGCGGCGGCGGGCGTAGTGGTTGTGCAGGATCTCCCAGACGGGCCGGAGCCGGCCACGGGCCGTGGCGGAGATCGCGGTCTGCTCCCGCCACTGGCCGTGTCCGGTGCCCGAGCGCCAGCCGTACGGCGTGAAGGGCACGTCCGCGCCGAGGTTGTAGCGGGCGACGTACTCGGCGGCGTGCAGGAAGCGGTTGTCGTCGTAGCCATAGAGGTCGACGCCCTGGTTCCAGGCCATCTCGCAGATCGCGCCGAGCAGGCCGACGCCCATCATGCTGTGCCCCTGGTCGCGGCCGCTCTCCTGCCACTGGGCGAGGCCCCGCCCGGCGTAGCGGAAGGGGATGGCGTTCTTGAAGGAGCCGTTGCCCTCGCCCTTCTGGAGGTACGTCACGGCGCCGCGGAACAGGGCGTGGTCGTCGAGCAGGATCCCGATGGCCATCACCGAGGCGAGGTTGCACAGGTCCCAGTTGGCCCAGTAGTTGGAGATGACGGCGCCGTTGTGGCGGGTCAGGAAGTCGATGTTCATCGGGTAGAAGATCGTGCGCAGCATCTTCCGGAAGCGGGCGAAGTCGAAGTCCGGGTGGTCGCGGACGAGTTCGGCGGCGTTGGCGAACTGGTAGCCGTAGATCCCGGCGGCCAGGAAGCGGTCGGCGTTGCCGGTGAGCCTGGTGAGGGTGGCCGACCAGGTGTTGAGGAGGGCGACGGCCGTGTCTCCGTTGGCCCTGGTACCGCCGATCCTCCAGCGCAGGGCGTTCTGGTAGGCGGCGTGGATGTCGTTGTAGAGGACGGTGTGGTTCCGGCCGGGCACGGCGCCGCGGACGACGGTGGCCTGCGGGCGAGGCCGCCAGGAGCTGGCGGAGTGCGGGTTGGCGGTGAGCCGCTTCCAGCCGGCGAGCCATGGGTCCCGGCCGGCGGCGACACGGGCCTTGGCGCGGTGCAGGTCACCGGCGTTGTGCAGCAGGCCGGGGTGGGCGAAGTGCTTGCGCCCGGCGGACGCCGTGGAGGCGGCGCTCGCGGAGGGGCTCGGGGAGGGGCTCGGGGAGGGGCTCGCACCGGCCGCGCGGGGGGACTGCGCGGCGTCCGCTCCGGCACCGGAGAACGCGGCGATCCCACCGCCGAGCACTCCGGCCGCCGCGAGTCCGCCGCCGACGGTGACGAGACCCCGGCGGCCGAGTCGGTGCTTGTTGACGTGCTGGTGGGCGGGGCTGGGCATGAGGGGGACTCCACACGTGAGGGAACGGTGACGTGCGAAGAGACGGAGTGGAGGGGGCGCGGATCACAGTTTTTCGTCCGCCCGCGCACCGTCCCCGACGACGGTCCACGCACCGGCACGGCACCGGCGGGCCCGCCCTGCGGTCAACCGCTGACGGCCGGCCGGGTCAGCGCCTCCAGTCGCTTGATCTTCTTCCGTACGACGTACAGCGGGACGACCCCGAAGATCCCGAAGGACATGTCGATCAGGCTCCACCAGAAGGGGATCGAGCGGATCGGCCCGCAGACGAGGGCCAGCGGGATGATCCCGGCGCAGGCGATCATCCCGAACTCGACGACCCAGATGTTGCGGACCGGGTCCCGGTACGGCCCGTAGAAGGCGACGGCGATGACGAGGTGGGCGAAGGCCAGCCAGTCGGTGCCGTAGAGGAGGAACGGGTAGTCGGCGTCGGCGGTGTCGAGCCCGTGCCGCACCCGCACGATCCAGCCCATCAGCCCCGGCAGCCGCTCCGGCACGGACAGCGCGCGCAACAGGCTCTCGGTCCAGCGCAGTTCGTGCACGAGGGGGAAGGCGGTGGCCCCACTGAGGACGAGACACACCACGAAGAGGACCAACCAGACGCGAATGCCCTTGAGCAGGGCGGCTCTGTCGCTCATGACAGCAGCCTACGCCGACAATTGAACACGTTCAAAAGCGCTCGATGACGAGCAGAACCCGTCGCCGCGCCCAAGGCGCCTGCGACGTCCGGGACTTCCGGGACACTCGGGCACATGGCTGCGCTCCCGCCGCTCCAGCTCCGCGAGTGGCCGCGCCTTCGACATCGTTGTCGAAGGCGCGGCCTGCGGAAGGTGCGGTCGGCCTACGGCGCGTAGACGGCGTCGCTGCCGTACAGCTCCCTGGTGAACGCGGAGACATCGGCGCTGCGATCGGCGCCGTCGAGGTTGTACGTCAGGTAGACGCCGTACCCCTCAGCGACCGTGCGGCGGGCGAGGTCGGCGGCCGTGCTCTGCGAGGTCCCGCCGATCTCGACGGCCGCGGGCGACAGCTTCGACTTGGGCAGTGCGATGCCGGGGACCTGCCAGGTGCCGTAGTACGGGTTCCAGGCGTAGTCGAAGTCGGACGAGACGTCGACGCCGCCGTAGGACAGGCGCGACGCGGCCGGGCCGATGTCGTAGAGGCTGATGATCTTGTCCGGCATGTTCGCGCGCAGTGCCGACACCAGGTACACGAACGAGCTGTCGTTGGGCTGGCCGGTGCCGTTGTTGCCGTACTCGGCGTACTCGTCGTCGAAGTCGATGCCGTCGAGGCCGTACTCGGCCACGGTGTCCGAGAGTTGTTTCGCGAACGCCGAAGCCGCCTGCCGGGACGGGAAGTTGGCGAAGCCCGCGCCCTGGTGGTTGCCGAGCACCGAGAGGACGACCTTGATGCCCCTCTGCTGCAACGGCCGTATCTGCGTGGCGGCGTTGTCGAGGACGCGTTGCACGTTCTCGTTGAAGTACAGGGTCGCCGCCCTCGTGCCCGTGTCGTAGTTGATGTTCGCCGCGAAGATCACGGCGATGTCGAAGACGTTGCCGCCGCCCGCGAGGGTGTACTTGCCGACGTTCAGCATGCTGTTGTTGTTCACCTCGACGTAGGCCACCGAGGTTGGTCCCTGTTTCGCGGGAGCGGGGGCCGCTGCCGCGCCGGTCGTGGGGGTCGCGCCGAGGGCGAGGGCCGTAGCGGCCAAGAGCGCGAGCGCGGCCGTCCGTACCCTGCTCCGCACCGGAGTGAACATCGTCGATCGGTCTCCCATCGCATGGAGCGGCGCCCGACCTGTCCGCAAGCGCCGAGTGCCCTCCGATCTTTCCGCTCCCGTGACCGAATCCCCAGAACCCTGCGAGAGCTCTTCACGACTCCCACACCGACGGAAGGCATGGGAGATCGGCATGGCCACAGGGGATCCGAGCCCCCGTCAGAGCCCCACGATCGTGTTCCAGCGCTTGGCGAACTCCACGCGTTCCGTGGAGGTGATGTCGCGGGCGATGGCGAGGCGCCCCCGCATGGTGGTGTCAGGGAAGATCAGGGGGTTGTCGGCGAGGGCCGCGGTGTCCTTGTCCTTCGAGGACGCCAGGACCTCCTTGGCCGCGGGGACCGGGCAGACGTAGTTGACCCAGGCGGCGAGCTTCGCGGCGACCTCGGGGTCGTAGTAGTAGTCGATCAGGCGCTCCGCGTTGGCCTTGTGACGGGCGCGGTTGGGGATCATGAGGGAGTCCGACCACAGCTCGGCGCCCTCCTCGGGGACGACGAAGCGGATGTCGGGGTTGTCCGCCTGGAGCTGGATGACGTCGCCGGAGTAGGCCTGGCAGGCGAGCACGTCGCCGCTGACCAGGTCCTTGGTGTAGTCGTTGCCGGTGAAGCGGCGGATCTGGCCGCGGTGGACCTGCCGTTCGACCTCGTCGCAGACGGCGTGGAAGTCGGCCGCCGTCCACCGGGTGATGTCCACCCCGTTGCCCTGCATGAGCAGCGCGAACGACTCGTCCAGGCCGGACAGGAGGGTCACGCGGCCCTTGAGGTCGCTCGCCCAGAGGTCCTTCACCCGGCGGATCTCGCGGCCCAGCTTCTTGTGGTTGTAGGCGATGCCGGTGATGCCCGACTGCCAGGGCACGGTGGACATGCGGCCCTTGTCGAAGGCCGGTGAGCGCAGCAGCGGGTCGAGGTACTTCGCGACGTTCGGCTGGTGGGCGCGGTCCATCCGCTGCACCCAGCCGAGGCGCACGAACCGGGCGCACATCCAGTCGCTGATGACGATCAGGTCGCGGCCGGTGGACTGGTGGTTCATCAGCGCGGGGCTGATCTTGCCGAAGAACTCGTCGTTGTCGTTGATCTCCTCGACGTATTCGACGGAGATGCCGGTGCGCTTCCCGAAGGCATCCAGCGTGGGCCGCCGGTTCGGGTTCTTGTCGTCGGTGTCGATGTACAGCGGCCAGTTCGCCCAGGTCAGCTTCTTGTCGGCCGCGGAGTCGTCCGGGACGGCGCGGTCGCCGGGCTGGACGTAGGCGGCGGGCACCCCACAGCCGGCCAGCGCGCCGAGCGCGGCGGTGCCGCCGAAGGCGCGCAGCAGGGAACGGCGGGACATCACGGACGTACGAGAGGAAGTCTGGGGCACCCCGGAAGGATGCCCTCCCGCCCGCCGAACGGACAATCGACGCTGCGTCGAGCATGCCGTTCCCCGTCCGACACCTTGTCGATCGCGGTCGCGGGGCCGCGGTGTCGACGCGGTCGGGCGCCAACTCCCGAGGGGCGCGGGGAACTGCGCGACCAGCCCCCACGCGCCCGCACCCGGAACGCGGCCGAAACCAGCGGAGCGTTACGCGCCGAGGGACGTCATCACGTGCTTGATGCGCGTGTAGTCCTCGAACCCGTACGCCGAAAGGTCCTTGCCGTAGCCGGACTTCTTGAAGCCGCCGTGCGGCATCTCGGCGACCAGCGGGATGTGGGTGTTGATCCACACGCAGCCGAAGTCGAGCCGCTTGGACATGCGCATCGCGCGGGCGTGGTCCTTGGTCCACACCGAGGAGGCCAGGGCGTAGTCCACGCCGTTGGCCCACTCCACCGCCTGGTCCTCGTCCGTGAAGGACTGGACGGTGATGACCGGGCCGAAGACCTCGTTCTGGATGATCTCGTCGTCCTGCTTCAGGCCGGAGACGACGGTCGCGGCGTAGAAGTAGCCCTTGTCGCCGACCCGCTGGCCGCCCGCCTCGACCTTGGCGTGGGCGGGCAGGCGCTCGATGAAGCCGGAGACCTGCTTGAGCTGGTTCGGGTTGTTCAGGGGGCCGTACAGCACGTCCTCGTCGTCCGGCTGACCCGTCTTCGTCTCGGCGGCGGCCTTGGCGAGCGCGGCCACGAACTCGTCGTGGATGGACTCCTGGACGAGGACACGGGTCGCGGCCGTACAGTCCTGGCCCGCGTTGAAGAAGCCCGCGACCGAGATGTCCTCGACGGCCTTGGCGATGTCGGTGTCCTCGAAGACGACGACCGGGGCCTTGCCGCCCAGCTCCAGGTGGACCCGCTTGAGGTCCTTGGACGCGGACTCGGCGACGGACATGCCCGCGCGGACCGAGCCGGTGATCGAGGCCATCGCCGGGGTGTCGTGCTCGACCATCAGGCGGCCGGTGTCGCGGTCGCCGCAGACGACGTTGAAGACGCCCTTGGGCAGGATCGAGCCCACGATGTCGGCGATCAGGACGGTGGAGGCCGGGGTGGTGTCCGACGGCTTCAGGACGACCGTGTTGCCCGCGGCGATCGCCGGGGCGAACTTCCACACGGCCATCATCATCGGGTAGTTCCACGGGGCGACCTGGGCGCAGACGCCGACCGGCTCACGGCGGATGATCGAGGTCATCCCGTCCATGTACTCACCGGCCGAGCGGCCCTCCAGCAGCCGTGCCGCGCCCGCGAAGAAGCGGATCTGGTCGACCATCGGCGGGATCTCCTCGGAGCGGGTGAGCCCGACCGGCTTGCCCGTGTTCTCCACCTCGGCCGCGATCAGCTCCTCGGCGCGCTCCTCGAAGGCGTCCGCGATCTTCAGCAACGCCTTCTGCCGCTCGGCGGGCGTCGTGTCGCGCCAGGCCGGGAAGGCGCGGGCGGCGGCCTCCATGGCGGCGTCGACGTCCGCCGCACCGGACAGCGGCGCGGTCGCGTACGCCTCGCCCGTCGCGGGGTTGACCACCTCGGTGGTCCGTCCGTCGGCGGCGTCCCGGAACTCACCGTCGATGTAGTTGCGCAGACGACGCAGCTCGGTGCTCACTGCCGGCCTCCTGATTCAGGTACTCGCTGTTACTCGCTGTCCGATTACTGAGACACCCACCCTAGTCGTCAGGCCCACGTTTTCAACACCCCCAGCGGCACCACTTCTGCGAAATCCGCAAGCTTCGAAGCCGTAAACAACGAATTTCATCGCTGTAGGGTTGCGGAACTGTCGAGACCTCGTGCACAGTGAGGTCGTGGCCAGTCGAAGCGCAGACCAGAGGGACTCCACCCGCGAGTCCAGGAACGGCAACAGCCCCCAGCTGGACGCCGTCTCCCTCGCCATCATCCAGCAGCTCCAGGAGGACGGCCGGCGGCCGTATGCCGCGATCGGCAAGGCCGTCGGCCTGTCCGAGGCGGCCGTGCGCCAGCGCGTCCAGAAGCTGCTGGACCAGGGCGTGATGCAGATCGTCGCCGTCACGGACCCGCTCACCGTGGGCTTCCGCCGGCAGGCGATGGTCGGGATCAACGTCGAGGGCGACGTCGAGTCGATCGCGGACGCGCTGACCGCCATGTCGGAAGTCGAGTACGTGGTGATGACCGCGGGCTCGTTCGACATCCTCGCCGAGATCGTCTGCGAGGACGACGACCACCTGCTGGACGTCATCAACAAACGCATCCGGGCCCTGCCCGGGGTGCGCTCCACCGAGAGCTTCGTCTACCTGAAGCTGAAGAAGCAGACCTACATGTGGGGAACCCGATAACCGTGACCCAGAAGGACCTCAGCCGCACCGCGTACGACCACCTGTGGATGCACTTCACCCGCATGTCCTCGTACGAGAACTCCCCCGTCCCGACCATCGTCCGGGGTGAGGGCACCTACATCTACGACGACAAGGGCAAGCGCTACCTCGACGGTCTCGCGGGTCTGTTCGTGGTCCAGGCCGGTCACGGCCGCACGGAACTCGCCGAGACCGCCTTCAAGCAGGCCCAGGAGCTCGCCTTCTTCCCGGTGTGGTCCTACGCCCACCCGAAGGCCGTGGAGCTGGCCGAGCGCCTGGCCGACTACGCGCCGGGCGACCTGAACAAGGTCTTCTTCACCACCGGCGGCGGCGAGGCCGTCGAGACCGCCTGGAAGCTCGCCAAGCAGTACTTCAAGCTCAAGGGCAAGCCCACCAAGTACAAGGTCATCTCGCGTGCCGTCGCCTACCACGGCACCCCGCAGGGCGCCCTGTCCATCACGGGTCTGCCCGGCCTGAAGGCCCCCTTCGAGCCGCTCGTGCCGGGCGCGTACAAGGTGCCGAACACCAACATCTACCGCGCCCCGATATTCGGCGACGACCCGGAGGCCTTCGGCCGCTGGGCCGCCGACCAGATCGAGCAGCAGATCCTCTTCGAGGGCCCCGACACCGTCGCCGCGGTCTTCCTGGAGCCCGTGCAGAACGCCGGCGGCTGCTTCCCGCCCCCGCCCGGCTACTTCCGGCGCGTGCGCGAGATCTGCGACCAGTACGACGTACTGCTCGTGTCGGACGAGGTCATCTGCGCCTTCGGCCGCCTCGGCACGATGTTCGCCTGCGACAAGTTCGGCTACGTCCCGGACATGATCACCTGCGCCAAGGGCATGACCTCGGGCTACTCCCCGATCGGCGCCTGCATCGTCTCCGACAGGCTCGCCGAGCCGTTCTACAAGGGCGACAACACCTTCCTGCACGGCTACACCTTCGGCGGCCACCCGGTGTCGGCGGCCGTGGGTGTCGCCAACCTCGACCTGTTCGAGCGCGAGGGTCTCAACCAGCACGTGCTCGACAACGAGGGCGCCTTCCTGCAGACCCTGCAGAAGCTGCACGACCTGCCGATCGTCGGCGACGTCCGCGGCAACGGCTTCTTCTACGGCATCGAGCTGGTGAAGGACAAGAACACCAAGGAGTCCTTCAACGAGGAGGAGACCGAGCGCGTCCTGTACGGCTTCCTCTCCAAGGCCCTGTTCGAGAACGGCCTGTACTGCCGTGCCGACGACCGCGGCGACCCGGTGATCCAGCTCGCCCCGCCGCTGATCTCCAACCAGGAGACCTTCGACGAGATCGAGCAGATCCTGCGCGCGACGCTGACGGAGGCGTGGACGAAGCTCTGAGCCTCGGTCCTCTGATCAGCTGATCATCACCGGCCCCGGTGCCGTCCGTTCGAGTGGGAACGGCGGCCCGGGGCCGTGTGCTGTCCGGCCTCCCGGCACCGGCTGCCTAGCGTTCCAGTGACCGATCGGCCCAGCCTTCGTTCCCCCACACGAGGGATGAGGCAAACGGGAAAACGGATCAGAACCGAGGTGTACGCCCATGGAGGCCCCACCGGACAACGACGTGCTCTGGGCACGCTCACTGCACTACCGGCACCCCGACGGCTCCCCCGGGCTCGCCGGGGTCTCGCTCGCGGTGCGGGAGGGCGAGATCCTCGCCGTCACCGGCGCCCGCGGCAGCGGCAAGTCGACCCTGCTGTCCTGTCTGTCCGGCCTGGTGCCGGCGAGCGGCGGCGAGGTCTGGTTCAACAGCGTGCCCGTGCACACCCTCGGCCCGATGGCCCGGGAACGGCTGCGCCGGGACCGCTTCGGCTGGATCGGCCCCGCCCCGGTCCTGATCCCCGAGCTGAACGCCTGGGAGAACGCCGCCCTGCCCCTGATGCTGCGCGGCACCGGCCGCCGCCGGGCCAAGGTCGCCGCGCAGGAGTGGCTGGTGCGCCTCGACGTCGGCGACAGGTCCCGCTGCCGGCCGCACCAGCTCCAGCAGGCCGAACGCCAGCGCGTCGCCATCGCCCGGGCGCTGGCCACGGCCCCCACGGTGCTGTTCGCCGACGAGCCGACGGCCCCGCTGCACCGCGCCGACCGCACCCATGTGCTGCGCACGCTCACCACGGCCGCCCGCTCGCACGGCATCACCGTCGTCCTCGCCACGACCGACCCCGACATCGCGGCCCTCGCCGACCGGACGGTCTCGCTGCTGGACGGGCGGCGCGTGCAGAACCTGTACCTGCCGGAGACCTCGCAGACGGAAGGCCGGGCCGCGTGCTCGCTCTCCGTCTGACCCGCGCGGCCCGGCCCGCCGTCCAGCTGCGCCGCCTGCTGGTGGCGACGGCCACCGCGGGCACCGGGTTCCTCCTGCTGTCCTGCCTCGGCTACGCGCTGGGCCACCCGGAGTCGGCCCACGCCGCCACGCTGCGCCTGGTCTGGTGCGCGGTGCCGCTGGCCGCCACGGTGTACCTCGCCCTCGCCGTCGCCCGCACCGACCCCGCCACCCGGCAGCGCCCCGGACTGTCCGCGGCGGGCCTCGGCCCGGCCCGGCTGATGGCGGTCTCCGCCCTGACCACGGCCCTGTCCTGCACGCTGGGTTCGCTGCTCGCCCTGCTGGCCTTCCTCCATCTGCGGGGCGACCTGACGGGCCTGCCCTTCGACGGCGCGGCGGCCGGCTTCCTGGCCGCCGGCCGGCCCTTCCCGGTGCCGGCGGCCCTGACCCTGCTGACCCTGGTCCCGGTCACGGCGTCCGTGACGGTGGCGCTGTCCCTGCGCCCGCGGGACCCGCGCCCCGCCACCCCGGCACCGCGCAGATTCGGCCGCTTCGGGGCGTACGGCGAGGTGAGGGGCCGCGAGACGTTCGGGGCGTACGGCAGGTTCGGCGCGCGTCTGGGCCGCAAGGCCGCGGACGGCGGCACCACCGCGACGGCCGCCGGCCCGGAAGCGGGCACCAACGCATCCGCATCCGAATCCGGCCCCGAGCTCCCGGCCCCGGACCCCGCGCCGGAAGCCACCTGGACCGACGGCACTCCCCCGCCTCCCCAGGGCGCCCCCGCCGGTCTGCCCTGGGGCATCACCCTCGTCACCGCCGGCCTCGCGATGCACGCCTACTCCGCCCGCCAGGACCTCGCCGTCCTCGGCGGCTGGCTCCTCATCGCCGTCGGTCTCGTCCTCGCCGCCCCCGGCCTCACCCACGTGTGCGGCCTGCTCCTCCAGTGCACCCGCCCCGGCGCGCTCCGGCTCCTCTCCGGCCGGGTGCTCATGGCGGAGGCCACCCGGATCGGCCGCCCCCTGGGCGTCGTCTGCGCGGTCGTGTCCGCCGGGTACGCCATGACGTCGCTGTACGGCGGCCCGGCGGCGGCGTTCGGCCCCCTGGCCGGCCTCGGCGCGCTGCTCGTCACCGGCTGCACGGTCGCCACCCTGCTCACCGCGGCCGTGGAGACCCGTCAGTGCCGGGCCGACACGACCGCCGCACTGCTCCGGCTCGGCGCCCCGCCCACGATGCTGCGCGTGGCCGCGGCCCTGCGCGCGGCGGCCCTGCTGGCCCTGTTCGGCCCGCTCACCCTCGCCGTCGCCGCACTGGCGGCGCTGCCCGTGGGCCGCTGAGCGGCAACGTCGGAAACCGCGGAGACTGCGGACGCGGAGACTGCGGAAAAGATCCGCCGAAAGACTTCCGCGATCGCCGATGAGTTCGAGCCGGCCCCCCGGTCTACCTCTCGAACACGCTGACCCCAGCACGCACACCACGGGAGAGAAACCCCATGTACCAGCAGATGATCTTCGTGAACCTGCCCGTGAACGACCTCGACGCCTCGAAGAAGTTCTTCACCGAGCTGGGCTATTCGATCAACCCCCAGTTCAGCGACGAGAAGGCGGCCTCCGTGGTGATCAGCGACACCATCGTCGCGATGCTGCTCACCAAGCCGTTCTACGCGACCTTCACCGACAAGGAGATCGCCGACGCCACGAAGACCAGCGAGGTGCTGGTCTGTCTGAGCGCGGAGAGCCGCGCGAAGGTCGACGAGCTGGTCGACAAGGCGATCGCCGCGGGCGGCACGGAGACCGGCCCGACCCAGGACCAGGGCTTCATGTACGGCAGGGCCTTCGACGACCTCGACGGCCACACCTGGGAGGTCATCTGGATGGACCCGGCGGCGATCGAGGGCTGAGCCCACTGCGCCCGGACGTACGCGCCTAGGTGTACTCGGCCAAGAGGTTGGTGACTCGCGTCGGTAGTTGATCAAAAGAGGACCTCCGGGCGTAGTGGAGATGCCTGTCTTCACGACAACCGGAGGTCTTGGTGACCCACGCTCATGCCCGGCTGACCTTCCACGGCAGACGCCTTCTGGTGCGCCGTGTCGTGCACGATCTGCGTCCGGTGGCGCACGTGGCGAAGGAGCTGGGAGTGTCGCGCCAGTGCGCGCACATGAGCCGCCGGGCGCCTTCGCCTCGGACATCGCGAAGTACTTCGCCGACGCCACCCGGGAGGACGGTCTGCCGACCCGCTCCACCACCGGGGTGGTCTTCCTGCCGGGCACCGCCGGGACCGTGCAGGAGATCTTCGACAACGCGACGCCGAACTACTACGAGTCGCACGGCGAGCCCGCTCCCATGGTGCTGGTGGACGAGGACCACTGGCCACGGGAGCCGCCCACCCGACCGCTGCTGCGCTCGCTCGCGGCGGACCGGTCGATGGAGTCCCGTATCGCCCTCGTTGACCGGATCGAGCAGGCTCCGGAGGCGATCAAACGTCTCGACACTTAATGAGAAGGTAAAGCCAACTGCCGTTGACGGCATATGCATTGACACTGCTTACGGAGCGCTTATAGACCTGTGAGCCTCCTGGGGGTGCTGGGGCGTCTCCCTCATTCGTCGCCGCAACTCCCCCTCAACCCCCCGCAGTTGTGCACTCTGTAAAGGACAAACGTGTCCATATCCCGCCGCAGCGCACGCCGTTCCGTGCGCATCCTGGGTGTTGCCTCCGCCTCTGCCGCCGTGGTCCTGGGCCTGTCCAGCACCGCGTCCGCGTGCAACATCCGTGAGTTCAAGGCCGAAGCCAAGTGCGACGGCGACAAGGGTGTCCTCGTCGTGACCGACAACGACGCCTCCGGTACCCCCGCCACCATCACCGTGTTCCGCACGAACAACGGCGGGGTCGAGAAGCAGATCGGCGAGCAGCAGGTCAAGGGCTCCGCCGAGGGTACCCAGGCCACCTTCCAGGAGAACTGGAAGCCGAACGCGACGTACCGCGTCCACGTCACGGCCAGCCCCTTCGTCGACCAGGACATCACGACTCCGCTGAGCACCCCGTCCACCGCCTGCGCGACCGGGAGCTCCACCCCGACCCCGCCGGCCTCCACGACGCCGAAGCCGTCGCCGTCGGAGTCCACCCCGGCCCAGTCGGCGTCCCCGACCCCGTCGGGCTCCGCCTCCAGTTCCGCCCCGGCGAGCGCGGCCCCGAGCAACGCGCCGTCCCCGGCCGCCGGCAGCTCGAACCTCGCCGAGACCGGTGCGAACTCCAACACCCCCCTGATCGCCGGAGTCGCGGGCGCGCTGGTCGTCGTCGGCGGTGGCGCGGTCTGGTTCGGCATGCGCCGTCGCGGGGCGCGCGGCAACGGCTGACCCCCGCCCCTGCGCACCACCGCCGCGGCCCGTCCCCCCCGATCCTTCCCGGGGGACGGGCCGCGGTCGTACGCCGGGACCTCCGCTCAGCCGAAGGTCGCGCGCCGCAGCCAGAACTCCAGCAGCTCCCGCTCGCCGAGCACCTCCAACTCGGGGCTGTCCAGCGGCAGTCGGCGGTAGAAGGCGAGCAGCACGGAGGTGAGCGGGCCGCGCAGGGCGACCGCGGCCTTCTCGTGCCCGCGCCGCCAGCGCACGCCCTCCGCGCCGAACTCCAGCAGCCATTCGGCGTTCAGGTCCGGGTCGGCGTCGGTGGCGTGGAGGTGGATGGAGCGGGTGGGGCCGTCCAGGCGCAGGGCCTCTTCATGGCCCCGGACCTGCTGGAGGAAGACGGCGAAGTCCAGCCACTCGTCCATCGCGTCGACGGCGATCTCCGGTGCCAGTTCGTAGTCGAGCCCGGCGGCGAGGGTCGCGTCGGCGCGGTGGACGGTGATCTCGTGGGTCATCCGGCGGGCCCAGAACCCGGAGACGGCCTTCCCCGGCAGGAAGCTCCACACCGCGGTGTCCGGGCCCGCCTCGCGCAGCGTGGCGACGACCAGCTCACCGGTCTGCGCCAGCCACTTGTCCAGCGCCGCCGCATCGCCCCGCTCCTCGGGCCCGGCACCGAGCGGCACCTGGTCGCGGGGAACGCTCTCCTGCGCCCGGATGCGCACCGTCGTCTCCACCCACCGCAGGGCGCCGCCCATATGGCGTACGAGGTCCTCCAGCGACCAGTCCGGGCAGGTCGGCACGGTCGCGGACAGATCGGCGCCGGAGGTCACCACGGCCCTCAACTGCGCCACCTGATGGGCGATTTCGTCGCAGTAACGGTCATGCGCGAGCAAAGTCATGCCCCTCACCCTAGAGGTGATCACCCCAGAGGTGGGCGTTCAGTCGATCACCACGATCTCGGCCACGTCGAACTCCACGCCGACCGTGTCCCCGACCCCGGGCGCCTCCCGCAGCGCGCACGCGGCCTCCAGACGCGGCCGCCCGTCCCCCGGCTGGAGGTGGACGGCCACATGGGTGCCCTTGAAGGTGCGGGCGGTCACCGTGCACGCCAGGCCCGCGTCGGCCGCCACGAGCCGTACGCCGGCGGGCCGGACGAGCACGCTGCGCGCGCCCTGCGGGGAGCCGTCGGGCACCGGGAGCTTGCCCCACGGGCTGTCGGCGGCCGGGCCGGCGACGGTCGCCTCGGCCACGTTGTCGAAGCCGAGGAAACGGGCCACGAACGCGTCGGCGGGCCGCTGCCAGACGTCGAGGGGCGTACCGGTCTGGGCGATCCGCCCGTCGCGCATCACCACCACCCGGTCGGCCAGCGCGAACGCCTCGCCCTGGTCGTGGGTCACGGCGAGCACGGTCGTCCCCAACCGGCCGAACAGTTCCCGCAGTTCGACCACCAGCCGCTCGCGCAGCGAGCGGTCGAGCTGGCCGAGCGGCTCGTCCAGCATCAGCAGCCGGGGCCGGGGCGCGAGCGCGCGGGCGAGGGCCACGCGCTGCTGCTCGCCGCCGGACAGGGAGGCCACGGCCCGCCGCGCCGCCCCGGGCAGTCCGACCAGCTCCAGCAACTGCGCGACCTCGGCGTCCCGTTCGCCCCTGGTCACGCCGCGCACGCGTGGCCCGAAGGCGACGTTCGCGCCGACGTCCCGCTGCGGGAAGAGCTGGTGGTCCTGGAACATCAGGCCGACGCCGCGCTTGTGCGCGGGCACGCCCGTCTGGTCGCGGCCGTCGAGCAGGATCCGTCCGCCGGACAGGGGCTGGAGCCCGGCGACCGCCCGCAGCAGGGTGGACTTGCCGCTGCCGCTGGGCCCGAGGACGCACACCACCTCGTGCTCGGCGACGTCGAGGCCGACCGCGTCCAGCACCGGCCGCCCGCCGAAGCGCACGGTCGCGGCGTCGAGGCTGAGCAGCATCAGAACTCCCCCGTCGGCATCTAGAACTCCCCGGTCCGGTCGGTGCGCAGCCGCTCCAGGAGCAGTAGCGCGGCGGCGCACACCACCATCAGAATGGTCGAAAGGGCCATCGCCTGGCCGTAGTTGAGATCACCGGGGCGGCTGAGCAGCCGGGCCACGGCGACCGGGAGCGTGGGGTTGTCGGGCCGGGCGATGAACACGGTCGCCCCGAACTCGCCCAGCGAGACGGCGAACGCGAACCCGGCCGCGACCAGCAGCGCCCTGCGCACCAGCGGCAGATCCACCTCCCGCCACACCCGCCACGGCGAGGCCCCGAGCACGGCGGCGGCCTCCCGGAGCCGGCCGTCCACCGCGCGCAGCACGGGCAGCATGGTCCGTACGACGAAGGGGGCGCCGACCAGCGCCTGGGCGAGGGGGACGAGGATCCAGGACTGCCGCAGGTCCAGCGGCGGCTTGTCGAGGGCGATCAGGAAGCCGAAGCCGACGGTCACGGCGGAGACGCCGAGCGGCAGCATCAGCAGCGCGTCGAAGCTCCGCACCAGCCGTCCGGCGTCCCGGCGGGCGAGCGCGGCGGCGGCGAGAGCGCCGATCACGACGGCGATGACGGTGGCGGCGACGGCGTACTGGAGCGAGGTCCACACCGCGTGGATGGGCGCCACCAGGAACGTACCGCCGTCGGAGCTGGTGAGGGCCCGGTAGTAGCCGAGGCCGGGGGCGTCGAGGGAGCGCTGGACGAGGACGGCGAGCGGCAGAACGAGGAGCAGCGCGACGGTGACGAGGACACCGGCGAGCAGTGCCCACTGCCCGCTCCCGCGCGGCGGGCGGGCGGTCGTCTCGGGGGCGACGAGCCGCAGCGCGGTCTCCCGGCGCCGTACGGTCCAGGCGTGCACGGCGAGGATCGCGCCGACGGCGGCGAACTGGAGGAGGGTGAGGACCGCGGCCGTGGACAGGTCGAAGACCTCGGAGGTCTGCCGGTAGATCTCCACTTCGAGGGTGGAGAAGGTGGGGCCGCCGAGGATCTGGACGACGCCGAAGGAGGTGAAGGTGAACAGGAACACCATCAGCGCGGCGGCGGCCACGGCGGGCGCGAGCGCGGGCAGGGTGACCTTGCGCCAGGCGCCGAACGGCGAGGCGCCCAGCATGCGGGCGGCCTCCTCCTGCCGGGGGTCGAGCTGGGCCCACAGACCGCCGACGGTCCGTACGACGACGGCGTAGTTGAAGAAGACGTGGGCCAGCAGGATCGCCCACACCGTGGTGTCCAGCCGTACGCCCCACAGGTCGTCCAGCAGCCCGCCGTGCCCGACGAGCGCGAGGAAGGCGCTGCCGGCGACGACCGTCGGCAGCACGAACGGGACGGTGACCACGGCCCGCAGCACCTGCTTGCCCGGGAAGTCGAGCCGGGCGAAGACATGGGCGGCGGGCAGCGCGAGGAGCAGGGTGAGCGCGGTGGAGGCGAGCGCCTGCCAGGTGGTGAACCACAGCACATGCCGGATGTCCGGCTGCGTGACCACGTCCGCGATCCGCCCGAACCGCCAGGCGCCGTCCGCCTTCAGCCCGCGCGCGACGATCGCGGCGACCGGCCAGGCGAAGAACAGCGCGAAGAACGCGACGGGCAGGGCCATGAGCCCGAGCCGCGTCACGTTCCCGCGTGTCTTCCGCCGTGTTTCGGCTACTTCAGTACGAGCGAGGTCCACGCCTTGACCCACTGGTCGCGGTTGGCGGCGATCGTGCCGGGGGCCATGGTCTCGGGGTGCTGGGCGGCCGGGCCGTACGCGGTGAACTCGGCGGGCACCTTCGCGCCCTTCAGCACCGGGTAGACGTACATGTTCAGCGGCATGTCCTCCTGGAACTCCTTGGAGACCAGGAAGTCGATGAACGCCTTGGCGCCCTTGGGGTTGTGGGCGTTGCTCAGCAGCCCGGCGAACTCGATCTGCCGGAAGCAGGTGCCGTTCGCCACGCCGGTCGGTGCCGTGCTGGGCCGCTTCTTGGCGTAGATCACCTCGGCGGGCGGGGAGGAGGCGTACGACACGACCAGCGGCCGGTCACCGCCCGCCTTCTTGCCCTCGGAGGAGCCGGAGAACTCCTGGTAGTAGGCCTGCTCCCAGCCGTCGACGACCTTGACGCCGTTGGCCTTGAGCGTCTTCCAGTAGTCCTGCCAGCCGGTGTCGCCGAACTGCGCGGCGCTGCCCAGCAGGAAGCCGAGGCCCGGCGAGGAGGTGGCCGCGTTCTCGGTGACCAGGAGGTTCTTGTACGCGGGCTTGGCCAGGTCGGCGAAGGACTGCGGCGGGGTCAGCTTGTGCTCGCTGAAGTAGGCCTTGTCGTAGTTGACGCAGATGTCGCCGTAGTCGATCGGCGTGACCCGCTGCTTGTCCTTGTCCAACTGGTAGGCGGCGCCGACCTGGTCGAGCCCCTTGGCCTGGTACGGCTGGAAGAGGCCGTTGTCGAGGGCACGGGAGAGCAGGGTGTTGTCGACGCCGAAGAAGACGTCGCCCTGCGGGTTGTCCTTGGTCAGGACGGCCTTGTTGACGGCCTGTCCGGCGTCGCCGTCCTTGAGGACCTTGACCTTGTACCCGGTCTTCTTCTCGAAGTCCTGGAGCACGCTCTTGGAGACGGCCCACGAGTCGTGGCTGACGAGGGTGACGGTCTTGGAGCCGGCGCCGCTCTTGGTGTCCGCGGATCCGCACGCGGTCAGCGTCGACATGGCGACGAGACCGAGGCCGACCGCGACGGCCACGAGGGTCTTGTTGTGCACTGGATGTCCTCCTGGGGTTGGCCAGGAAGAACGCGGCCCTGCCCAGGGAGCTGGGCAGGGCGCAACAGCTTGAGTGATGACCGAACTTCCTACCCAGAATGACCTGGGCGAGGTTCAGAGGGTCTGCGGCCCTGTCCGCCGCACTCTCAGCGCTGTGGCGCTCCCCTGTCGGAATATGAAGGTGTCGATATGGAGATGTCGATATGAAGATGTGCGTGACGGTGGCCAGATTACCGCTCGGTGGCCGCCAGCTGACCACAGGCTCCGTCGATCTCCTGGCCCCGGGTGTCCCGGACGGTGACGGGCACGCCGTGCGCCGCGATGGCTTCGACGAACGCCTTCTCGTCCTCGGGCCGCGAGGCGGTCCACTTCGAGCCCGGCGTCGGGTTCAGCGGAATGAGGTTGACGTGCACGGGCTTGCCGCGCAGCAGCCGGCCGAGCCGGTCACCGCGCCAGGCCTGGTCGTTGATGTCCCGGATCAGCGCGTACTCGATGGACAGCCGGCGCCCGCTCTTCTCGACGTACTCGAACCCGGCGTCCAGCACCTCGCGCACCTTCCACCGTGTGTTCACGGGGACGAGGGTGTCGCGCAGCTCGTCGTCGGGAGCGTGCAGGGAGATCGCGAGCCGGCACTTGAAGCCCTCCTCGGCGAACCGGTGGATGGCGGGCACGAGGCCGACGGTCGAGACGGTGATGCCGCGCTGCGAGAGCCCGAGCCCGTCCGGCGCCGGGTCGGTGAGCGCGCGAATGGCTCCGACCACCCTCTTGTAGTTGGCGAGCGGCTCCCCCATGCCCATGAAGACGATGTTGGAGAGCCGGGCGGGCCCGCCGGGCACCTCCCCGTCCCGCAGCGCGCGCATGCCGTCGACGATCTGGTGGACGATCTCGCCGGTGGACAGGTTCCGGTCCAGGCCCGCCTGTCCGGTGGCGCAGAACGGGCAGTTCATGCCGCAGCCCGCCTGCGAGCTGATGCACATGGTGACCCGGTCCGGGTAGCGCATCAGCACGGACTCGACCAGCGTGCCGTCGAACAGGCGCCACAGCGTCTTGCGGGTGGTGCCCTGGTCGGTGGACAGATGCCGGACGACGGTCATCAGCTCCGGGAACAGCGCGTCGCGCAGTCTCTCCCTCGACCCGGCAGGGATGTCCGTCCACTGCTCCGGGTCGTGCGCGTACCGCGCGAAGTAGTGCTGCGAGAGCTGCTTGGCGCGGAACGGCTTCTCACCGATCTCGGCCACCGCGTCCTTGCGCTCGGCGGGCGTGAGGTCGGCGAGATGCCGCGGCGGCTTCTTGGCTCCGCGCGGGGCGACGAAAGTGAGTTCTCCGGGCTTAGGCATGGCGTTACCAGTGTCGCAGATCCAATCGGGTGACCTGGGGCTGGCGGTCGCTACGACTGTCGTTAGGAGTCGTCACTGGTCGCTGTTGAGCAGCCTCGGACGGCCCAGAGACGGCCCGGCTCCGGGCCCGGAGAAGTCGCTGGCGCTAGCGGCGGGAACGCTGACGTCAGCGACCCCACTAGCGGCCGAAACCCCCGGTGACCAGCATGTCAGCAGTCAGCAGACCGGTTCCTGCGCGATCCCCGCAGCGCTCGGCATACGTGGCCGTCCGACCAGGAGGAGGGCTCAGTCGAGCGTGAATGAGCCGCCCCAGTCCGATGCGCCACTCAAATGCAGGGGACGTTGGCAAAGCCCGGGTAGAAGTAGCGCCCGGCCGGACCAGCGCTGTGGACGCAACGGTCGAAGGTGGGGCTCTGGGGCTTCGGGCTCTCGGTGGCGGCGGTCGCGGTCGGTGCGACGAAGGCGATCACTCCAAGGATCATTGCCGCCACCACAGATTTCTTGCCCGGGATGCACCTCCGGAACGTCTTCATTGCCGCCCTCCTTCGAGCCGAGATGGGAGCGCCGCACGGTTCACAAGGCGACGGTTCGGCGCTCGCGATTCCGCCTATCGTCATATGCCGTACACATAACGTCAATACCCAAAATCATGGTATTAGTGTCGAAAAACGACCATCAGGTCGTCCGTCCGACGCCATGGGCAGGCGTGATCACCCATGGCGGCGAGAGGCGCCCCGGTAAGGAAGGTCGCCGGACTGTGACGCCGGCCGAACGTCTGCATTCAGGTAACCCGGACGCGGCATCGAGATCGACAAAACCCAGCCAGCTTCACTGTCAGGCGTAGCTAGATGGGAAGACGCCGTATGCGGATAGCGGCTGACCTGGCAATTCGCTGACCTCGGTCGACGCCCGACTGGTGCCGCTGTTCCCCGTGAATCCCCGCTAAGTCCCGTCGGAACGGGCACGCAACGGGCACGCAGGGCACAGCCGCTCAACACTGATCGCAGGTCCATTCGGCAACCGATGGCGCTGTGCCGTCAGCGGGCTGACGTTGGATGGCGATCAAGGCGGCGTCGTCGTCGAGCTGGCCGCCGACGTGGTGGAGAAGGTCGCTGCGGAGGTGGTTGAGGAGTGCCGTGGGATGGCGGTGGTTCTGGGGGGTGAGTCGGTCGGCGAGCGGGTAGAACGCGCCGTCGGCGTTGCGGGCTTCGATGGCACCGTCGGTGTAGAGGAGGAGGGTGTCTTCGGCCCCTAGGGCGAAGGTGTCGAGGTGGTAGGTGGTTCGCGTCAACGCGCCCAGGCCCAGCGGGGGAGCGGGTCGGCCGGCTTCCAGGGGCACGACGTCATTCGCTTGCAGGAGTAGCGGTGGGGGGTGTCCGCAGGTGACGCTTCGCACGAGGGGCTCGGCGTCGGGGATTTCGAGGAGAGTGGCGGTGGCGAACACCTCTTCGGCCTGTTCGGGGCTCACTGCTTCAGGTGCGACACTGCGGACACTTGAATCCAGGTAGGCGGCGAGTTCCGGCAGCGTGGTTAGCCGGCGGGCGGCGTCGCGGAACGTGCTGATGATGTGAGCAGCGCCGCCGACCGCCGGCAGGCCCTTGCCTCGAACATCGCCGATGATCAGTCGTGTCCCGGTGGGCGTGCGCACGGCGCCGTAGAAGTCTCCGCCGATGCGTGCTTCATCCTCTGCCGCCAGGTACGTCGAGGCCAGGCGAAGGGGGCCGAGTCGGTGGGGGAGGGGAGGCAGTATGGCGCGTTGCGCGGCCTCGGCCACTGCGTGCAGTTGGACCAGCTTTCGCTGTCCGCGTTCCGCCAGGTGCCGGGCGATCGTGACGGTCGCCGAGGTCGCAACGAGGGCAGCCGCCTGTGGCGGGTTCACGGATTGGCGGACCAGGAAGATGGCCGCCAAAGCCGACATGGTCATGATGGCGACAAGTGAGGTCACCCGGGAGCTCGCGTACCAGGAAGTCAGTACAGGCGCCATGATCAGCAAGTCGCCGAGGTGAACCGAGCCAGGCACCTGAAGATCGATGAGTGTGATCACCAGAATGAGCAGCACGGCGATTGTCAGCACGGATCGCGGTTGCGGCAAGGTGCGCGAGTGAAGGAGTGACGGCCTAGCCCGGTGATGCACCAGGTGTAGCTCCTGCATGCGACCTGGAGCCGTATACGCGGGGTCGCGGACCGTGAATGCCATGCGCCGCTCCGTTTCTAAGAGATCATATCCTCGATTCTGATGATTCTATCAACTTAAACGGACATATATATGCATCTGTGGACATGTGCGGCAAGTCACAAGTGTTGTGGACGCCGGCCAGGCTTGATCAGCACCAGTCTCCGCCGCTGGACCAGGACATTCGCGCGCCATCAACCTGCACCCGATGTGCTCGATCGGACCCAGACGCACCTGTACGCCTCACGCCGGCCTCCACCCACCACCCTCCCCAGCTCCCGTCCCGTACGCCGTCGACCCACACACCGTGGAGCGGGCGTGGTTCAGGGGCGTCAAGGTGGAGCGCGCCACTGTACGAACGACCTTGACGCCCCTGAGCCGCGTCTGCTCGGCTCTGCCTGGGTCGATGGTGTGCGGGATGGGAGCCCCCTGCATCCGCCACGACGGCTCCGGGGTCGGCGACGGCGCCCCCTCCATCCCGGTGCCGGCCGATCCCCCGCCGGAGGCACTGTTCTGACCGTGGCCGCGACGTGCGGTGATCGGCTCATGGCCAACGGCCCTATCTACATGCGGGCGCGCGTCGGCGCAGCCCGCGCGGAGGGGCTACGCCGAGAAGTGGCTCAAGACGCACGGCATCGACCCGGCCAGTCAGGTCGTGGTCGAGCAGCGGTTGCGTCTGCACGCGTTCCGGCTGATCGGGTCTCGGCCGCTGGATTCGTTCCGCCCGGAGCACATCCGTGGCCTGGTGAGCGCGCTGGAGCAAGACCCGGCCGTGAGCGGCGGATATGCGCGGAACATCTACGGTGACGTGCGGGCCGTGCTCAGTGCGGCGGTTGACGACGGGCTGTTGCCCCGTAACCCGTGCTCCGCGAAGTCTGTCCGCCCACCGGCCGCCGAGCAGCGCTGTGTTGTGCCGTGGCTGCCTGCGCAGGTTCAGGCCGTCCGTGCCGCACTCCCCCGGCGCTACCAGCCCATGGTGGACGTGGGTGCCGGGTGCGGGCTCCGTCAAGGCGAGATCGTGGGACTGGCTGAGGATGCCCTCGACTTCGACGGCGGCATCATCCGGGTGGTCCGGCAGGTGAAGCTCATTCGGGGAAAGGCCGTGTTCGCTCCTCCGAAGTGCAACAAGGAGCGGGACGTGCCGTTGCCGCCCTCGGTGGCTGAGGCCCTGCGGGCCCACATGGACGCCTTCAAGCCGGTCGAGATCACGTTGCCCTGGCACAAGCCGGACGGCCCGAAGGTGTCGGCCCGCCTCCTGTTCACGAACACCGCGAGCGGACTCGTCTGGCGCAGCAACTTCAACATCCAGGAGTGGAAGCCCGCTCTCGCGGCTGCTGGCTTGATCGCGGAAGCCGGGACGGACGGCAAGTACCAGTCCGCTCGTGAGCACGGCATGCACGCGCTGAGGCACTTCTACGCCTCGGTGCTGCTGGACGCCGGCGAGAGCATCACGGCAGTGAGTGAGTACCTGGGGCACTCCGACCCGGGGTTGACGCTGCGGGTGTACGCGCACCTGATGCCGTCGAGCCAGGGCCGTACGAGGAAGGCCGTGGATCGGGTGCTCCTGCCGGCCCCGCGCGAGCCTGACGGCCCAGAGACGGCCCAGTGACCCACACCCGGCCCCCTATCCGCGCCGAACGCGCTGGTAGGGGGCTTATTGCTGCCCAACTACTGCCAGTTCTCCGGGCTTAGGCATGGCGTTACCAGTGTCGCAGATCCAATCGGGTGACCTGGGGCGGCGCCGGCGACGACGGGCGTCGGCCGCAGTGGTGATGGCTCGGGTACAGCGAGTGCAACGGGTGAAGGGGACGGCGGGCGGCGTGTGAAATTCTGCCGACGAACGGTCGGGTTTCCTGGTCAGCCCTTGTCCTGCCCTTTGCCGTGCCGTAACAACTGGCGCCATGAACCTTTTCGGCCGCAATTCATTTCACCGGCGCGCGCAGCCGTCCGCCGCGCCCGTGGCGACCGCGTCACCGGTGGCCGGCGCCACCGCCACCGCCGTACTGCCCGACCCCGAGCTGGCGGCTCTCACCGGCGAGTGGCTGATCGATCCCGCGCACAGCAGGATCGGGTTCTCCGTACGGCACGCGATGGTGACCACGGTGCGCGGCGCGTTCGCGCAGTACGAGAGCCGCCTGTACTTCGACGGGCGCGACCCGTCCCGGTCCCGGGCCGACATCGTGCTGTACACCTCCAGCATCGACACCGGCGTCGAGCAACGGGACGCCCATCTGGTCGGCCGCCAGTTCCTGGACGCCGCGGCCCATCCGAGAATGACGTTCACAAGCACGACCGTGCGGCTCGTGGGCAAGGACGTCTACCGCATGACCGGCGACCTCACGATCAAGGACACCACCCGTCCGATCGAGCTGGACCTCACCTACATCGGCCACGTCACCGACGCGTTCGGAGACGAGCGGGTCGGCTTCGACGGCACCACCACGATCAACCGCTCCGACTGGGGCCTGACCTACGACGCCCGGCTGGCCCAGGGCGGGTCCATGGTGAGCGAGACGGTCCGCCTCCAGTTCGACATCGCGGCGATCCGCACCACCCGCGCAGCCTGACCCCGCCACACCAAAGTGCCCCCACCCTGCGTCCAGGGCGGGGGCACTTCCGCGTACGGCCACCGGCTCACGACCGCCACCGACTCACGCCGACCCGACGAACACCACCAACAACAACCACACCACCGGCGCGGTCGGCAGCAAGGAGTCCAGGCGGTCCATGATGCCGCCATGGCCCGGGAGCAAGGTGCCCATGTCCTTGATGCCCAGGTCGCGCTTGATCATGGACTCGCCGAGGTCGCCCAGCGTGGCGCTGGCCGCGACCGCGAGGCCGAGCAGCAGGCCCTGCCACCAGGTGCCGTCGTCGATCAGGAACTGCATGCACAGCGCGCCCGCGACCATGGCGAAGGCCACCGCGCCCAGCAGTCCCTCGCGGGTCTTGCCGGGGCTGATGCGCGGGGCCAGCTTCGTCCTGCCGAAGCGCCAGCCGACCGCGTAGGCGCCGGTGTCGCTGACGACCGTCAGCAGGAGGAAGGTCAGGACGCGCCACGGGCCGTCGTCGGCCGTCAGCATCATCGCCACGAACGTGGCGAGGAAGGGCACGTAGAACGCGGCGAAGACGCCCGCCGTGACGTCCTTGAGATAGCCCTCCGGCGGTTCCGTCATGCGCCAGACCAGCACCGCGAGCGCGGTGAGCGCCATGGCGACCCAGGCGCCCTCGGCGCCGCGCACGTACCCGGCGACCACCATCGCCGCACCACCCACCGCGAGCGGCACGAGTGGCGCCTTGATCTCCTTGCGCTCCCGCAGCCTGCTGGTCAGCTCCCACTGGCCCACGACCACGGCGACCGCGACCACGCCGACGAACACGGCCTTGTACACGAACAGGGACGCGACGATCACCACACCGAGTCCGACGCCGACCCCTATGGCCGCGCTCAGGTCACGGCCCGCGCTCTTCTTCTGCGGCGCTGGCGCCGGCTGGGGGGCGTCGGGCATGGGCTCCGGATTCTGGTTCTCGGCCGAGAGGGACCCACCCGGTGCGGGCTCGGGCCGTACCTCGTTGTGGACCGGGGGGCCGCTCGGCCGAGCGGCCCCCCGGTCGTCCTGGTCTCCGCCATACGCGGGTACGTCGGGCACGATGGGCATGGGGCGAGTGTGCTGCGCCTGAGGCGCATCGTACGCGGGACCCGCCGGGGCGGCTCCCTGGACAGGCCCGCCCCCGGTGGGCCCCCAGTAGCCGGCCGGATCCGCCGCCCGCGGCGCCCCCCAGGAAGAGTCGCTCATCAGACTTCGAGCAGTTCCGCTTCCTTGTGCTTCAGGAGCTCGTCCACCTGGGCGACGTACTTCGCCGTGGTGTCGTCCAGCTCCTTCTCAGCACGACGGCCCTCGTCCTCGCCGACCTCGCCGTCCTTGATCAGCTTGTCGATGGTGTCCTTGGCCTTGCGGCGCACGGAGCGGATGGACACCCGGGAGTCCTCCGCCTTGCCCTTGGCGACCTTGATGTAGTCGCGGCGCCGCTCCTCGGTCAGCTCGGGGAACACCACTCGGATGATGTTGCCGTCGTTGCTCGGGTTGACGCCCAGGTCGGAGTCGCGGATGGCCTGCTCGATGTTGCGCAGCGCGCTCTTGTCGAACGGCGTCACGACCGCCATGCGCGGTTCCGGCACGGAGAACGAGGCCAGCTGGTTGATCGGCGTCAGGGCACCGTAGTAGTCGGCCACGATCTTGTTGAACATCGCCGGGTGCGCACGGCCGGTGCGGATCGCGGCGAAGTCCTCCTTGGCGACCACGACGGCCTTCTCCATCTTCTCCTCGGCCTCGAGGAGGGTCTCTTCGATCACCACTTGCTCCTGCGTGTCTTGAGTAAGGCCCGGCTGCGGTTCCTCGTCGGGGCGGCGGCCGGCTGCGTCGCGTCTTCTTCCTGCACGGTTCCCGACCGGCAGGACATTGTCCATCCCCCGGCCGGCAGCCGGCCCCGTCACGGGGCCGTGCACCACCGGCCGGATCGATGCCGGGTCAGTCCCGGCTGCCCTGGTCGCCGACCAGCGTGCCGATCTTCTCACCCTTGACGGCCCGAGCGATATTGCCCTCCGCGAGCAGCTCGAAGACCAGGATCGGAAGTTTGTTGTCGCGGCACAGCGTGATGGCGGTGGCGTCGGCGACCTTCAGGTCGCGGGTGATGACCTCGCCGTAGCCGAGGGCGTCGAACTTGACGGCGTCCGGATTCCGCTTCGGGTCGGAGTCGTAGACCCCGTCCACGCCGTTCTTGCCCATGAGCAGCGCCTCGGCGTCGATCTCCAGGGCGCGCTGGGCGGCGGTGGTGTCGGTGGAGAAGTACGGCATGCCCATACCGGCGCCGAAGATGACCACACGGCCCTTCTCCAGGTGGCGCACGGCGCGCAGCGGGATGTACGGCTCGGCGACCTGGCCCATGGTGATGGCGGTCTGCACCCGGCTGTCGATGCCCTCCTTCTCCAGGAAGTCCTGGAGGGCGAGGCAGTTCATGACCGTGCCGAGCATGCCCATGTAGTCGGAGCGGGCCCGGTCCATGCCCCGCTGCTGGAGTTCGGCGCCGCGGAAGAAGTTGCCGCCGCCGATGACCACCGCGATCTCGGCACCGTCCCGGACGACGGCCGCGATCTCGCGGGCGATCTTGTGCACCACGTCCGGGTCCACGCCCAGGCCGCCCCCGCCGGAGAAGGCCTCTCCGGACAGCTTCAGCAGAAACCGGCCGCGTACTTTGCCGTCGTCGCTCTTCTGGGCCTTGGTGGTCATGGGAGATTCCGCCTCTTTCACGTGGTGCACATACGAAGAAGGCCATTGCCGGTGGGGTCGCTTTTCGCTCCCATACGCGGCAATGGCCTCCTCGTCAGATCTGCTGCCGTCCGCCTCACGCCGGGGTGGGGCGGTGTACGCGGACGACTGCTTACGACCCTATCGGGATTTCTCCCGGGATCGCTCCCGGAATCCCTCTGTGGGTCGTACGTCGATCGCGGTACGGACTCAGATGCCGACCTTGATGCGCGTGAAGCGCTTCAGGGTGACACCGGCCTCGTCCAGAACCTTCTGGACCGACTTCTTGTTGTCCAGCGCGTAGGGCTGGCCGAGCAGCGTGGCGTCCTTGAAGAAGCCGTTGAGGCGACCCTCGACGATCTTCGGCAGGGCGGCCTCGGGCTTGCCCTCGGCGCGGGTGGTCTCCTCGGCGACGCGGCGCTCGGACTCGACGACCTCGGCCGGGACGTCCTCCTTGGAGAGGTACTTCGGCGCGAAGGCGGCGATGTGCTGGGCGACACCCTTGGCGATCTCGGCGTTCGGCTTGTCCAGCTCGACCAGGACACCGATCTGCGGGGGCAGGTCGGGCATGGTGCGGTGCATGTAGGCCGTGACGTAACCGCCGGAGAACTGCGCGAAGCGGTCCAGGACGATCTTCTCGCCGAGGTTGGCGTTGGCCTCGTCCACGAACGCCTGGACGGTCTTGCCGGCCTCGATCTCGGAGGCGAGCAGGGCCTCGATGTCGGCCGGGGAGGTCTCGGCGACGTGCTCGGCGATGGCCTTGGCCACGGCCTGGAACTTCTCGCCCTTGGCCACGAAGTCCGTCTCGCACTTCAGCTCGACGAGGACGCCGGAGGTGTTGTCGCCGGCGATGATGGAGACCACGGCGCCGTTCTCGGCGGAGCGGCCCTCGCGCTTGGCGACGCCCTTCTGGCCCTTGATGCGGAGCGCCTCGACGGCCTTGTCGACGTTGCCCTCGGCCTCGTCCAGCGCCTTCTTGCAGTCCATCATGCCGGCGCCCGTGAGCTCACGGAGCTTCTTGACGTCGGCGGCGGTGTAGTTCGCCATGAGTCTGTGAGTCTTTCTCGAAGTCTGGAAGATCTTCAGGTCACCACGGTTTTGCGTTCCACATGTACGCGCGGATCACATACATCGTGCCGACCTACGGGTGAACAGCGGGGGCGGACTTCACCGCGCCGGGGCGCTGTGGTTGCAGTACCGCCCCCGCTGTCGACGCCTGCGTCAGGCCTGCTCGCCCTCGGCGGCCTTCTCCTCGGCCGGGGCGGCCTCGGCGGCCGGGGCCTCGGCGGCCGGGGCCTCGGCGGCAGCCTCGGCCGGCTTCTCGGCCTCGGCGGCCGGAGCCGCGTCCTCGGAGTCCGTCTTCTTCTCACCCTCGAGCAGGTCGCGCTCCCACTCGGCGAGCGGCTCGCCCGCGGCCTTCTCGCCCTTGTCACCGGTGGCGACGCGAGAGCGGGAGATGAGGCCCTCGGCGACGGCGTCGGCGATCACGCGGGTGAGCAGGGTGACGGAGCGGATCGCGTCGTCGTTGCCCGGGATCTTGTAGTCGACCTCGTCGGGGTCGCAGTTGGTGTCGAGGATCGCGACGACCGGAATGTTGAGCTTCCGGGCCTCACCAACGGCGATGTGCTCCTTCTTGGTGTCCACGATCCAGACGGCGCTGGGCACCTTCTGCATCTCGCGGATACCACCGAGGGTCTTCTCCAGCTTGGCCTTCTCGCGCGAGAGCACGAGAAGCTCCTTCTTGGTCAGACCCGACGCGGCGACGTCCTCGAAGTCGATCTGCTCGAGCTCCTTGAGGCGCTGCAGACGCTTGTAGACGGTCGAGAAGTTGGTGAGCATGCCGCCCAGCCAGCGCTGGTTGACGTAGGGCATGCCGACGCGGGTGGCCTGCTCGGCGATGGCCTCCTGCGCCTGCTTCTTGGTGCCGACGAACATGACCGTGCCGCCGTGGGCGACGGTCTCCTTGACGAACTCGTAGGCGCGGTCGATGTACGACAGCGACTGGAGCAGGTCGATGATGTAGATGCCGTTGCGCTCGGTGAAGATGAAGCGCTTCATCTTCGGGTTCCAGCGACGGGTCTGGTGACCGAAGTGGACGCCGCTCTCCAGCAGCTCCCGCATCGTGACGACGGCCATGGCCGTATCTCCTCGAAATTCTCGGTTGTGCCGCGTCCGCCGGACGGCGGTCGCGCCTGACGCCCGCGATGCGCCGTGCCGCAAAGGACCGAGAGGCGCTGACACCGACCGCTTGGCGGCCCGGTGTCGGGGCGTGCGAAGTCGACCCGGTGACCCGGATCGCCAGAAGAAGTGTACGGGACCGCCGGGGCACCGGGTGACGCCGCTCTCCACAACCGGGGAGTCGTCCACAGACTCCGGCCATGATCGGCGGGGGTGCGGGACGGTTCTCGCATGCGACGAGCGATGCGATACGCCCTGGTGCCGGCGGCCGTGCTCCTCTGTCTGGCGACGGTGGCCCTGCTGCCGCGCTGGGCCTGGGCGGACCCGTCTCCCCCGGCCCCGCAGACCCCGGTGCCCCGGATCGCCCGCACCTGGCCGGTGGGCGTACGGCCGCCTGTACTGCGCGGCTGGAACCCCCCGGCGACGCCGTACGGCCCGGGCCACCGTGGCGTCGACGTGTCGGCCCCGCCCGGCGCGCCGGTCCGGGCGGTGGCGCCGGGCCGGGTGTCCTTCGCGGGGCGGGTGGCGGGGCAGGGTGTGGTGTCCCTGGACCTGACGGGCACGGACCTGCGCACCACCTACGAGCCGGTCAGCCCGTCGGTACGCAAGGGCGACGAGGTGCGGGCGGGGGATGTGGTGGGCACGCTCGAACAGCCGAGCAACCCCCACTGCCCGTCGGCGTGCCTCCACTGGGGACTGCTCCGGGACGGCACGTACGTGAACCCACTGTCCCTGCTCCCCCCATGGCTGGGGGAGAGCGGCCCATCGAGACTGCTGCCCGTGCTGGACGTACCACTGCCGGACGGTGGGGCGCGGTAGCGGGGTGCTGGAGCAGCGGCCGGCCGGGCTGCGGGAGCGTCCGGGCCAAGCGGGCCACGGGGTGGCGGCTCGGCGGACGGTCGCGGCGGGCCGACCGCCGCAGTGATGGAGCCACGGACGCTCATGCCGCCACGGTGGTGAAGCCGCAGGCGGTCGGGGCGATGGGCCGCGGCCCGTCGGGGCGATGGGGCCGCTGTCGGCCGGGTGCCGGTGGCGGGCCCGGCGTGGGCGGAGGCGTCAGCCCTGTACGCCGTGCAGGACCATCGTCACCGCCGCGTCGGTGATGGCTGCGGGGTCCTCCGCCGCGCCCAGCTCGATCCTGCGCACCGCCGCGTCCACGACCCCCTG
The DNA here is from genome assembly GCF_055558375.1 of Streptomyces sp. NPDC025793. Taxonomy (NCBI): domain Bacteria; kingdom Bacillati; phylum Actinomycetota; class Actinomycetes; order Kitasatosporales; family Streptomycetaceae; genus Streptomyces; species Streptomyces sp. NPDC025793. The sequence continues at coordinate 150,554 of NZ_JBVHMR010000010.1, read as the reverse complement.
CACCAGCATGGCCGCCAGCCGGGGCTGCTCGTGCCCCATGTCCCCGAGTGCCTCGACGATCATCGCGACCAGCCCGCCGTGCGCCGCCCGGATCTTCTCCCGCGCGCCGGCGTCCAGCTCGCTCGCGGAGATGGCCACGACGGCCCGGTGCCGCCGGTCACCGACCAGCGCCAGCTGCCTGCGCACGTACGCCTCGACCTTGCCCTCGGCCGACTCCTCCCGCTTCATCGCGGCGGCCACCTCGGCCGCCCACAGCGGGAAGTCGACCTCGCACAGCTCCTCGACCACGGCGGCCCGCGACCGGAAGTACTCGTACACGGACGAGCGCGCGAGCCCTGTCCGCTCGGCGAGAGCCGGGAAGGTCAGCGCCTCCGTCCCGCCCTCGGACAGCAACGACCGGGCCGCGTCCAGCAGGGCGGCTCGCTGCATCGACCGGTGCTCGGCCACGGAGGCCGCTCGAATCCTTGGCACGCCGACCACTTTACGGACGCCTCGACCCGAACGGGAGAGCCGCTCACCCGCCGTGCGGCCACCGGCACCAGGACGACGACGCGACGGCACCGGCCGCGCGCCGGCCTCACTGTCCGAAGCTCGCCAGCTTGGCCCGCAGCTGGAGCACGGACTTGGTGTGGATCTGACTGACCCGGCTCTCGGTGACCCCGAGGACATTGCCGATCTCGGCGAGCGTGAGCCCCTCGTAGTAGTACAGCGTGACCACGGTCTTCTCGCGCTCGGGCAGTGTGTTGATCGCGCGCGCGAGGAACCTCCGCAGCTCCCGGCCCTCGGCCACCTCCACCGGATCGTCCGCGGCGGTGTCCTCCAGCGTGTCCATGAGGCTGAGCCGGTCGCCGCCCTCGCCGCCGACGTGCAGCAGCTCCTCCAGGGCGACCACGTTGGCCAGCGACAACTGGCTGAACACTGCGTGGAGTTCGTCCACCTCCATCTCCAGCTCGGCGGCGACCTCGCCCTCGCTCGGGGTGCGCCGCAGCCGCGCCTCCAGGGTGGCGTAGGCCCGCTCCACGTTGCGCGCCTTCTGCCGCACCGAGCGCGGGATCCAGTCCAGCGCCCGCAGCTCGTCGATCATCGCGCCCCGGATCCGGGTGATCGCGTACGTCTCGAACTTGATCTCCCGGTCGATGTCGAACTTCTCGATCGCGTCGATCAGCCCGAAGACCCCGGAGGAGACGAAGTCGGCCTGCTCCACGTTGGGCGGCAGCCCGACACTCACCCGGCCCGCCACGTACTTCACGAGCGGCGAGTAGTGCAGGATCAGCTGCTCCCGCAGCCGGTCGTCCCCCGTCGCCTTGTACGACCGCCACAGCTCGTCGAGCGTCGAGGGAGCGGGCGGCCGCACGCTGCCACCGTCGCGGGCGGCTGGGGGGATCGCCGCCCGGTCTGACCCGGAGGTGTGCTGGGGCATTCGTCGCCTAGTGCCGTTCTGCCGTGAAGTGCTGTGAAGTGCTGTGAAGCGCCGTGGGGTGTCGTGGGTGCCGCGGGCCGGCGGGGGTGGGGTTGGTGGGTGAATGGGCTGCCTGGGTGAGCTGTCGGTCTGATGTCGAGTTGGTGCGATCTGTATCACCGTCTTCGTGAGCGTAGCGTGACTGAGGTGTCGCGGTGTGCGAACAGCGAGGCTCCACCCCTGCGCGGGCCCTCCGGCCGGTCTCGCGGGCGCGCTGCGCGACCCGCTCCGCGTGACCGGCCGACGACGCCAACTCCGGGAAACATCAAGGGCGTCGGGGATTCCCCCGGACGGCCGAACCCACCGGGTCAGCGGGGATCACGACCGGTGCGGACGGACATCACCGCCTGGCGTGTCAACTTCCAGCCGTCGCCGTGTCGTTCGACGTAGCCAAGTGCTCGGAGTTCGTACAGTCTCGCGATCGCCTCGTCCCGCGTGGTCCGCGCGCCGAGCGCGATCTCGTCGGCGGGGGCCGCGCGGTCGCCGGGCAGGGCGGCGAGCACGGCCCGGACGGGGGGATCCAGCAGATCGCGCGGAAGTACGGGGCCGCGTCGCACCGGCGCCAGCTCGCCGATGTCGCCGACCAGCTCGACGACCTCCGCGGCATCGGTGACCAGGGCGGCCTCGCCCCGCAGCAGTTCGTGCACGCCGACGGAGAGTGCGCTGGTCACGGGGCCGGGCACGCCCATGGTGAACCGGCCGAGGCGTTGTGCGGCCCGGGCGGTGGACAGGGAGCCGCTGCGCTGGGCGGCCTCCACGACGACGGTGCCTCGGGTCAGTGCGGCGATGACGCGGTTGCGCAGGATGAACCGGCTCGGCGTCGGGTGGTCGCCCGGCGGCAGCTCGCCCACGACCAGTCCCTGCTCCGCGATCCTGCCGATCAGGGCGGCGTGGCCGCGGGGGTAGGGGCGGTCGACACCGCAGGCCAGGACGGCGACGGTGGCTCCGCGGGCGGCGAGGGCGCCTCGGTGGGCGGCGCCGTCGATGCCGTAGGCCCCGCCGGACACCACCACCCAGCCCCGCTCGGCGAGCCCACTGGCGAGGGCGGCGGCCGCATGGGCCCCGTACTCGGTGCAGGCCCGCGCACCCACGACGGCCACGGATCTCAGCGCCCAGATCCGCAGGCTGGGCCGCCCGCGCACCCACAGCCCGAGCGGCCGGGCGTCCCCGAGGTCGTCGAGCTGCCGGGGCCACTCCGCGTCGCGGGGCGCCACGAACCGCGCCCCCGCTCTCGCGGCCGCCTCCAGATCCCGCCCGGCATCGACCTGCCCGGCCCGCGCGACCAGCCCCGCCCACCGCTGCTCGCTCACCCCCGGCAGCGCCTCGCCACCCCGCAACCGCCGCACCACCTCCCCCACCCCGAACTCCCGCACCCAGCGCCCCCCGGCCTCGTCCCCGGGCTCGAAGACGCGAGTGAGGAAGATCCGGCCGAGCAGGTCGCCGTCGGGGCTGTCGTCCGCCGTCATGTCAGCGCCCCGATGGCCATCGGCACACCGCGCGGCACTCCGGTGCGCAGTTGCAGGGCCAGGGCGACGTCCGTCGCGTCCGGCCGGTCGTGTCCGACGAGGTCGGCGACCGTCCAGGCGACGCGCAGGACCCTGTCGATCCCCCGGGCGGTGAGCACGCCCCGTTCGAGGTTGCGCTCGGCCTCGTCCATCGCGCCGGGCGCCGCGTGATAGCGGCTGCGCAGCTCCCGGCCGGGCACCTCGCTGTTGGTGCGCCACGCCGTGCCGGCGAGGCGGGCCGCCGCCCTGTCCCGGGCCTGCCGCACCCGCCCGGCCACGGTCGCCGTCGGCTCGCCCCGGGCTCCGGGGTCGGTGAGCTGGGCGCGCGTGACCGGGTCGACCTCGACGCGCAGGTCCACCCGGTCCAGCAGCGGGCCGGAGAGCCGGGACTGGTAGCGGCGGATGGCCGACGGCGGGCACTCGCACAGCGAGTCGCGTTGCGAGAAACGGCCGCAGGGGCAGGGGTTGGCCGCCAGCACCAGCAGGAAGCGGGCCGGGAACCGCACGACGCCCGCGCTGCGCGCGATCACCACGTGCCCCGACTCCAGGGGCTGGCGCAGCGCGTCGAGGGTCTGGCTGTGGAACTCCGGCGCCTCGTCGAGAAACAGGATTCCGCGATGGGCGAGGGACACCGCGCCGGGGCGTGCGATGCCGGGGCCGCCGCCGACGAGTGACTGCATGGTGGCCGAGTGGTGCGGGGCGCAGTAGGGGGCGACGTCGATGAGCGGTTTGCCCGCTGGCAGCAGTCCGGCCACCGAGTGCACGGCCGTGACCGCCAGCGATTCCCCCCGGGTGAGCCGGGGAAGGACGGCGGGCAGCCGTTCGGCGAGCATGGTCTTGCCCGCGCCCGGCGGCCCTTCGAGGAACAGGTGGTGTCCTCCGGCGGCGGCCACCTCCACGGCCGTACGGGCCGACGTCTGGCCGACGACGTCCGCCAGGTCGTGGTCGTGCTGTGCGGCTCCGACGCTGTGCATGCCGGTGGCCGCGCCGGTGCCGGGCATGCGCAGACCGGCCAGGAGCGGGTCCGGGCGGCCGTGCTCGTCCGGTTGCTCGTCGGGGACGGGTTCGTCGGTGAGGACCGCGATGAGCTGGCGCAGGCTGCGGACGCCGAGCACGGACACCCCGGGGACCAACGAGGCCTCCGCGGCGGCGCATTCGGGCACGACCACCTGCTCGTAGCCGGCGCCGGCCGCCGCCAGTACCGCGGGCAGGATGCCCCGCACCGGCCGTACCCGGCCGTCCAGGCCCAGCTCGCCGATCATGACGATGTCGGCGAGGACTCGGGGATCGATCCGTTCGGCGGCGCCGAGCACCGCGCAGGCGACGGCCAGGTCGAAGCCCGAGCCGGCTTTGGGCACCGATGCCGGGCTGAGCCCCACGGTGAGTTTCTTCTGCGGCCACTCGCCGCCCGAGTTCACCACCGCCGCCCTGACCCGGTCCCGGCTCTCCGTCAGGCTCTTGTCCGGGAGGCCGACGAGGGTGAAGGCGGCGACGCCGGGTTCCAGGTCGGCCTGGACCTCGACGACGACTCCTTCGACGCCGACCAGGGCCACGGAGCACGTGCGGGCGAATCCCATTCAGGCCACCCCCCGCGCGTGCTCGACGGACGGGGCACCGCGCAGGGGCAGCAGGACGCCGATCAGGTCGATGCGGACGCCGCCCGGGGGCGCCCCTCCGTGGGCCTGGATCCAGCGTTCGGCCAGTTCGCGAAGTTTCGCCGCTTTCTCCGGGCCCACCGCGGCCATCGGGTGTTCGTAGCCGCCACCCCGGCGGGTCTTGACCTCGCAGACGACCAGCGCGTCCCCGTCGCGCGCCACGATGTCGATCTCGCCGGACCGCCCGCAGCGCCAGTTCCGCTCCAGGATCGTCATGCCGGATGCGGCGAGCCGCCGGGCGGCCAGGTCCTCGCCGTACTTGCCGAGTGCTTCTCGTGCGTTCATGTCGGCACCACCTCCGGCGCCCACGGTCACGCACCCGGCCGAGACATGTTGATCTAGGTGAGCTACCGGCCGGTTGTGGAAAACTCCGCCACCCGATCGGGTACACCTCGCCCCGTCGGGTCGGGTGCGCCACGCCCCGCCGGGCGACGCCGGCGGTCATCAGCCGCCCGGAAGCTCCAGGTCGCTCTTGTTCAGCTCTTCGATATTCACGTCCTTGAACGTCAATACCCGTACCTGCTTGACGAACCGAGCCGGCCGGTACATGTCCCAGACCCAGGCGTCGGCCATCGTCACCTCGAAGAACACCTCACCCTGGACCGAGTGCACCTGCATCTCGTAGTCGTTGGTGAGGTAGAAGCGCCGCTCAGTCTCGATCACGTATTTGAACAGACCGACGACATCTCGGTACTCCCGGTAGAGCTTCAGCTCCATCTCGGTCTCGTACTTCTCGAGGTCCTCGGCGCTCATGGCATGTTCCCCTTCAGCCGTGCGATCCCACCATTGTGCGCCAGTCCCGGGTGTCCTCAGACGATTTCGGTGTCGAGGGTCACGGGACTGGCCGGGGGACCCTCGTCGAGCAGTCGCTGGAGCAACTCGGCGAGTCTGGTCGGATACACCGTCTCATGTGCCCGGGTCAGTTCCCGGCACGTCCACCAGCGCGCTCCGGCGACACTGCGCCGCTCCAGCTCCGTCAGTGCGGTGGGTGCGGTCGCCGTCTGTGCCGTACGGGCCAGGTAGTACCACTCGTCCTGGTCCCAGCGACGGCCCGCGAAGGGGAAGGAGCACCTGCGCCGCCACAGCACCGGGCCGAGTTCGACGTCGGTGACGCCCGTCTCCTCGGCCAGTTCCCTGAGCGCCGCCTGCTCGCGCGTCTCGGCTCCCTCCAGGCCGCCGCCGGGGGTGAACCACCAGTCGTCCGCCGGGTCTCCCGGCTCATGGCCGTGCAGGAGAAGGATGCGGTCGTCCGGGTCGAGAAGGACCACCCGGGCCACCTTCCGCAGCCCGCCCTCGTACGTCTCCTCGCCGGTCCGCGCGGCCTCAGCGGGCACCGGCCGCCTCCGGCCGGGCACCGCGCGCGCGGGAGCGGCCCGTGCGCGCGGCGATCGGGCCGTAGGCACCGCCGACGAGCACCAGCACGGCACCGGCGACGATCAGGAGCTCGATGATGCGCAGCGGCCCGGGCTGGGAGAGGGGGCCCAGGCTCTCGAAGCCGGTGGGGCGCCCCAGCATGCCCTTCCAGGGCCAGACGACGGCGTCCACGCGCGCGGAGACGGCGTCGCTGGAGACCGTGCCCTTGGCCGCGTCGGTGAGGTGGGCGGTGGAGTCGAGGGAGCCCTGGCGCTCGTCGCCGAGGAGGAAGAGGCGGCCCCTGGGCACGGTCACGGTCGGGAAGTTCATGTTCTCGGCCAGGCTGCCCTTGGGCAGATACGGTTCGTCGATCTGCTTGCCGTTGACGGTCAGCTTGCCGTTCGTGCAGCAGGAGACGGTGTCACCGCCGACCGCGACGACCCGCTTGACCACCTTGGAGTTGGTGACCCAGGTCTTGTCCTCGAAGACGACGACGTCGCCGCGGCGGACGTCGCCGCCGTGGACGCGCTGGGCCAGCACGCGGTCGCCGGCGTCGATGGTGGGGGTCATGGAGCTGGTGGGCACGGTGTAGGGCCGGTAGGACACCGCTCCCCAGGCGAATCCGCCGAGGAACAGCACCAGACCGAGTGCGACGGCCACCCCGGACAACCGCTGTCCGAGCCGGCTGCCGCCGGCCTGTGCCGTGCCTGTCCCGCCGCTGCGCGGGGCCGTACGCGTCGTGCTCTCGCCGCTCATGGATCCGCACCCTACCCGGCGGTACCGGGCGGGGGCAGCCCCTGTCGCGGACCGGCGGCAAAGGCTCGGCCACCGCCGGACTCACGGGCTCCGGATCGCCTCGTCGTCACGGACACGCGGAAGGCCCGGTGCGCACCGACGAGTCGGTGCGCACCGGGCCCTTCGTGGTCACTTGCCGCCCGCGGAGGCCTTCTGCCGCGTCTTGGACTCCAGCCGGTCCCGGCGGCTGCGCCGCCACACCACCACCGGCAGCACCGCCGCGATGGCCACGCCCTGCGGGGCCACCGTGAGGGCGGCGGACGCGGAGGACTGCTGGTTCAGGTTGGGCTGGTCGAAGGTGTCCGGGACGGGCAGGGTGCCCCAGCGGTTGATCGGCCAGGCCTTGACGATCGCGCGGCCCACGACGTCGCTGACCGGGACCATGCCGTGGTGCTTGTCGGTCTGGTTGTAGCGCGAGTCGCGGGAGTTCTGGCGGTGGTCGCCCATCACCCAGATGTATCCCTGGGGGACCGTCACCTTGAACTGGCCGCCCTGGTCGTCCACGCTGCACGGCGTGTTGCCGGGGTAGACGTACGGCTCGTTCAGCGGGTGGCCGTTGACCAGCAGCGGGCCCGAGTTCTTGCACTCGACCGTGTCACCGCCGACGCCGATCACCCGCTTGATCAGGTCCTTCTCCTCCGCCGACGGCATCAGGCCGATCCAGCTGAGGACCTTCTGCACCGGGTTCGGGGTCGGCGTCGGCTCGCCCGCCAGCCAGTTGTCCGGGTCGTGGAAGACGACCACCTCGCCCCGCTCGGGCTCGGAGCCGAACCACGGGGTGAGCTTGTCGACCAGGACGCGGTCGCCCTGTTGCAGGGTGTTCTGCATCGAGTCCGACGGAATCGAGAACGCCTGCACCAGGAACGTCTTGATCAGCAGCGCCAGGACCAGCGCGATGCCGATGAGGATCGGCAGCTCCTTCCAGAAGGAGCGGGGTTTCCTCGGCGCGGGGGCGGCCCCGCCCTCGCCCGCGCCGTCCGCCCCGGGGGGCCGCTGCTCGTCGTCCCGCGTGCCGTCGTCGTCCGTCATCTCGTCATTCCCGGAGGTCACGGCGCCGTCGGGGCCGCTGGCGTTCGCTTCCACGGGGTGCCCGCGGTGCTCTTCGCCGTCGTGTCCCGACCGTGCGCCAACCGCCACATCCCCCACGCCAACTCCTTACTCTGTGCCACCGCCTGCCCGTGACACGGCGCAGGCCCACCACTCCCATAACGAGCGGGAGTTCCGCAGGGGTCGGGAGCTGAGTGATTCCGTTCGGATTCTCGGGGGTAACCCTATGCGACAGCAGGGGAGCGGCGGCCGTACCCGACACGGAGTGGGCGACGCTTGCGAAGGTTTTAGGTTCCTGGAGACGGGTCCAGTGGCCGAAGGGCCAGCCGATGGCGACGGCCCGGCCGACGACGGAATCCACGGAGACCGTGCCGCCGTAGGGCGTGTTCATGTGGAACCGGGAGTCCGCGGAGTTGCCCCGGTGGTCACCCATCACCCACAGCCGGCCCTTGGGGACGGTGATGTCGAAGCGCATCGCGGACGGGGCGTCGCCCGGGTAGATGTAGTTGCCCTCGGTGAGCGGGGTGCCGTTGACGGTGATCCGGCCCTGCGCGTCACAGCACTTGACGTGGTCGCCGCCGACCCCGATGACCCGCTTGATCAGGTCTTTCTCATTGTCCGAGGGCAGCAGGCCGATGAAGGTGAGGCCTTCCTTGGCCTGCTTGACGACGATGGGGTCGTTCGTCTTGGTGGTCTGTTCGTCGGCGAGCCAGCCGCCCGGGTCGTGGAAGACGACGACGTCCCCGCGCTGCGGCTCGGAGCCGAACCACGGGGTGAACTTGTCGACCAGGACGCGGTCGCCGATCCGGATCGTCTGCTCCATGGAGCCGGACGGGATCACGAAGGCCTGGACGAGGAAGGTCTTCAGGACGAGCGCGATGAGAACGGCGACACCGACCAGAAGAGGGACCTCACGAACGGCTGAACGCCTGCGCTTGCGCTTGACCTTGCGCTGGAGCTTGCGCCGTTCCGCGCGCGTGCGGCCGCCGCCGGGCGCCGAGGTGCGGCGCGCTCCCGTGGGCAGCAGGTTGTCGGCGGGACCGGCCGGCACTCCGCGTGGTTTGCCGCGGTTACCCATGCGCACCGTCCGCGGACGGCACGCGCGCGTAGGCGGAGGGTCGCGTCAGATGTGTCCAGTGGCCGTACGGCCAGACGATCCAGTCGGCCCGGCCGATGACGTCGCCGACCGGGATCATGCCGCCGCCGGGCGAGCCGAGGTGGTCGCGGGAATCGCGGGAGTCGCTGCGGTGGTCCCCGAGGACGAACAGGCGCCCCTCGGGCACCGAGACATCGAAAGGCACGCTGGAGGCGCTGTCCCCGGGATAAAGGAAGGACGACTCGTCGACCGCGCGGCCGTTCACCTCGATCCGTCCCTTCTTGTCGCAGCAGACCACATGGTCTCCCCCTACCCCGACCACGCGTTTGACGTAGTCGGCGTCCCCGAAGTACCCGGAGCCGTCGAACACGATCACGTCGCCGCGGCGCGGCTGGGCTCCGAAACGGTACGCCAACTTATCTACGAGAATGCGGTCGCCGATCCTCAAGCCCTGCTCCATCGATCCGCTCGGAATCTGGAACGGTTGCACCACGAATGCGTTGAGGAGCAGCAAAAACGCCAGGCAGACGAAGAGGGTGAGGGTGATGCGGCCGCCCGGCAGCCAGTCGGTGATCCGCGACACCAACGCGAAACGCGACCGTTCCTCCGGCCCCGGGGATTCCGGGTGGGAGGGGCGGTCGCGTTCCGTCGGCTGCGCTTCGGTGTCCATCGGGGCGAGATGCTATCCCGCCTCGCCATGGGCTCCGCGGTGCGCTCAGTTGTCGCGCTTCTCCTTGATCTTCGCGGCCTTGCCGCGCAGGTCACGGAGGTAGTACAGCTTGGCGCGGCGCACGTCACCACGGGTGACGAGCTCGATCTTCTCGACGATCGGGGTGTGCACCGGGAAGGTGCGCTCGACGCCGACGGAGAACGAGACCTTGCGGACCGTGAAGGTCTCGCGGACGCCGGAGCCCTGGCGACGGATCACAACGCCCTTGAACTGCTGCACACGGGAGCGGTTGCCCTCGATGACGCGGACGTGGACGTTGACGGTGTCACCCGGGCGGAAGCCCGGGACGTCGCTGCGCAGCGACGCGGCGTCGACGGAGTCGAGCAGGTGAGACATTTCGTCTGCTTTCTTCGCTGATGCCACAGGTCATCAACGGAAACTAGGTGTTCAAGAGGTCTGCCGTGCGCGTCGGGGCGGGCGTCGTGTCCCCCTGCGGCAGGGGCGCACGCCGGACGGACGCACAACAGCGAGCTATTCTTCCATGCCCTGGGCCCGCCGCCAAAATCGGCCGAACGGCTCTCCTCCGGGGTCGGGTTCCCAGCCGAGGATCGAGAGCATCTCGCGGTCCTTCTTGTCGAAGGCCTTGGGGTCGCAGCGCTCGATCAGGTCGGGCCGGTGCGCGGTCGTACGCGTCAGGGCCTCGTCGCGGCGCCAGCGGGCGATCTTGCCGTGGTGGCCGCTGAGCAGCACCTCCGGGATGTCCCGGCCGCGCCAGACGGGCGGCTTGGTGTAGACGGGGCCCTCCAGCAGGCTCGCCATGGCGCCGGGCGCGAAGGAGTCGTCGCGGTGGGACTCGGCGTTGCCGAGGACGCCGGGCAGCAGCCGGGCCACGGCCTCGGTGATGACGAGGACGGCCGCCTCGCCGCCGGCGAGGACGTAGTCGCCGATGGAGACCTCGTAGACGGGCACCCGGGTCGCGTACTCGTCCGTGACGCGGCGGTCGATGCCCTCGTAGCGGGCCGGCGTGAAGATCAGCCAGGGTCGCTCGGAGAGCTCCACGGCCAGCTCCTGGGTGAAGGGGCGGCCGCTGGGCGTGGGCACGATGATCGCGGGGGCGCTCGCGCCGGTCTCGTAGCCGTCGGCGAGGACCGTGTCGAGGGCGTCGCCCCAGGGGCCGGTCTTCATGACCATGCCGGGGCCGCCGCCGTACGGGGTGTCGTCGACCGTGTTGTGCCGGTCGTACGTCCACGCGCGCAGGTCGTGCACCTGGACGTTCAGCTGTCCACGCGCGCGTGCCTTGCCGACGAGGGAGACGTTCAGCGGTTCGAGGTACTCGGGGAAGATCGTGACGACGTCCAGGCGCATTACGACTCTTCTCCGGACTGTTCCCCCGGCTCATCCCGGGTGGAGTCGATCTCCGCGCGGTCGTCGATCAGGCCCGGCGGGGGCGCGATGACGGCCTTCTGCTCCGCCAGGTCGATCTCGGTGACGATCTCCTCCACGAAGGGGATCATCACCTCGCTGCCGTCGGGGCGCTCCACGATGAACAGGTCCTGGGACGGCAGGTGCGAGATCTCGGTGATCCGGCCGACCTCCTGCCCGTCCTCGGTGACCACGTCGAGGTCCATGAGCTGGTGGTCGTAGTACTCGTCCTCGCCCTCGGGAAGTTCCTCGGGGTCGATCTCGGCGATGAGGAGCGTGTTGCGGAGGGCCTCGGCGCCGTTGCGGTCCTTGACGCCCTCGAAGCGCAGGAGCAGGCGGCCGCTGTGCACCCGGCCGGTCTCGATGGTGAGCGGTCCCGCGGCGGCGGGATCGGTGGCGAGTACGGCGCCGGGCGCGAGCCTGAGCTCGGGTTCGTCGGTGCGTACCTCCACGGTGACCTCGCCCTTGATGCCGTGGGCGCGGCCGATCCGTGCGACTACGAGCTGCACTGTGCTTGGTCTCCTGTCATACGACTACGGGCCGGGGACGGCCCAAGGGCCCTCCCCGGCCCGAGCCGGTTGCGATGAAGCGTCAGCGGACGTGGTCCACGTCGACGAGGTCGACGCGGACACCGCGGCCGCCGATGGCGCCCACGACGGTACGCAGAGCGCGCGCGGTACGGCCGTTGCGGCCGATCACCTTGCCGAGGTCGTCGGGGTGGACCCGGACCTCCAGCACGCGCCCGCGGCGCAGGTCGCGCGAGGCGACCTGCACATCGTCAGGGTTGTCGACGATGCCCTTCACGAGGTGCTCAAGCGCCTCTTCGAGCATGCTGCTCAGGCCTCGGTCGACTCGGACTCAGCCGCGGCCTCGTCCTTCTTCTCAGCCTTCTTCTTCTGGGTGATCGCCTCACCCTTGCCCTCGTCGTCGCCGCCGAGCGCCTCGAACGACGGACGGGCCGACTTCGGGGCGGCGACCAGCAGCGGCGCCGGGGCGGGCTCGCCCTTGAACTTCTGCCAGTCGCCGGTCTTCTTCAGGATGGCGAGGACGGGCTCGGTCGGCTGCGCGCCGACACCCAGCCAGTACGCCACGCGGTCGGCGTCCACCTCGATGACCGACGGGTTGTAGGTCGGGTGGTACTTGCCGATCTCCTCGATCGCACGGCCGTCACGGCGGGTGCGGGAGTCGGCGACGACGATGCGGTAGTGAGGCGAACGGATCTTGCCCAGACGCTTCAGCTTGATCTTGACTGCCACGGGAGTGGGTTCTCCTGGATTTGACGTGGTTGGGCACGGCGAGATTGCCGCGTGGGGTTGCGGTACCCGAGTGCCCGATGGACGCGTCAGCCGGAGGAGAGAGGGGTCCTGTGCGGCTGTCGAGTACAGCTAGCCATTGTGCCACACCCTGCGGGTCGCCTCCGGCCGAGGGGTTCTGCGCCGTATCCGGGCATGCCGGACAGGCATCCGGCGTGGAGGTGAGATCACGTCGGATGCACTGCCCGCTGCCTACGGCGAGGAGCCCGCTTCCGGCACCCACGAGATGCCGGTGTACGCGGCTCGCCTCACGCCGCTCCGGCGACCTCCGGGATTCTGAACGGCTTGCCGCAGCCGCCGCAGACGATCGGCGCCTGGGCCAGGACCGAGGGCACCACCCGGACGTTGCGGCCGCAGTCGCAGACCGCCTTGACGCGGACGCCGCCGCCGGAGGAGCCGTGCCGGGCGGCCGGGCCGCGGAAGCTGCGGGTGGTGTCGGACGTCGTGGCCGCCGTGTGGGCCTTCAGCGCGCGCTGGAGCCGCTCGATCGTCGGGCGGTAGCGCCGCCGCGCCTCGGGGTTGAGCGTGACCAGCGAGAAGCCGCTGCTCGGATGCGGCTCCTCGGGATGGTCCAGGCCCAGCTCCTCGGCGATCGCCAGGAAACGGCGGTTGTGGTATCGGCCGGCGCGGGAGGTGTCGCGGATCCCACGGGCGGCGGCGATGCCGTGGACTGCTTCATGGAGCAGTCGTTCGAAGGAGAGCTCGTGACCGCACGCGGACGACGACTCTCCGATCAGGGACTCTGGCGCGGCGAGGTCCGGCAGCTCGGGGTGGTACCGCTGAATGTCGGCCCACGCCTGCGCCAGCTCCGCGGCGAGAACAGGTGGTGTCTGTGTCGTGCTCACGTAATGACAACGAGCGGGAGCTCGAATGTGTTCCTATTCCGGGTCATCCCAAATATTTTGCACGTACCCGTCAGTTGCCGCTGATGCGTCCTGACGAGGGCGGGTGCGCTGATCTGCGGAGAAGCCTCACAGCTCATAACAAGCTGGTGCGTAGTCCGCCGTACGATCCGGCGCGTAGTGCCCACTGCGGGGTGAGGTCGAGGATGCGCAAGAGACGTTTCGGCCGCGATCGGCGTCACGTCTCGTCTTGATCTGCGTCCGTGACGGTCGTGACGTTACTGCGCACCGCCCGGCCCCCTGGCACCGGCCCCGCCGCGGGAACGCACACCGTACGGCCGTCCAGATTGCCGGGATGTGAAATCTCGCCACAGACACACCCGGACCTCAAGCGGGGCTCCACGACCCCTGGACGCCGTCGCGAGCCGGGAGTTACCTGACATACGTGGGAAGTGCGCGCGCACGGCACGGGGGCCGAACGACCGGGCGCAGCGGCGGACTGTCGGCGGATTGGGGCGCTTACCTATGACACCTGTGCTCGTGCCGCAGCACCTGGCTCACGCGGACTCCGAACCCCGCGTGGACCTGTGCGCACGCGCGCGTGACTGGTCCGAGATCCAGGAGCGGATGCTGGTGCCGCTCTACGAGGCCGTTCACGAACGGCTGGAAGTGGGCCCCGCCACCCGGCTGCTGGGCCTGCGCTGCGGCTCGGGACTCGCCCTGTTGCTGGCCGCCGGCAGAGGGGCCGAGGTCACCGGCTGCGAGGCCGCCTCCCCCGAACGCCTCGCCCTCGCCCGCGAACGCCTGCTGCCGCACGCCCCGCGCGGCGCGGACAGGGGCCTGCCGGGCGTCCTGGGCCACCGGGCGGGGTGGGGCGAAAGCGGCCGTACGCGTGCGCGTGCCGGTGTGCGGCTCATCGCCGGACCGCCCGCCGACGGGGACGACGCCGAGGCGGAGCCGTACAACCTGGTGACCGCCTTCGAGCCGGTCGGATGTCTCGCCGGGGACACCGATGGGCTCGGGGAATCGCTGGCGCAGGCGCTGCCGTTCGCCGCACGGGGGGCCGCCGTGGTGCTGACCGGGTGGGGGCCGCCCGAGCGGTGTGCCGCCTCCTCGGTGCTGCGGGTGGCGGCGAAGCTGGCCGATCCGCTGCGCGGCGCGGGCAGTTGGCGGCCCGCCGGGCGGGACGACCTGGAAGAGGTCGCGCAGCGCGCCGGACTCAGGCCGGACGGCTCCGGACGGGTCGCCTGCCCCTTCGGGTACGCCGGCCTCGACAGTGCCGTACGCGGCCTGCTGTCGACGGCGCTGTTCGACGCGGCGATCGCGGCGACGGACGCCAAGCAGGTCGACAAGGAGCTGACCGAGGCCCTGCATCCGTACCGGCGCCCGGACGGCACCGTGTGGATGCCGAACGTGTTCCGCTATCTCGTCGCGCGCGTGCCCTGAACGTCCGTCACGAGTCGACGTCCTTGGTCAGGCGGGTGATCCCGGCGACGCGGTACGCGTCCGCCTCCTCCAGTGTCTCGTTGACCAGCAGCGCCTGCGCGAGGGCGTCCAACTGGCCGCGGTGGTCGCGGAGTTTGCGGCAGGCCTCCTCGTAGCACTCGTCCACGATCCGGCGCATCTCGGCGTCGATGACGTCCAGCGTCTGCGGTGCGGCGGCGAGCCCGTAGGCCTGCTGGGCGTCGTTCGGGAGCGCGGAGAGCCGGCCGACCTCCTCGCTCATGCCCCAGCGGGACACCATTCCGCGCGCGATGTTGGTGACCTGCTCCAGGTCGCTCTCGGAGCCGGTGGTGACCACGTCGTAGACGACGTGCTCGGCCGCCATGCCGCCGAGCGCGCCGATGATCCGGCCGCGCAGGTACTCCTCGGTGTACGCGTACTTGTCGGCGTCCGGCGTGGAGAGCGTGACGCCGAGGGCGCGGCCGCGCGGCACGATGGTGATCTTGCGGACCGGGTCGGCGCCGGGCTGGAGCATGCCGAGCAGGGCGTGCCCGCTCTCGTGGTAGGCGGTGCGCCGGCGCTCCTCCTCGGGCATCACCAGCGGGCGTTCCGCGCCGAGCTGGACCTTCTCCAGCGCGTCGGACAGGTCGGACTGGGTCACGGCCTGCTGCTGGCGCTTCACCGCGAGCAGGGCGGCCTCGTTGGCGAGGTTGGCCAGATCGGCGCCGGTCATGCCCGGGGTCGTACGGGCCACCTGGGCGAGGTCGACGTTCTCGGCGAGCGGGATGTCGCGGGTGTGGATCTCCAGGATGGCCTCGCGGCCGCCGCGGTCCGGGGGCGAGACCTGGACGACCCGGTCGAAGCGGCCGGGGCGGGTCAGCGCCGGGTCGAGGATGTCGGCGCGGTTGGTGGCCGCGATGACGATGACCCCCTCCGAACCGGAGAATCCGTCCATCTCGGTGAGGATCTGGTTCAGCGTCTGCTCGCGCTCGTCGTGCCCGCCCATGGACGCGCCGCCGCCGCGGGCCCGGCCGATGGTGTCGATCTCGTCGATGAAGATGATCGACGGCGCGACCTTGCGGGCCTCCGCGAACAGCTCCCGCACGCGCGAGGCGCCGACGCCCACGATCATCTCGATGAACTCGGACGCGGACGCGGAGAAGAAGGGCACACCCGCCTCGCCGGCGACCGCGCGCGCGAGCAGTGTCTTTCCGGTGCCGGGCGGGCCCGCGAGCAGCACACCGCGGGGCATCTTGGCGCCCATGCGCCGGTAGGCGTCGGGGTTCTTCAGGAAGTCGACGACGTCGTTCAGCTCGCCCTCCACCTCGTCGATCCCGGCCACGTCGGCGAAGGTCGTGCGCTTCTCCCCCGGCACCAGCTCGACCGGCTTGGGCGGCGCCTTGCGGCCCAGCATGCCGCCCGCTCCGCCGAGGCCCGCGCTCATCCGCCGCGCGACGAAGATCCACAGAGCGACGATGACGATCATCGGCGCCAGGGAGATCAGCAGATTGGCGAGAAAGCTGCGGTGCTGGACGACGGGCTGGGCCGTGACGGTGACGTTGTGCTTGGTCAGATTCGACCAGAGGTTGTCGTTCGCGAAGGACGGCCGCTCGGTGTTGAACTTGGTGTACGTGCCGCCGCCGGGGTTCTTCTGCTCCTTCTTGAGCTGCCCCTGGATCGAGTCGCCCTTGGCGTAGATCTTGGCGACATTGCCGTCGTTGACCTGCTTGCTGAACTCGGTGTAGGAGATCGTCGGCTCGTTGGCCTGGTCGAAGTAGGACAGCACCAGGTTGGCGATCAGGTACACGACCAGCGCGGTGAGGATCAGCCGCCACCAGCCGCCGCGCATCCGGGGCCCGCCCGGCTGCTTCGGCGGCTCCTCCGGGGCACCTTCGGTACGCCAGGGCTGGTCGGGCGACTTGCGCGGCGGGGCGGGGTTGGTCATATCCGGACGGTACGACAATGACCAACCCCCGGCATGCCCAGTGAGGGCTCAGGGGCGAACTCAGCCCATGAACTTCTTGAACTCGTCCGGCAGCTCGAACTCCTGGCCGCCCTGCTGCGGCACCCCGAAGGCGCCGCCGCCCTGGGCCGCGGCCTCGCGGCGCTGGGCCTCCTCCAGCTCCTGCTGCTTGCGCTTCATCGGGTTGCCGGAGCGCTGCTTGCCCTTGGCCTTCTTCTGCTGCTTCTTCTGCCGGCCGGGGCCGCCGCCCATGCCCGGGATCCCCGGCATGCCCGGCATCCCGCCGCCCTGGGCCATGCGGGACATCATCTTGCGGGCCTCGAAGAACCGCTCGACCAGGTTCTTCACCGCGCTGACCTCGACACCGGAACCCTTGGCGATACGGGCGCGGCGCGAGCCGTTGATGATCGTCGGCTCCTGGCGCTCGGCCGGGGTCATCGACTTGATGATCGCGGCGGTGCGGTCGACGTCCCGCTCGTCGATGTTCTGGATCTGGTCCTTGATCTGGCCCATGCCCGGGAGCATGCCGAGCAGCTTGGAGATGGAGCCCATCTTCCTGACCTGCTCCATCTGGGCCAGGAAGTCGTCCAGGGTGAAGTCCTGGCCCTTCTTGGACGCCAGCTTCGAGGCCATCTTGGCGGCCTCTTCCTGGCTGAAGGTCTTCTCCGCCTGCTCGATCAGGGTGAGCAGGTCACCCATGTCGAGGATGCGGGAGGCCATCCGGTCCGGGTGGAACGCGTCGAAGTCGTCCAGCTTCTCGCCGTTCGACGCGAACATGATCGGCTTGCCGGTGATCTGCCGGATCGACAGGGCGGCACCACCGCGGGCGTCACCGTCGAGCTTGGAGAGCACCACGCCGTCGAAGCCGACGCCGTCGCGGAAGGCCTCGGCGGTGTTGACCGCGTCCTGGCCGATCATCGCGTCGACGACGAAGAGGATCTCGTCCGGGGAGACGGCGTCGCGGATGTCCGCGGCCTGCTGCATCATCTCCTGGTCGATGCCGAGGCGGCCGGCGGTGTCCACGATCACGATGTCGTGGACCTTGGACTTCGCGAACTCGATGGAGTCCTTCGCGACCCGAACCGGGTCGCCGACGCCGTTGCCCGGCTCGGGCGCGAAGACCGCCACGCCGGCGCGCTCGGCGACGACGCTCAGCTGGTTGACGGCGTTCGGGCGCTGGAGGTCGGCGGCGACCAGCAGCGGGGAGTGGCCCTGCTCCTTCAGCCAGCGGCCGAGCTTGCCCGCGAGGGTGGTCTTACCGGCGCCCTGGAGACCGGCCAGCATGATCACGGTGGGCGGCTGCTTGGCGAAGCGCAGCCGGCGGGTCTCGCCGCCGAGGATCGTGACCAGCTCGTCGTTGACGATCTTCAGGACCTGCTGGGCGGGGTTCAGCGCCTTGGAGACCTCGGCGCCGAGGGCCCGCTCCTTGACGTTCTTGATGAACGTCCGGACGACCGGCAGCGCCACGTCCGCTTCGAGGAGCGCGATGCGGATCTCGCGCGCGGTGGCGTCGATGTCCGCCTCGGAGAGCCGTCCCTTGCCGCGCAGGTTCTTGAAAGTCGCTGACAGGCGATCGGAGAGAGTGTCGAACACGGCGCTCGCGGTCCTCGGGGTCGGTGACGGTCTTGATGGGAATCGCCCTCCAGGGTATCCCGGCGTCGAAAGTACCGGGGCAGGTCGTCCCCCGGCTCATCCGCGCAGCGTCTCCTCCAGCACCCGCGCCAGCGATGCCGCGTCCTGCGCCGGGAGCTGTGCGCCCGTGCCCGTCGTGACGTAGAAGGCGTCGACGGCGTTGGAGCCCAGCGTGCTGACGTGCATGCTGCGTACCCGTACGGCCGCCTTCTCCAGGGCCATGCCGATGCGGTGCAGCAGGCCGGGGGCGTCCTGGGCGCGGACCTCGATCACCGTGGCGTGGTGCGAGGCGGCCGGAGCCACCGTGACGCGGGGCGGCGGGGCGGTCCAGCCGCGCCTGCGGGGGTAGGCCGCGTCCCGCTCGGCGAGGCGGCCGACGATGTCCAGCGAGCCGTCGAGGGCGCGCACGAGATCGGCGCGCAGCCGGGCGGCCTGGGGCAGGGAGCCGTACTCGGCGGCGACCCGCCAGTTGAGCAGCAGGACCGAGCCGTCGTCGACGTCGTCGGGCAGGCTCAGGGCGCGCAGCTCGGCGGTGCGGACGGTCAGCCGGTGCACGGCGAGGACCCCGGCGACGGCGGGGAGCACGGCGGGCTGGTCGGGTACGGCGATGAGCAGCTCGACGCCGAGGGGTTCCTGGACGGACTCCTCCCCGGTAGCCGGTTCCGTCTGGGCGCGCAGGGCGAGGACCGGGCCGCCCGTGCGGAACGCCTCGATCGCCAGCCGCTCCTGTTCGGCGGTGGGCGCGGCGGTCGGCTCGGGCTCGTCCGGGGTGTCCCCGGCGAGGACGGCGCAGACGCGACGGACGAGGTCGGCGACGAGGGAGCCGCGCCAGGAGGACCAGGCGGCCGGGCCGGTGGCGAGGGCGTCGGCCTCCGTCAGCGCGTGCAGCAGCTCCAGGGTGCTCTGGGTGCCGACCGCCTCGGCGACCGAGCGGACCGTGGCCGGGTCGTCCAGGTCGCGGCGCGTGGCCGTCTCGATCAGCAGGAGGTGGTGGCGGACCAGCGAGGACAGCACCGCCACGTCCGCGCGGTCGAAGCCGATCCGGACGGCCACGTCCTTGGCGATGATCTCGCCGGCCACCGAGTGGTCGCCGGGCCAGCCCTTGCCGATGTCGTGCAGCAGGGCGGCGACCAGGAGCAGGTCGGGGCGGCTGACGCGGCGGGTGAGCGCGGAGGCGCGGACGGCCGTCTCGATGAGGTGCCGGTCGACGGTCCAGAGGTGGACGGCATTGCGCTGAGGGCGGCAGCGGACCCGCTCCCAGTCCGGCAGCAGGCGGCTGACCAGGCCCTCCGCCTCCAGCGCCTCCCAGACCTCGACAGTCGGGCGGCCGGAGCCGAGCAGCGTGACCAGCTGCTCCCGGGCCTCGGCGGGCCACGGTGTGGGCAGGGGGCGCGTGGTCGCCGCCATCCGCCGGACGGCGTGCAGGGAGAGCGGGAGGCCGGCCTGCGCGGCGGCGGCCGCGGCGCGCAGCGGCAGCACGGGGTCGCGCTCGGGGCGCGCGGCGCGGGCGAGCACCACCTCGCCGTCCTGCTCCACCACGCCCTCGGCGAGCGGGGAACGCTCGGTGACCGGCTTGTTGCCGCCCAGCATGGCGCGCAGGCGCGGCCGCACGGCGCGCGAACGCAGCACGCGCCCCACCTCACGCCAGGTGACGTCACTGGCGTACGCGATCACGCGCGCGGCCTCGTACACCTGCCGCAGCAGGGTGTCCGCGTCCAGCAGGCCCAGCTCGGCCGCCACCTGGTCCTGCTCCTGGAGGGACAGCCGGTCGGTGGCGCGGCCCGTCGCCAGGTGCAGGGCGTCACGGACGTCGAGGAGGCGCCGGCATGCGTCGGCGAGGCCCTCGCGCGGGGCGTCGGCGAGCCAGGAGGCGGCGACGGCGCGCAGGGCGGTGGCGTCGCGCAGGCCGCCGCGCGCCTCCTTGAGGTCGGGTTCCAGCAGGTACTGCAGCTCGCCCTGCCGCTCGGCGCGCTCGGTGCACAGTTCCTGGAGTTCGGGCAGCCGCTTGGGGGCCTGGTTGCGCCAGTCGGTGAGGACGGCCGTGCGCAGGCCGGCGGTGAGGCCGGCGTCGCCGGCCAGGTGGCGGGCGTCCAGGAGACCGAGGTGGACCTTCAGGTCGTCCCCGGCGGTCCTGCGGGCCTCCGCCGGGGTGCGCACCGAGTGGTCGAGGGCGAGGCCGAGGTCCCAGATCGGGTACCAGAGGCGGTCGGCCAGCGCGGCGACCTCCTTGGTGTCACCGCCGTCGTGCAGCAGGAGCAGGTCCAGGTCGCTGCGCGGGGACAGCTCGCCGCGGCCGTAACCGCCGACGGCGACCAGCGAGATCCCTGTGAGCCCCTTGGCCGCCGCGCCGAACAGTCCGCCGAGCCAGTCGTCGGTCAGCTCCGCGAGGGCGGCACGGCGCGGCGGCCCGGACCGCGCCCCCTCGGTGAGGAGGCGCAGCCGGGCCGCCGCGTAGCCGCCGGGTCCCGAGTCCTCTGCTGCCATGCGCTCGTCCGTTCCCGTCACCCGGCGACTCCCGTTCTCAGAGATGCTGGTCAGAGCGCGTCGGGGCCGCGCTCGCCGGTGCGGACCCGTACGGCCGTGTCGACCGGCACGGCCCAGACCTTGCCGTCACCGATCTTTCCGGTGCGGGCCGCCTTCACGATGACCTCGATCAGCTGCTCGGCGTCGTCGTCCTCGGCCAGCACCTCGACGCGGATCTTCGGGACCAGGTCGACGGTGTACTCGGCACCCCGGTAGACCTCGGTGTGGCCCCGCTGCCGACCGTAACCGCTGGCCTCGGTGACCGTCAGTCCGTGGACGCCGAACGCCTGAAGGGCCTCCTTGATCTCGTCCAGCCGGTGCGGCTTGACGACGGCGGTGATGAGCTTCATGCGTCCACCTTCTTGGTCTGCGTCGCGGCGGCCAGGGCCGAGGAGTGCGCGGCGGAGCCGATGACACCGCCGCCGGTGCCGCTGAAGTCGTAGGCGCTCTCGGCGTGCTCGGCCTGGTCGATGCCGGAGATCTCCTCATCCTCGGTGACCCGCATGCCGATGGTCTTGTCGAGGAGGAAGGCGAGGACCGCGGAGACGACCAGGGAGTAGGCGAGGACCGCGCCGACACCGGCGCACTGCTTCCACAGCTGGGTGAAGGAGTGGTCGCCGTAGAAGACGCCGGTCGCGGTGGACTGGCCCTTTCCGGTGGCGAAGAAGCCGATCAGCAGGGAGCCGAGGATGCCGCCGACCATGTGGACGCCGACGACGTCGAGGGAGTCGTCGTAGCCGAACTTGAACTTCAGGCCGACGGCCGCGGCGCAGGCGACACCGGCGATGGCGCCGACGGCGATCGCGCCGAGCGGGGAGACCGCGCCGCCGGACGGGGTGATCGCGACCAGACCGGCGACCGCGCCGGAGGCGGCACCGAGGGTGGTGAACGCGCCGTGGCGGATCTTCTCGTAGGCGAGCCAGGCCAGCATGGCGGCACCGGTGGCGACCTGCGTGTTGACGAACATCAGCGCGCCGACGCCGTCGTCGTTGCCGAGCCAGGAGCCCGCGTTGAAGCCGAACCAGCCGAACCACAGCAGACCCGCGCCGAGCATGACCAGCGGGAGGCTGTGCGGGCGCATCGGGTCCTTCTTGAAGCCGACGCGCTTGCCGATGACGAGGATGACACCGAGCGCCGCCGCACCCGCGTTGATGTGGACCGCCGTACCGCCCGCGAAGTCGATCACGCCGAGCTTGAAGGCCCAGCCGTCGGCGCCCCAGACCCAGTGGGCGACCGGAACGTAGACGATCGTGGCCCACAGGGTGATGAACAGGCACCAGGCCGAGAACTTCACGCGGTCGGCGAGGGCGCCGCTGATCAGGGCCGGGGTGATGATGGCGAACATCATCTGGAAGACCATGAAGACGAAGACCGGGATGGTGTACCCGGGCCAGAGCTCCGTCAGGCCGATGTGGCTGAGCCCGAACCAGTTCGCGTTCCAGCCGATGAAGCCGTTGTGCGTGCCGAAGGCGAGGGAGAAGCCGTAGAGCGTCCAGAGGATGGTGATGATCCCCATGGCGATGAAGCTCATCATCAGCATGTTGAGGGTGCTCTTGACCCGGACCATGCCTCCGTAGAAGAAGGCCAGGCCCGGGGTCATGATCAGCACCAGGGCGGAAGCAATGAGCATGAAGCCTGTGTTCGCGGACGACAGCTTGGGTGCCTCCGCGGCAAGCGTGATGGCTGGGGCCATCGGCGTCTCCTCGTCGGTTTCAACGGCCCCGTGCGGGCGGTACCGGGCCTGGGCGGTCCGGTCGGGTGAGGGGTGGGCCGGTTATGCGCCATGAGATTGACGCAGCGCGGTTTCGGTGGAGGCCCCTCGTTGTTTCGCCGGGGTGACGAAGACGCCGTGCGTGTTACGCGTGGATGAACGGCCGGATCTCCGGGAGGGAGACGGGCCGGCCGCGGCGGGCCTCTCGATGACCTGGCATGGGGGAGCCGAGTCGAGCGGTTCGGGAGGCCCGGCCGCGGCCGGGGCTTGGCGCCGGGGTCGGTCAGACGGCCTCGGCGGTCTCGGGAAGGTCCACGGCGAGCTGGTCGGTGAGGCCGACGACGACGGCGAGGTCGCCGTAGTCCCGCGCGGCGGTGTCGACCGTCTTTCGGATACGAGTGTTCACGCGCTCGGAGCGGACCTTCTTGGCGATCTCCATGGCCCGGGAGGCGTATTCCGTGCCCCGCTCGGGCTCGCGCTGGAGCAGGTGCACGGTGGCCTTGCCGATCAGGTTCAGCGCATACGACCGCTGGTGCTCCGGGTCCTTGGCGAACAGCTCCACCGCCCGCCGCATGAGCGGCTCGGCGAGGGAGGCGTAGGTGGGGCTGCGGCCGGCGACGTAGGCGAGGTCGCGGTAGGAGTGGGAGTTCTCGCCGTACAGCTCGGCCTCGGAGAAGAAGCGGATCCAGTCGGGGTCCGGCTCGTCCCACTCGTCGGCCTCGGCGAAGGTGTCCTCGGCCATGCGGACCGCCCGCTTGGTCTTGCCGGGCTGGCCCATGTTCGCGTACGCGCGGGCCTCCATCGCATACAGCATCGACTGGGTGCGCGGGCTCGCGCAGTCGCGGCTGCCGTACTGAGCGAGGTGGATCAGCTCCAGGGCGTCGTCGGGCCGGCCCAGGTGGATCATCTGGCGGCTCATGCTGGAGAGGATGTAGGAGCCGAGCGGCTTGTCACCGGCTTCCTTGGCGGCGTGCAGGGCGAGCACGAAGTACTTCTGCGCGGTGGGCTGGAGGCCGACGTCGTACGACATCCAGCCCGCCAGCTCGGCCAGTTCGGCGGCGACCTTGAACAGGGTGCGGGTGGTGGCCTCGGGCTGGGGTTCCTGGAGCAGGTCGGTGACCTCGTGCAGCTGTCCGACGACCGCCTTGCGGCGCAGGCCGCCGCCGCACTGGGCGTCCCACTGGCGGAACATCCTGGTGGTGGACTCCAGCAGGTCCAGCTCGGGCCGGGACAGACGGCCGGGGCGGCGCGGGTCGAGGGCGGGCCGGGGCTCGGGGCGGCCCGGGGAGGCCGGGCTCGGCACGAGCCAGCGCTGCATCGGCTCGATGAGGGAGGGACCGGCGGACAGGGCGAGGGAGGTGCCGAGGAAGCCGCGCCGGGCGAGCATCAGGTCGCTGCGCGAGAACTCGCTGAGCAGGGCGACGGTCTGCGGTCCGGTCCAGGGCAGGTCGACGCCGGTCGCGGAGGGTGACTGGCGGGCGGCGCGCAGGCCGAGGTCCTCGATGGAGACCACGCAGCCGAAGCGCTCCGAGAACAGCTCCGAGAGGATGCGCGGGATCGGTTCGCGGGGGTTCTCACCGTCCAGCCAGCGCCGTACGCGCGAGGTGTCGGTGGAGATGTGGTTGGCGCCCAACTGGCGTGCCCGGCGGTTCACTTGGCGGGCCAGCTCGCCCTTGGACCAGCCGCTGCGCACGAACCACGAGCCGAGCAGCTCATTGGGGCGCTTGTCAGCGTTCGTCCCGCTACCGCCGTTGCCGCTCACTGGAACGCCCCCATTCCTGAGACCACTTGTCGCCGCGTACGCCAAGCCCTATCAGAATGCCGGTAAATACGGCCTCCTGTCCGCCGGTTCTCACCCTTCGAACGGGATGACGACTCGCCTCCGGCATACCCACGGATGCATATACCCCGAGGACTCGCACACTCACAGTAATCCTACGATCACCCGTCCAGCCATGGCGATCCGGGAAACGCCACCATTCGCCACCCCTTCGAATGAACTCACGTTCCCCGGGACGCGATTCACTTGACATAGGACGGCCGGAACTGGGCGGAGTGATGCACCCGGGGGCGCGTGCCACCCGGTGCGCCACCTCAAGCGCTTCCAGGCGCTGCCTTGACCCCGCGCTTGATCGACGGCCGGTGCGGGAAGGCGGAGCCGTAGCGTTACGTTCCGCTTTCGTCCCGTTCCGTGTCGTAACCACCGGCGCGCTGGACCCGTTGGAGGGGGCATGGGCTTCACGATCGGCGGCATCCGCGAGATCCGCTCCGGCGCGCGTCGGCGCGGCCGGTCCTCGGAGTGCACGGCCGTCGCCGAGTTCACCGGACTGTGGGGCTGGGACGTGGTGCCGGGCGCGCGGGCCGCGGCGGGCGCCTGTTCCTGCGGGCGCGCCGACTGCCCGGCGCCGGGGGCCCATCCGCTGGACTTCGCGCCCCAGGTGCCGGCCGGGGCGACGCTGGACGAGGTGAGCAAGGCCTGGTCGGAGTTCCCTGGCGCCGCGGTGATGCTGCCGGTGGGCCAGGCGTTCGACGTCGTCGAGGTCTCCGAGGCGGCCGGCCGGCGCGCCCTGGTCCGACTGGAGCGGATGGGGCTCCCCCTCGGTCCGGTGGCCGCGACCCCGGACGGCCGCGCGCACTTCTTCGTCGCGCCCGGCTCCGCCGCCGAACTGCCCCGGCTGCTCTACCGCCTGGGCTGGGACGACCCCTCCGCCCTGGACCTGAGCGGCCTCGGCCCCGGCGCGTACGTCACGGCGCCGCCCTCCGACCGGGGCGGTCTGGGCCCGGTGCGCTGGCTGCGCCCGCCGGCGCTGGACTCGGCGACGGCACCTCCGGCGGCCCGGCTGGTGCTGGGCACGCTGGCCTATGTGGCGCACCGGTCGCGGGCGCGGGCCTGACGGCTCCCCCGCGCGCAAAGGCGAAGTGCCCGTCCCCAACTGCACCTTGGGGCCGGGCACTTCCTTATCTTTGCGCCTGAACCGGCGCCGCTCTCGCGGACGTGGTTGATCGCCGTCGTGGTTCCTCAATCATTGGCTGCGGTCCATGGGTGAAGGCTGATCCACAGGGAGTTACTCGCCGATCAGCGCGTCCACGAACGCCTCCGGCTCGAACGGGGCCAGGTCGTCCGCGCCCTCGCCGAGGCCGACGAGCTTGACCGGCACGCCCAGCTCGCGCTGGACCGCGACGACGATGCCGCCCTTGGCGGTGCCGTCGAGCTTGGTCAGCACGATGCCGGTGATGTCCACGACCTCGGCGAACACGCGGGCCTGGACCAGGCCGTTCTGGCCGGTGGTGGCGTCGAGTACGAGCAGCACCTCGTCCAGCGGCGCGTGCTTCTCCACGACCCGCTTGACCTTGCCCAGCTCGTCCATGAGGCCGGTCTTGGTGTGCAGGCGGCCGGCGGTGTCGATGAGGACGACGTCGACCCCCATCTCCTTGCCCTCCTTGACCGCGTCGAAGGCCACGGACGCCGGGTCGCCGGCCTCGGGGCCGCGCACGGTGTGGGCGCCGACCCGCTCGCCCCAGGTCTGGAGCTGGTCGGCGGCGGCGGCGCGGAAGGTGTCGGCGGCGCCGAGCACGACGGTGCGGCCGTCGGCGACGAGCACGCGCGCGAGCTTGCCGGTGGTGGTGGTCTTGCCGGTGCCGTTGACGCCGACGACCATCACGATGCCGGGCTTGCGGTCCTCGGGCTCGGTCCTCACCGTGCGGTCGACGTCGGTGCCGACCAGCTTGAGCAGCTCCTCGCGCAGCAGGCCGCGCAGCTCCTCGGGGGTGCGGGTGCCGAGCACCTTGACGCGCTCGCGCAGGCCCTCGACCAGCTCCTGGGTGGGCTGCACGCCGACGTCGGCGGTGAGCAGCGTGTCCTCGATCTCCTCCCAGGTGTCGTCGTCGAGGTGCTCGCGCGACAGGAGCGTGAGCAGCCCCTTGCCGAGGGCGTTCTGGGAGCGCGACAGGCGGGCGCGCAGGCGGACCAGCCGGCCTGCGGTGGGCTCCGGGATCTCGATCTCCGGAGCCTCTTCGAGAGTGGGCTCGGCGGCGGGAGGCTCTTCCACGGCGACCGGTGCGGGGCCGCCGGGGAGATCCACCTCCTCGATCGTCCGGCGCGGTTCGTCGCGCGGTGTCTCGGCCTCGTCGCCGACGTGCGGCTCGGCCGGGGGTGCGGTGATGTCGGGCGTCTTCGGGGGTGGCGGGGGCAGCGGCTTCCGGCGCCGGGTGCCCACGATCAGCCCGCCGAGCGCGCCGATCACGACCACGGCGATGACTACAGCAAGGATGACGGTTTCCATAACCCGTCCAGTATCAGTCATGGGTGACCACGGGAGCCGGTTTGTGGCTTCCTCTGAGAGACAAAGGCCACGTACGGCGAGGAGTCGGAGCAAAGTACGATGGTGGCGACTCTGTCGACGCGCGTAGAGTCCGAGCGTCCCCCGTCCCCCCACGGCAGGCCCGTTTTTCATGAGCAAAACCGTCGAGACCGAAGGCGCTCTCGAGACCCGAGGGATCGAGCAGGTCCCGGATCACGAGCGCACCGCGAAGACCCGCGAGCTGTTCCCGACCTGGGTCGGCGCCAACATCAGCGTGCTGCTGCTGACGATGGGCGCGAGCCTCGTCGTGGCGTACCACCTGAACATCTGGCAGGCGCTCGTGGTCGCGGCGGCCGCGCCGGTCGTGTCGTACGGCCTCGTCGGGCTGATCGGCATCGCGGGCAAGCGGGGCGGCGCGCCAGGCATGGCGCTGTCGCGGGCGGTCTTCGGCCAGCGCGGCAATCTGCTGCCCGGGTCGCTGATCTGGGTCGCGCGCTGGGGCTGGGAGACGATCAACGCGGTCACCGGCGCCTACGCGATGCTCACCATCCTGGACATCGTGTGCGGCCTGAAGGCGAACAGCGTGCTGGACATGGTGACGCTGCTGGCGTTCGTCGTGGCGACGTTCGCGATCTCCGGGCTCGGCATCAACGCCGTGCAGAAGTGCAACAAGTACGCGACGTACCTCTTCGGCGTCTTCTCGGTGCTCGTCCTCGCCTACCTGGTGGCGAACACCGACTGGTCGAAGGTCATGCACCACGGCGGTGGTTCGACGGCCGCGGTGATCACCGGTGTCGGCATGATCGCGGCCGGCGGTGTCAGCTGGATCCCGACCGCGCCGGACTTCACCCGCTACCTGCCGCGCACGGCGTCCTCCAAGGCGATCGTCGGCACGGCGGTGGGCGGCGCCGGTGTCGTGGTGCTCCCCATGGTCCTGATGGGCGCGGTGATGGCGGTCTCCACGCCGGACCTGGCCTCGGCGACCGATCCGGTGTCCTTCCTCGGCGAGATCCTGCCGACCTGGATCGCGGTGCCGTACCTGTGCATCTCGCTGATCGGCATGCTGCTGATCAACTCGATGTCGATGTACTCGGCGGGCTTCACCGCGCAGACCCTCGGCTTCAAGGTGCCGCGTCACTGGGCGGTCTCCGTCAACGCCGTGATCTCGCTGGTCTTCGGCGGCGTGCTGATGCTGGTGGCGACGAGCTTCATGGGCTCGTTCATCGCCTTCCTCTCCCTGCTGGCGGTCGCCTTCTCCGCGTGGGTCGGCGTGTTCGGGGCGGACATGCTGCGCCGCACCGAGTACGACGGCGCGGCGATGGCCGACACCACCCGCACCAGCGCCTACTGGTACAAGGGCGGCTTCTCCCCCGCGGCCGTGGCCGCCTGGGCGATCGGCCTGGTCTCGGGCCTGATGTTCACGACGTCGGACTGGTTCACCGGCCCGCTCGCGAAGAACAACGTCATCGGCGAGTACGGCCTCGGCTGGGTCGCCACGATCGTGATCTCCGGCCTGCTGTACCTGGTCCTGCCGAAGCCGGCGGCGACGCGGCCGGCCCCGGCCGCCGAGCCGGCCGAGGAGCCCGCGACCGTCGGCGCCTGAAGCACCTGAGTGCGGCCGGCCGCTCCTGTGGAGGGCCGCACTCGCCCGGAATCGCAGGCGTGGGCAACGGTCCTTCGCCCCCTGGCCGGCGTCGTCCGGACAGCAGCAGTGGCGGGCGGGCCACCGCAGATCGTCCGGTGCGCGCCAGAGGGCGACGCGGTCCCGCTCGGCCCCCGCCCGCGGGTCCGTGGGTACGGCGTCGGTCATCCCGCGAGCCTGCCTCCCGCCCCACCATGGCCATCTGACGCTGCGTCAGCTAACGTCCCCCTCCACCGAGCCGTACCGGAGGGGGACCTGCCATGCCCGTCACGGTCGTCCGTTTCAACCTCGTCGCCCCGGGGGCCACGCCCGCCGCCCTCTCCGCCCGCTACCGGGCCGCCCTGGAGATGGCCGCGTACGCCGACGGGCACGGGATCAGCACCGTGCAGACCGAGGAGCACCACGGCGCCGAGAACAACTGGCTGCCGTCGCCGTTCGCCTTCGCCGGCGCGGTGTTCGGGGCGACCCGGAACATCGCCGTGACGGTGTCGGCGGTGATCGGCCCGCTGCACGATCCGCTGCGGCTGGCCGAGGAGATCGCCGTACTGGACCTGCTCAGCGGCGGGCGGCTCGTGACGGTGGCCGGCATCGGCTACCGCCCCGAGGAGTACGCCCTGTTCGACGTGGACTGGAAGCGCCGGGGCCGGATCCAGGACGAGCTGCTGGAGACGCTGCTGGCGGCGTGGTCCGGCGAGGAGTTCACCTACCGGGGCCGCACCGTACGCCTCACCCCGCGCCCGTTCACCGCGCCGCACCCGCTGCTGCTGGTCGGCGGCTCCTCGAAGGCCGCCGCCCGCCGGGCCGCCCGGCTCGGCCTGCCGTTCTTCCCGAGCGCGCATCTGCCCGAGCTGGAGGCGTACTACAAGGAGCGGCTCACCGAGTACGGCACCGAGGGCTGGGTCATGATGCCCGCGCCGCAGACACCGCTGCTGCACGTCGCCGAGGACCCGGACCGGGCCTGGACCGTGTACGGCGAGCACTTCCTGCACGAGGCGCGCACGTACGCCTCCTGGCAGTCGGGGCAGATCCGCTCGGCGGTGAAGTCGGCGGCCACGACGGTGGCGGAGCTGCGCGCGGAGGGCGTGTACCGGATCCTCACGCCGGAGCAGTGCGTGGCGCAGGGGCTGGACAACCTGGTCCTGCATCCGCTGGCGGGCGGGATGCCGGTGGAGGAGGGGTGGCGCAGCCTCACCCTGTTCGCGGAACGGGTGCTGCCCGCGCTCGGAGCCTAGGGCCTGTCGGTCGTCACATTCCCGTCGTCCGCCCGAAGGGCGGGCCGCGCGGCGTCCGGTGCGTGCGGCTGCACGGCGGAGGAGGGAGCCGACGCGATGGAGGCCCCTCCCGCCCGAGCGAAGCCGAGCGCGGGGAAGTCGGCGACCGACGACAACGCCGCTGGGGGTACCCCCTCTGGGGAAGCGCGTGCCAGACCCCGCGACGCCGGGGTGATCCAAACGACACCGCCGCCCCCGCTCCAGGCAGTGGCCGGAGCGGGGGCGGCGGATGGTACGAGGAGAGGGGCAGCGGGGACTTGGCCCCTACTCCTCGGTCTCGGGAGGCGATCCGGGAGGATCAGCCCATCTCCTCCAGCGACTTGCCCTTCGTCTCCTTGACGAACTTCAGGACGAACGGGATGGAGAGCGCCGCGAAGACCGCGTAGATCACATAGGTGCCGGCCAGGTTCCAGTCGGCCAGCGACGGGAAGCTCGCGGTGATGGCCCAGTTGGCGATCCACTGCGCGGAGGCGGCGACGCCCAGGGCGGCGGCGCGGATCTTGTTCGGGAACATCTCGCCGAGCATGACCCAGACGACCACGCCCCAGGACAGCGCGAAGAAGAGGACGAACAGGTGGGCGGCGATCAGGGCGACCCAGCCCTGGGTGGCGGGAAGCTTGCCGTCGACCAGGTGGGCGGAGAACGCCCAGGCCTCCAGCGCGAGACCGACGGCCATGCCGACCGAGCCGATGAGCGCGAGCGGCCGGCGGCCGACGCGGTCCACGAAGATCATCGCGATCACGGTGCCGACGATGTTGATGATCGACGTCGTGAAGGAGTAGAAGAACGAGTCCGCCGGGTCGATGCCGACCGACTGCCACAGCGTCGAGGAGTAGTAGAACGCGACGTTGATGCCGACGAACTGCTGGAAGACCGACAGGCCGATGCCGATCCAGACGATCGGCTTGAAGAAGAAGCCGCCGCCGAGCAGGTCCTTGAAGGTGGACTTGTGCTCGCTCTTCATCGCGTGCTCGATCTCGGCGACACGGGCGTCCAGGTCGGTGCCCTCGCCCTCGACCTCGGCGAGGATCTCCTTGGCGCGCTCACGCTTGCCGACGGAGAGCAGGAAGCGCGGGGACTCGGGGATCGCGAAGGAGAGCAGGCCGTACAGGACGGCCGGGACGACCATGACGCCGAGCATGACCTGCCAGGCCTCCAGGCCCATCAGGCGGCCGCGCTGGTTGCCGCCGGCGGCGTTCAGCAGGCCCCAGTTGACCAGCTGCGAGATGGCGATGCCGATGACGATCGCCGCCTGCTGGAAGGAGCCGAGCCGGCCGCGGTAGGCGGGCGGGGCGACCTCGGCGATGTAGGCGGGGCCGATGACGGAGGCCATGCCGATGGCGAAGCCGCCGACGACGCGCCAGAGGGCGAAGTCCCACAGTGCGAAGGGCAGCGCCGAACCGACGGCGCTCACCGTGAACAGTACGGCGGCGATCTGCATGACCCGGATACGGCCGATCCGGTCGGCTATGCGGCCGGCGTACGCGGCGCCGATGGCACAGCCGATCAGGGCGATCGCGATGACCTGGGCGAGCGCGGCGGAGCCGATGTCGTAGCGGCTGCGGATGGCCTCGACGGCGCCGTTGATCACGGAGCTGTCGTATCCGAAGAGGAAACCACCCATGGCGGCAGCCGCCGCGATGAAGATGACGTGCCCGAGATGTTCGGGTTGAGCCGTTCTGGCTCCTGACTGAGGTGCCTGCGCTGTGCTGGTCACGTGTATCTCCTCGGGCCACGGCAACGCTGCCGGGGTGGGGGGGCGAGCCCTCTCAGGTGGCGACACCTGAAGGTAAAAGCAACGTTGCAGAGACTATGCCTTCAAGTTTCGAAGTCAATAGTTCAACGGCTGTGAGTTTTGAGATATGCCCGATCATCTCGCGTTCATTTATTGAACACAGAGTTAGTTGATCTTGAAGAGGGTCAACGAAGCCGCTGAGAGATGACCTTGGACACTCCGTCGCCCTGCATGGAGACGCCGTACAGCGCGTCGGCGACCTCCATCGTGCGCTTCTGATGCGTGATCACGATCAGCTGCGAGGCCTCCTGCAGCTCCTGCATGATCCGGATCAGCCGCTGGAGGTTGGTGTCGTCGAGCGCGGCCTCGACCTCGTCCATGACGTAGAAGGGGCTCGGCCGGGCCTTGAAGATCGACACCAGCAGCGCGACGGCCGTCAGCGACCGCTCGCCGCCCGACAGCAGGGAGAGCCGCTTGACCTTCTTGCCCGGCGGGCGGGCCTCGACGTCCACACCGGTGGTGAGCATGTTGTCGGGGTCGGTCAGGATCAGCCGCCCCTCGCCCCCCGGGAAGAGCCGGCTGAAGACGCCCTCGAACTCGCGGGCGGTGTCCCGGTACGCCTCGGTGAAGACCTGCTCGACGCGCTCGTCGACCTCCTTCACCACCTGAAGCAGGTCGGCCCGGGTCTTCTTCAGGTCCTCCAGCTGCTCGCTGAGGAACTTGTGCCGCTCCTCCAACGCCGCGAACTCCTCCAGCGCCAGCGGATTGACCTTGCCCAGCTGCTGGTACGCCCGCTCCGCGGCCTTGAGCCGACGCTCCTGCTCGGCCCGGTGGAAGGGCCGGGGCTGGTTGCGCGGGTGCTCGGGGTCCTCGGGCAGCACCTCGCCGTCGGCGGGCGGCGAGGGCGGCACCGGCAGGTGCGGCCCGTACTCCGACACCAGTCCCGCCGGCTCGACGCCCAGCTCCTCCAGCGCCTTGGTCTCCAACTGCTCGATCCGCAGCCGCTTCTCGGCGCCGAGCACCTCGCCCCGGTGCACCGAGTCCGTCAGCTTGTCCAGCTCCGACTTTAGTTCGCGGCCGGCGGTGCGCGCGGCGGTCAGCTCCTGCTCGCGCCGCGCCTTCGCGGCCTCGGCGGCGGTGCGCTCCCGCTCGGCGCGGGCGAGGGAGACCTCGATGTGCGCGAGCAGCTGCCGGGTGCCGGCGGCGACGGCGTCGGCGACGGCCGCCTCGTGCCGCAGCCGGGCCCGGCGCTGCTCGGCACGCGCGCGTGCCTCGCGTTCGGCCCGGGCGGCCCGGTCGAGCGAGTCGGCCCGCCCGGCGAGCCCCTTGACCCGCTCCTCGTGGGTACGGACCTGGAGCCGGGCCTCCATCTCGGTCTGCCGGGCGTTGGCCCCGTCGGCGGCGAGCCGATCGCGGACGGAGGTGTCCGGCTCCTCCTCGACCGGCATCTCCTCGGCGACCGCCAGCCGCTCGGCCAGCTCCTCGGCCTCCTGTACGGCCCTGTCCAGCGCCTCCTGCGCGCGGGCGGCGGCAGCGGCGGACCGCTCGGCCTCCCCGGCGGCGCCGCGCGCCTGCCCGGCGAGCCGGCCGAGCTGCTGGGCGACGGCCGACTTCTCCCGGTCGGCGGCCCTGCGCCGCTCCCCCAGTTCTTCCACGAGGGCGGCGGCCTGCCCGCGGTGCTCGGCCGCCGCGTGCTGTGCCTCGGCGAGGCCCTCGCAGCGGACCGCCAGCTCGGCCAGCTCGGCCGCTGCCTCGTCCACGGAGGCCTGTACCTCCAGCAGGCTCGGCGCGCCGGCGGAGCCGCCGTGGGCGAAGTGGCCGCCGAGCAGGTCGCCCTCGGTGGTGACGGCGGTCAGCTCGGGGTGCGCGTAGACCAGGTCCTCGGCGTCCTCCAGGGTGCCGACGACCACGATTCCCTGCAGCAGGCGGTGGACGGCGGGCATCAGGTCGGCATCTCCGCGCACGAGCTCGGCCGCGAAACGCCCACCGGGGGGTGCCGCGGTCGGCAGTTCGGCGGGTGCGGGTTCATCGTGGCTCGTCGCGCAGTTACCCGCGCCCCTGCGGGGCGCGTCCCCTCGGGTCGGCTCCGCCGGCCCCGCCAGCAACAGTGCCGCCCGGCCGCCGTCCTGCTTGCGCAGGAGGCGGATCGCGTCCGCCGCCGCTGCCGGGGTCGACACGGCGACGGCGTCCGCCGCCGCGCCGAACGCCGCCGCCAGGGGGATCTCGTAGCCGGGGGTGACCGTCAACAGCTCGGCCGCCGGGCCGAGTACGCCCGTCAGGCGGTCCCGGGCACCCAGCAGTATCCCGGTGCCGTCCTTCCGCCGCAGGCCGAGGGCCAGGGCCTCCTGGCGGGCCTGGGTCGCGGCGCGGCTGCGCTCGGCGGCGGTGAGGGCCTCGCGGGCCGCGCCCAGGGCGGACTCCGCCTCGGCGAGCTGCCGTCTGGCAGCCTCATACCGCTCGGCCAGGTCCGCGTCGTCGGCGTCGAGGCCGTCCACCTCGGCCTTGAGCGCCTCGTACTCCTCCTGGGCGGTGACCGCCCGTTCCTGTGCCTCGTCGCGGGCCGCGGCCAGCCGGTCGATCTCGGCCTGCGCCGAGGCCGCGCGCGAACGGGCCGCGTTGACCTGGCCGTTGAGGCGGGCCAGACCCTCGCGGCGGTCGGCGATGGCGCGGGCCACGTCCTTCAGCCGGCGCTCCTCGACGGCCAGTTCCCGCTCCAGCTCGGCCCGGTGGGCGACCGTGTCGTCCAGGGCGTGCTGGGCCGCGTCCAGGGCGGCCTCCAGCTCGGCCTCCTGTTCACGGATGCGGGCGGCCTCGCGCTCCAGGTCCTCCGGGTCGCGCCCGCGCCGCTCCTCGGGGGGCGCGGACGTCGCGCTCTTCACGCGCGCGTCGGCCAGCGAGATCGTGCCCCGTACGCGTTCGGCCAGCTGGGACAGCTCGTACCAGGTCTGCTGGGCGCGCTGGAGGCGCGGCGTGAGCTGCCGTACCTCGTCCTCCAGCAGGGCCTCGCGCTGCAGGGCCTTCCTCAGCTCCTGCTCGGCCGACTCCTTGCGCTCCTTCAGGGCGGCCTCGTCGGCGATCTCGGTCTTCAGCGCCTCGCGCAGCCGGACGAGGTCGTCGGCGAGCAGCCGCAGGCGGGCGTCGCGGAGGTCGGCCTGGATGACGGCCGCCCTTCTCGCCACCGCGGCCTGCCGGCCGAGGGGCTTGAGCTGGCGGCGCAGCTCGTCGGTCAGGTCCTGCACGCGCGCGAGGTTGGCCTGCATCGCGTCCAGCTTGCGCAGGGCCTTCTCCTTGCGCTTGCGGTGCTTGAGGACGCCGGCCGCCTCCTCGATGAAGGCGCGGCGGCCCATGGGGTCGGCGTGCAGGACGGAGTCGAGCTGGCCCTGGCCGACGATGACGTGCATCTCGCGGCCGATGCCGGAGTCGGAGAGGAGGTCCTGGATGTCGAGGAGCCGGCAGGTGTCGCCGTTGATCTGGTACTCGCTGCCGCCGTTGCGGAACATGATCCGCGTGATGGTGACCTCGGCGTACTCGATGGGCAGCGCACCGTCGGAGTTGTCGATGGTCAGGGACACCTCGGCGCGGCCCAGCGGGGGGCGGCCGGTGGTGCCGGCGAAGATGACGTCCTCCATCTTGCCGCCGCGCAGCGACTTGGCGCCCTGTTCGCCCATGACCCAGCTGAGCGCGTCCACGACATTGGACTTGCCCGAGCCGTTCGGTCCGACGACACACGTGATACCCGGTTCGAACCGGAGTGTGGTCGCCGAGGCGAACGACTTGAACCCGCGGAGGGTCAGGGCCTTGAGGTGCACGCCGTCGGACTCTACCGGGCGCCGCTATCTCACTCCACGAACCCTCCGGGCCACGCGGTTTCACCAGTGAACATGCAGGGCACACCGTACGTTAAAGAGGGTGAAAGCATGCGGGGGCAAGAAGAAAGAAGGAAGGGACGCCGGAGCGTCCCTTGCAACTCTGACGACTGGGTTGCAGCCGTCCGGTCGACTGAGCGGTTGAATCGGCAGCCCGATGACTGCGACTGCTGTCGTGGAGCGATGCAGTAATCAGGTGAGCGCAGGCTCCGCCTGGTGTGCGTCGATGCTCTCCATGATCCTGTCCTGAGAGGCGGCAGCCGTCAGCGCGTCGTTCTCCGCCTGGATCCGTACGAGCTCGGACTCCAGGTCCTGGACGCGCTGCTGCAACCGTCGCATCTCGGCGAGGAGTCGAGGGTCGGAGCCGCCGACGTAACCGAGAAGCGCCTTTGCCATGATGGATGGTCCTCCACACTGAGTGACCGACCGATGCGGTGTGGGTCGTGAGGGATTCGCACCCGCGGTGCTTGGCACATCCGGGTGTTGCTCTGCTGTTGCTTCATGCCAAACAGCTAAGGTGCGCGGGGCTTTCAGCGTCTCACCAAAAAGTTTGACGGTCAACACGATCACACCCCGTATTGGCGGGCGAACCGGGGGCACGCGGCCGGGAAATCGGCGGCGCGGCGACTCTTCCGGTGCCTCGGGGCGTGTCGATCAGTCGTAGCAGGGGAGCCTGCCATGCCGGGCTCTTCTTGGCAACCACCAGGCCATTTCCACCCTCCGCACACGCGCCCGGCAGCTCTTCGCGCGCCCGCCGGTGCGGCGTCGCGGACCCCGGTCAGCGAATGGCGAAGCCGTCGTAGCCGCCGCGAGGTGTGTCCCAGATCTCGGTGACGCCTTCCACGCGCCCGGGCGTGTCGGTGCCCTGGAGCCAGTCGAGCAGCCCCTCGCAGTCCTCGCGCGGCCCTTCCGCGACCACCTGGACCCGGCCGTCGGCCAAATTGAGAGCAAAACCACTCAGGCCGCCGATCTCCAGCGCCTTCGCACGCGTGAACCAACGAAAACCCACACCTTGGACGCGTCCACGCACCCAGGCGACCAGCCGTACATCCTCGCTCATGGGTGCAACCTAACCGGCCGATGTCGCTCGGGACACGTCGCCTCCCGACGCCATGGGGTACCGTCCCCACCCAATGCATCTCATATGAAACTCACTCGATCGAGTGAGTCGGGTGGGCCAGGGGGAGTCAGGCGCCACCAGGCACCGGGGAGCCCACGAGGACGAGGAAGAGGGCAAGGGGATGGGACGGCACCGACGCTCCGCCGCCGGCCGCGCCGCCGAGGGACGCGCCGCGGGGGTCACGCACACGGACATCTCCGCCACCGGGAGCGACGGCCCACCGGACCCGTACACGCGGGACGCGTACGCGACGGACTCGTACGCACGGGACCCGTACACGACGGACATGTACACGCAGGACCCGTACGCCCTGGAGCTGTACCGGCGGGACGGGATACCCAAGGGCATCGCGCCGTACCTGAACCCGGAGGCCTATGCGAAGGCGAACCCCCGGGCCGCCTATCCGTTCGCCGACGGCGGTGGTGCGGGCTCCGTGGCGGGCGGCGGGTTCACGCCGGACGGCGACTCCTCCCGCCGCAGGCGCCGCAAGAGGGCCGGCGGGCCGGTGCGCGTGGGCCTGCTCGGCACGGCCGCCGCCGCCCTGCTCGGCACGGCCGCGGTGGCCACGGGCGTGGTGCCGGGGCTGGAGCACTACAGACTCGGCGGCAGCACGGACACCGGCAGCGACTCGGTGCAGGCGGCCGGCTCGCCGGGCAACACGGCGACCGAGCAGGGCGGCACGTCGGGCGGCGCCGACCACCGCGAGGGTGACGTCGGCGTCGGCAGGACCGCGACGCGCCCGGCGTCCCCGAGCCCGTCCGCCTCCGCATCCGCCTCGACGTCGGCCTCCCCCTCGGCCACCCCGTCCAGGACGGCGGGCGGGATCCCGGCCCCCCGGGCCACCGCGTCCCGGCCGGCGAGCAGCCCGTCGCGTACGGCGAGCAAGGCGCCCGCGGCGAGCGCCGCGCCGGCGTCGGTGTCGGCGCGGAGCGCCGCCGAGGCGGAGGTGCTGAGGCTCGTCAACCAGGAGCGGTCGAAGGTCGGGTGCAGCCCGCTCGCGGCGAACTCCTCACTGACCAGGCTGGCCGAGGCGTTCAGCGACGACATGGCCGCGCGGGGCTTCTTCGACCACACCGACCCGGACGGCAAGTCGCCGTGGGACCGGGCCTCGGCGGCCGGGATCAGCAATCTCGGCGGCGAGAACATAGCCCGCGGCCAGGCGGACGCCCAGGCCGTGATGACGGCCTGGATGAACAGCCCCGGTCACAAGGCCAACATCCTGAACTGCGACTTCAAGACCCTCGGCGTCGGTGTCCACCTCGGTACGGGCGGCCCTTGGTGGACGCAGGACTTCGGTTACTGAGGCTCACGGTCACCGAGGCTCACAGAGCGCGGCGGTAGGTCAGCCCTGGGCGGCCGCTGTGCGGGAGCCGGGTCTCGCCGGTGACGGTGAAGCCGGTGCGGGTCAGAACCGTGCGCGAGGCCGGGTTGTCGAGGGCGGCTGCGGCGCGCAGGACGCTCAGGCCGTACCGCTCGGCGGCGAGCACGCACACCTCGCGGACAGCCCAGGTGGCCAGCCCCTGTCCGGCCGCGTGCTCGGCGACGCGATAGCCGAGTTCGGCGCCGCCGTCGGCCACGTCCACGAGGTTGACCCGCCCCAGTACTTCACCGTCGGCGCCGGCCACCACGTGGAAGTAGCACTCTCCCGCTTCCTGCTCCACCAGCAGGGCGCGCAGCCGCTCGTCGAACCGGGCGAAGAAGTCGTCACCCCGGTCCGGGACGGACGCGGCGAAGTACGCCCGGTTCTCCCGTTCGAAGGCGAGGAGCGCGGGGGCATGGTCCGGGCGGAGCAGGCACAGCTCGGGCATGCCGGGACCGTATGCGACCCGGCCCGCCCCCGTCTCCCGTATTTCCCCCCGAATCTCCGGCGGCCTCAGGCGGCGCTGCGACCGCGCGTGAACACCAGCGCCGTCTCCGTCACCCGGCGGCCCAGGTGCTCGGCGGTGGCGATGTCCGCCTTGTGGACGCCCTCGGGACCCTGGTCGTTGTTGCTCTGCGCGGCGGCGCCGGCGAAGAAGCCGAGGCGGTTGAGGTCGTTCTCGGAGGCGGTGCTGGCGTTCCAGCCGGGGAGCAGACCGAGGTTGACCCAGTGCATGCCGTGCTGGGCGGCGAGGGTCTGGAAGAACTGGAGGGTGTGCAGCTTGTCGCCGCTCTTGGAGGCCGAGTTGGTGAAGCCGGCGGCCAGCTTGTCCTGCCAGGCGCGGGTGAACCAGCGGCCCGAGGTGCCCTCGGCGAAGACGTGGAAGGCACCGGAGGCGGTGCCCATGTAGGTGGGCGAGCCGAAGACGATCGCGTCGGAGCGGTCCAGCGTCTCCCACTGCTCGTCGGTGATCTCGTCGACCTTGATCAGGTGCACCTCGGCACCCGCTTCGGCGGCGCCGGCGCGCACGGCCTCGGCGAGGACGGCGGTGTGGCCGAAGCCGGAGTGGTAGGCGATGGAAACGACAGGGGTGGTCACGACAGACTCCTCGATCGGACAGCCCGGAGGGCGAGTTGGCAGCTCAAAAGCAGTGACCCCAGGAAAGCACTAACTTCCAGTTAGTGCAACCTGGTGGTTAGCGCTGCGTGTGCGTATCCTTCTGTCATGAGCGCCACGCCCCAGGAACAGGACCACCTCGCGGACACCCTCGCGTACGACGTCTTCGCCAAGGCCTGCCCGTCGCGCGCGACGCTGGAGCACGTCACGGGCCGCTGGGGCGGGCTGACGCTCGGCGCGCTGTACGAGGGGTCGCTGCGCTTCAACGAGCTGCGCCGCCGGGTCGACGGGGTGAGCGAGAAGATGCTGTCCCAGACGCTGCACGCGCTGGAGCGCGACGGACTGGTGCACCGCGAGGCACAGCCGACGAACCCGCCGCGCGTGGACTACGAACTGACCGCGCTGGGCCGCGAGGTCGCCGGGCGGCTGCTCGCCCTCATCCACTGCGTGGAGGGCGCGATGGACGACGTGCTCACGGCACGCGCGCGTTACGACGAGACGCGCGGCGCCCTCTGACACTTCGGGCAGAAGTAGCTCGACCGGTTCATCCACGGGCGGCGGCGGATCGGCGTACCGCACCGCCCGCAGGGCTCGCCCTCGCGGCCGTACGCGTCCAGGGACCGGTCGAAGTAGCCCGACTCGCCGTTGACGTTGACGTACAGGCTGTCGAAGCTGGTGCCGCCGACGGCGAGCGCCGCGTTCATGACGTCCCGGACGTGGCCGAGGAGTTCCTGGGTGACCGGGCGGGTGAAGTTCGCCGTCGGGCGCTCGTAGTGGACGCGGGCGCGCCACAGCGCCTCGTCCGCGTAGATGTTGCCGACGCCGCTGATCAGCGACTGGTCGAGCAGGGCCCGCTTGATGGTGGTGCGCTTGCGGCGCAGCGCCCGGTGGAAGGCCTCGTCGTCGAACAGGGGGTCGAGGGGGTCGCGGGCGATGTGCGCGATGACGTCGGGCAGGCCGTCGGGGGTGTTGTCGTGCAACGACAGCCCGCCGAAGGTGCGTTGGTCGACGAAGCGCAGCTCCGTGCCGAGGGAGTCCGCGAACCGGACGCGGATGCGCAGGTGCTTCTCGTCCGGCGCCTCGTGCGGCTGCACCAGCAGCTGGCCGCTCATGCCGAGGTGGGCGAGGACGGACTGGTTCGTCTCCTCCAGCGGCAGCCACAGGTACTTGCCGCGGCGGCTGGGGGTGCCGATGTGCCGGCCCTTGAGGCGGTGCGCGAAGTCGTCGGCGCCCGCGATGTGCCGCCGTACGGCGCGCGGGTGCAGCACCTCGACCTCGGCGACGGTGCGCTGGGCCACCCAGCGCGCGAGACCGCGCCGTACGACCTCGACCTCGGGCAACTCGGGCATCGGGACCCCCGTACAGAGCGCTCGCACGGAGCGGTGGATGAGCCGAGCGCCCGCCCGCCGGGAACGGCGGTGCGGGCGCTCGTACTGCTGTGGGTCAGGCCGGAGCGGACGAGGACTCGCCGTCCTCGGCGTCGGCCCCGGAGGCTTCGTCGGCCGCCTCGGCGGCCCTGGCGCGCTCGTCCGCGGCGGCCTTGATGGCCCGCCAGGCGGACTCGGCGGCCTGCTGCTCCGCCTCCT
Organism: Streptomyces sp. NPDC025793; assembly: GCF_055558375.1. Lineage (NCBI taxonomy): Bacteria > Bacillati > Actinomycetota > Actinomycetes > Kitasatosporales > Streptomycetaceae > Streptomyces > Streptomyces sp. NPDC025793. The sequence continues at coordinate 110,128 of NZ_JBVHMR010000010.1, read as the reverse complement.
TCTTGCTGCGGCCGGTGCCGGTGCCGTACGAGACGCCTCCGACGCGGGCGGCAGCAGTGAAGGTCTTCTCGTGGTCGGGGCCGGTCTCCGTGACCAGGTACTCGGGCACGCCGAGCCCCTCGATCGCGGTCAGCTCCTGGAGACTGGTCTTCCAGTCCAGGCCGGCACCGAGGTTGGAGGACTTCTCGATCAGCGGGTCGAAGAGCCGGTGCACCAGCTCGGACGCCGCGTCGAGGCCCTGGTCGAGATAGACCGCGCCGATCACCGCTTCCAGGGTGTCGGCGAGGATGGACGCCTTGTCCCGGCCTCCTGTGCCCTCTTCACCGCGGCCGAGCCGGATGAAGGCGCCCAGATCGAGGCCACGGCCGACCTCCGCCAGCGCACGCGAGTTGACCACCGCGGCCCGCAACTTGGCCAGCTGGCCTTCGGGCAGGTCGGGGTGGGTGCGGTACAGCGTGTCCGTGACGACGAGGCCGAGCACGGAGTCCCCGAGGAACTCCAGCCGCTCGTTCGTCGGCAGACCGCCGTTCTCGTACGCGTACGAGCGGTGGGTCAGCGCGCGCACCAGAAGGGCGGACTCAAGCTGATAGCCGAGCCGCCCTTCCAGAAGCGTGTGGGACGAGGCCTGGTTGTCCGCCGGGCTCCCGCTCGCACGGGAAGAGTTCTTCTTGGGCGTGGACACAGTGCCTCTCACCTGGCCGCTCAGACTTCGAGGACCTGGCGCTTGTTGTAGGTGCCGCAAGACGGGCACGCGATGTGCTGCTGCTTGGGCTCGTGGCAGCGCTCGCACGCAACCAGGGTGGGGACCGCAGCCTTCCACTGCGACCGGCGGTGGCGCGTGTTGCTGCGCGACATCTTCCGCTTCGGAACAGCCACGGCTACTTCTCCTGCTTCTCGTCGACGCCCGCTTCCGCGTCAGCGCCGCTCATCTCGTCCTTCTCGCCGTCTTCGAGTGAACCGGCGAGTCCCTGCAAAGCCGCCCAACGGATGTCGACGGCGTCGTGATGGTGGTCCGGGTCGTCCGTGAGCCGCGCTCCGCACTCGGAGCACAGGCCCTGGCAGTCTTCCTGGCACACCGGCTGCATCGGCAGTGCGAGCACCACCGCGTCGCGCAGCAGAGGTTCGAGGTCGAAGAGTCCGTCCTCGAGGAAGAACCTGTCCTCGTCGTCCTCGGCGTCGTCGCCCGGTTCCGCGATCACGCGGCCCCGGTCGTCGGCGTCAGGGTACGAGAACAGTTCCTGGAAGTCCGCTTCGAGCTGCTGCTCGACCGGCTCCAGACACCTTACGCACTCCCCCTCGGCCAGTGCACGGGCGGTGCCTGTGACGAGCACCCCTTCCATGACCGACTCAAGGCGGAGTTCGAGCTCCAGCGGGGCGCCCTCGGGCACTCCGATGACTCCCTGGATCCCGAGATCCGCGGGAGAGTCGATCGTGCGGGTCAGGCGCTGGAGCGCGCCAGGACGCCGCCCCAGCTCGTGTGTGTCGAACACGAGAGGGTTGCGGTGGTCGAGGCGGGCGTTGGGAGCCATTCCTGCTTTCGATCTTCGAACTCGGAGGGACGCCGCCCTTCGGTGTTCCGGGCAGCGCTGATCGCGGACATACGCGCGACCGAAGAGCCAGGATACTGGACCTTTCGCTCTCGGCCCAATCCGGCCCTGTCTACAGGCCCCGGCCCTGCTCGTACGCCCGCAGCTGCTCCGCGCTGATCATGCCGGTGTCGAAGAGGCTGGTCTCGTCGAGGGCGTAGCCCTGCTGTCCCTGGTGCTGGTGGGACTGCTGGGACTGCTGGGACTGCTGGGGGTCGTAGGCGGCCTGCTGGGGATCGTAGGAGCCCTGGTAGGCGTAGGGGTCGGCCTGCTGGTAGCCGTAGCCGGCCTGGGTCTGCTGCGGGAAGGCCGCGTACGGGTCCGGCTGCTGCTGGTAGCCGTACGCCGGCTGCGGCTCGTAGGACGGCTGCTGGGGCTGCTGCTGCGCCGGCCGGTCCTGGCGCTCGGCCGGGGCGTCCTGCTCGGCGAGGGCCGCGAGGTCGGCGAGGTAGTCGGCGTCGCTGGAGTGCTGGAAGGTCGTGGTGTCGTCGGCGAGGGCGCCGAGGTCGTCCGTGGCGATCCGGCCGTGCAGCTTCTGCCGGCCGCGGCCGACGGCCTCCAGGGTCTTGGCGAGGACCGCCTCGAAGGCGCCCAGCTTGGCGTCGACGTACTGGTCGGCGGTGTGGCGCAGGGTCTCCGGGTCGTGGCTGCGCTCGGGGGCGTCCTCGTCCTCGTAGCCGTTCTCGTCCAGGCCGGGGCCGGTGCCGAGCAGCTTCTCGCGGCCGCGGCCGACCGAGCCGAGGGTCTTGGTGAGGACGACCTCGAAGTTGGCGAGCTTGGAGTCGACGTAGTCGTCGGCCTCGGCGCGGACCTCCTCGGCCTCCTGGCGGGCCTCGGCGAGGATCCGGTCGGCCTCCGACTGGGAACGGCGGGCGATCTCGGTGTCGGAGATCAGCGAGCCGCGCTCGGCGTGCGCGCCCTCGATGATCCGCTCGGCCTCCTGGCGGGCCTGCTCGACCATCTGCTCACGGCCGCCGATCAGCTCCTGCGCCTGCGCGAGGGAGCCGGGCAGGGCTTGGCGCACCTCTTCCAGCAGCGCGAGCAGCTCGGCGCGGTTGATCACGCACGAGGCCGACATGGGCATGGCCCGGGCGCCGGCGACCGCGGAGACGATCTCGTCGAGCTTCTTCTGCACGTCCACCTGTGCTCGCCACTCTCTACAGCCGGGTTGGAGACGGACGGGACGACTGTAGTCCCATCGGTCCCATCAGTCCTTGTGCAGGCGCTTGTTGAGGGCCTGCAGCACCGGGGCGGGCACCAGGTGCGAGACGTCGCCGCCCCAGGCCGCGACCTCCTTCACCAGGGAGGAGGACAGGAAGCTGTATGTGGGGTTGGTGGGCACGAACAGCGTCTCGACGCCCGTGAGCCCGATGTTCATCTGAGCCATCTGCAGTTCGTAGTCGAAGTCACTGACGGCGCGCAGGCCCTTGACGATGGCCGGGATCTCGCGCTGCTTGCAGAAGTCGACCAGGAGGCCGTGGAAGGCCTCGACGCGCACGTTGTCGTACTCGGCGGTGACCTCGCGGATCAGCTCGATCCGCTCCTCGATCTCGAACAGGCCCTTCTTGGACTTGTTGATCATCACCGCGACGTAGACCTCGTCGTAGAGGCGCGAGGCGCGGGCGATGATGTCGAGGTGTCCGTTGGTGATGGGGTCGAACGACCCGGGACAGACGGCGCGGCGCACTTGTGATCCCTCGCTCTCCGGTCCGGTCATCGTGCGTCTTCGCACGTAGAGGCGGCGCGACCGTACCAAAACGTTCCCTCGCCGTAGCGACGGGACCTCAGTGGTGCGAATCCGTCGGGCCAGCGGAATTCTCCGCCTCTGGTGCTGCGCTCCACGGTGACGAGGGCTTCTTCGGTGAGCCAGCGTTCGGAGCGGAGTGTGAGCAGAATCTCGCGAAGATCGTCGTCCGTGACGGCGTACGGAGGGTCGAGGAAGACGAGGTCGTACGGCTCGGCGGGGGGTGCGGTTCTGATGACTTGTTCCGCTTTGCCCGCGCGCACTTCGGCGCCGGGCAGGCCGAGGTTCCTGACGTTGTCGCGGACGGTCCTCGCCGCGCGGGCGTCGGCTTCCACGAGGAGCGTGTGGCTCGCGCCGCGGGAGAGCGCCTCCAGGCCCACGGCGCCCGAGCCGGCGTAGAGGTCGAGGACCCGTTCGCCGTCGAGGGGGCCGCCGAGGAGGGACTGCCAGGTGGAGAAGAGACCTTCGCGGGCGCGGTCGGAGGTGGGCCGGGTTCCGGTGCCGGGCGGTACGGCCAGGCGACGTCCGCCGGCGGTGCCGGCGATCACGCGGGTCATCTTCGGTCCTTGGTCGGGGGTGGTGACGGATTCAGTGTGGCAGGCCGCTTCATCCCTTTTCCAAGTACTGCTCCCTCTCGTCGTCCAGCAGGGCGGCCAGCGCCGTCCGCAGGCCCGGCAGGTGCTCCAGCTCCGGGTCCGCGCTCACCACCGCCGTCGCCTCCTGTCTCGCCTCCGCGATGACCTCCTCGTCCTCGATGACGGCGAGGACGCGCAGGCTGCTGCGGGCGCCGGACTGGGCCTGGCCGAGGACGTCGCCCTCGCGGCGCTGTTCGAGGTCGATGCGGGAGAGCTCGAAGCCGTCGAGTGTGGCGGCGACCGCGTTCAGCCGCTGGCGGGCCGCGCTCGCCTCGGGCATCTCGGTGACCAGCAGGCACAGGCCGGGGGCCGAGCCGCGGCCGACGCGGCCGCGGAGCTGGTGGAGCTGGGAGACGCCGAAGCGGTCGGCGTCCATGATGACCATGGCCGTGGCGTTGGGGACGTTGACGCCGACCTCGATGACCGTGGTGGCCACCAGGACGTCGGTGTCGCCGGCCGCGAAGCGGCGCATGACCGCGTCCTTGTCGTCGGGGTGCATACGGCCGTGCAGCACCTCGACCGTGAGCCCCTGGAGGGGGCCCCTGGCCAGTTGGTCGGCCACGTCGAGGACCGCGAGCGGCGGGCGCTTCTCCGCCTCGTCCTCGGGGGACGGTTTCTTGGTCTTCTTGGCGTCGGCCTCGTCGATGTCGTCGCCGATGCGGGGGCAGACGACGTACGCCTGGTGGCCGTTCGCCACCTCCTCGCGCACCCGCTCCCAGGCGCGGGCGAGGAAGTGGGGCTTGTCGGCGGCCGGGACGACATGGCTGGCGATGGGTGAGCGGCCGGCCGGGAGCTGGTCGAGGACCGAGGTCTCCAGGTCGCCGAAGACGGTCATGGCGACCGTGCGCGGGATGGGGGTGGCCGTCATGACGAGGAGGTGGGGCGGCTGCTTGCCCTTGCCGCGCAGGGCGTCGCGCTGTTCGACGCCGAAGCGGTGCTGTTCGTCGACCACGACCAGGCCCAGGTCGTGGAACTGGACCTTGTCCTCGATGAGCGCGTGCGTGCCGATGACGATGCCGGCCTCGGCGGTGACCAGGTCGAGCAGCGCCTGGCGGCGGGCGGCGGCGCCCATGGAGCCGGTGAGCAGGACGACCTTGGTGGCCTGCTCGGCGCCGCCCAGCATGCCGCCCTCGGCCAGCTCGCCCATCATCTCCGTGATCGACCGGTGGTGCTGCTGGGCGAGCACCTCGGTGGGCGCCAGCATGGCCGCCTGCCCGCCCGCGTCGACGACGGCGAGCATGGCGCGCAGGGCGACCATGGTGTTGTGGGTCACCGAGAAGTGGTCGGTGACGTACGCGTGACTGGAGTGCGCGACGCTGATGCACTGGACCGGTTTCCGGCCCACATACTCCACCGCCCGGATGCCGCGCCTGAAGGTGTTGCACTTCGGACGTGGCCGCACGCGCTCCGCCTTGCGTGTGAGCCGGAAGGGGGCGAACTCGTCGGGCAGCGCGACCGAGACGTTGAAGGCGGATCCCTGCGGCAGCACCCGCGCCCGGCCGCCCAAAGACCGCACGATCCAGGCGACGTCGTCCGCGAGCCTGCGCGAGGCCGAACACAGGGAGATGCTCATCCCGTCCCGGTGAATCGTGCCGTCCGTGTCCAGTAGCCCTTGCAGGAGAGCAAGCCGATTCTTGATCGACGCGTTCTTGAAGTCGTCGGGGATGAACTTGTCGTGGGACGTCAGGCCCCGGAGACCGAGGTCACGCAGGACCTGGATCACCGGGTTCCGGACGCCGCCCGCGCGCTGCGCCGGCTGGATCGTGTAGTCGCACCGGGAGCCCTGGACCGCCACGAGGCGGCAGTCCGGAGCCACGGAAGCCGCGACGGCGTCGTGGATCTCCGCGTCCTCGGTGGACAGGCGCAGGTCGTGCCGGAACGAACCGTCGCCCAGGAGGAGTCCGAACAGATACGGGTCCAGCGGGAGTCCCGAGTCGTCGCCGAGGTCCACCGGCGTGGCCACCGGGATGTACCACTTCGGCGAGCCGTCGGCTTCGAACAGGTCGTGCCGGATTTCCCTCGCGGTCATCACCTTCGGCGGCTGACCGCGCTGCCACCCGCAACTCGTGCCGACGATCCAGAGGTGCTCGTCATCGCATTCCACGGAGCTCCCGTCGGACAACACCATGCGCCACACTTCGCGCTCTCCCTGTGGGAAGACTCCGTTGACCAGGGCGACATCTCCGTCGGGCACGATGACCTCGTCGCCCTCCCTCACGTCTCCCATCCGCCTGAACCCCATGGGCGTCAGGACGAGCGAGTCCAGTGGCTGCGCCTTCCCCGATCCCACCTCGCCCTGGAGCAGGCGGTGCATCGGGTGTTCCGTGGCGAGGTCGTCGAAGATCTCGCGGGAGACCTTCTGCTGGCCCTCGGTGAGGGTGAAGGGGAGGCGGTCGTCGAAGGCCGTGAGGAGGCCGTCGGGCCGGGGCCTGCGGGGGACGGCCGGGAGCTGGGCGTCCGCGTGGCGGCGGCGGGCCAGGGCCACCTGGAGGACGAAGGCCTCGTCCCACTTCAGCCGGGCGCGGGCGTCGGCGATGTCCGCCTTGGTGTGCGGGCGGTGGATCTTGAGCAGTGCCTCGGGGAGCGGGAGCAGGCCGCGGCCTTCGAGGAGCGGGCCCGGCAGCGGGTCGACGGCCTCCTGGGCGGCGGGCAGCACCGTCTGGACCGCCTTGCCGATCTTCCAGGACTCCAGCTTGGCGGTGGCCGGGTAGATCGGGATCAGGGCGCCGGCCCAGCTCTCGACCGTTTCCTCGCTGTCGCCGCGCAGCAGTTCGTAGGCGGGATGGGCCAGTTGGAGGCGGCGGTTGAAGACGGAGACCTTGCCGGCGAACATCGCGCGCGTGCCCGGCAGCAGCTCCTTGTGCGGCTTGTGCACGCCGTTGCCGAAGAAGACCAGCTGGAGCCGGCCGCTGCCGTCGGTGATCGTGACCTCCAGGCGCTGGCCCTTGCCGCGCGACGCCCTGGCGGAGGCGAACGTGTGCAGCCGGGCGTCGGCGACCTGGGCGACCACCGTGACGTGCTCGTCCATGGGGAGGTCGGCGAGGTGGGTGAGCTGGCCGCGCTCCTCGTATCTGCGCGGGTAGTGGTGCAGGAGGTCGCCGACGGTGTCCAGGCCGAGGTGCTCGGCCATCACCTTCGCGGTGGCGGGGCCGAGCACTGACTTCAGGGGCTGCTTCAGGGGTTCTTCCAGTGCGGGCACGAGATCCATTGCACACCACGGCACTGACAATGCCGTAGCACCGCCTTGCCCGGCCGCCGTGCGCGCTGCCCTGCGCATTCGTCCCGCCATGCCGTCAAAATCAGGGAAAGACCTGGTCAGGCGCGCTGATCCGGCCCTAGGATGGCGCGCTCCGGCCCCCTTTCCGCGGTCACCGCCCCATCCGGGACCGCCCGACCCCGCGCCGCACGCGTCCCCCCTCCGGCGCAGTGACGATGGAATCCCAGACCTCACAGTCATCCCAGGCATCCCGGTCACCCCACCAACCTCACCCGCCTCACACGTTCCAGGTCGACCTGCGCGGTCTGGTGGACCTGCTCTCCCATCACCTCTACTCCAGCCCCAAGGTCTATCTGCGCGAGCTGCTGCAGAACGCGGTCGACGCGGTCACCGCGCGGCGGGCCGAGCAGCCGGACGCCCCGGCGCTGGTCCGGCTGCACCCGGTGGACGGCGGGCTGCGCGTCGAGGACAGCGGCATCGGGCTCACCGAGGCGGACGTGCACGAGCTGCTGGCCACCATCGGGCGCAGTTCCAAGCGGGCCGAGGGCCTGCGGGAGGCGCGCTCCGGCTTCCTCGGCCAGTTCGGCATCGGGCTGCTCGCCTGCTTCGTGGTCGCCGAGCGGATCCGCGTCGTCAGCCGCAGCGCCCGTACGCCCGACGCGCCGCCGGTCGAGTGGACGGCGCGCGACGACGGGTCGTACACCGTGCGCACGCTGGACGGCCCGGCGCGGCCCGAGCCGGGCACCACCGTGTACCTGACCGCGCGTCCGGGCGCCGCCGAGTGGCTCGCGCCCGAGCGGGTCCTGACCCTGGCCCGGGACTTCGGCTCGCTGCTGCCGTACGACGTCCGGGTCGGCGAGGAGCCGGTCACCGAGCTGCCCGCGCCCTGGGACCGGCCGTATCCGAGCCCGGCGGGCCGAAGGGTGGCGCTGGCCCGGCACTGCCGGGAGCTGTTCGGGTTCGCGCCGCTGGACTCGATCGACCTGGACGTGCCGCTGGCCGGGATCCGCGGGGTGGCGTACGTGCTTCCGGCCTCGGTCGGACCGGCCCAGCGGGCGCGGCACCGGGTGCATCTCAAGGGCATGCTGCTGACCGAGCGGGCCGAACAGGTGCTGCCGGACTGGGCGTTCTTCGTGCGCTGCGTGCTGGACACCGACAGCCTGCGGCCCACGGCCTCGCGCGAGTCGCTGTACGAGGACGAGACGCTGGCCGCGGTCCGCGACGCGCTCGGCGACCGGATCCGCTCCTGGCTCACGGGGCTCGCCGCCGGTGATCCGGAGCGGCTGCGGGCCTTCCTCGCCGTGCACCACCTGGGGGTCAAGTCCCTGGCCCGGCACGATGCCGGGATGCTGCGCACGATGCTGCCGTGGCTGCCGTTCGAGACGACCGACGGGCACCTGTCCCTGGAGGAGTTCGCGCAGCGCCACCCGGTGGTGCACTTCACGCGGACCGTCGAGGAGTACCGGCAGGTCGCGCCGATCGCGTCCGCGCAGGGCGTGGGCGTCGTCAACGGCGGCTACACGTACGACAGCGAGCTGGTCGAGGCGCTGCCGTCGGTGCGGCCGGGGACGGTGGTCGCCGAGCTGGACGCGGACACCGTGACCGCGCACCTGGACTCCGTGGACCCGGCCGAGGAGCTGGCGCTGTCGGGCTTCCTGGCGGCCGCGCGGGCCAAGCTCGACCCGCTGGGCTGCGACGTCGTGCTGCGGGCCTTCCACCCGCTGTCCGTGCCCGCGCTGCACCTGGACGACCGGGGCGCCCGGCACGAGCAGGCGCGCGCGGACGCCGAGGAGCGGGCCGACGACCTGTGGGCGGGCATCCTGGGCTCGCTGCGCGGCAGCGCCCCGCGCGCGCGTCTGGTGCTCAACCATCTCAACCCGCTGGTGCGGCGCATCGGTTCGCTGGCGGACCCGGAACTGATCGGCACCGCCACCGAGTCGCTGTACGGGCAGGCCCTGCTGATGGCGCAGCGCCCGCTGCGGCCGGCCGACTCGGCGCTGCTCAACCGGGCGTTCCTCGGCCTCCTGGAATGGGCCACGCACGGAGAGTCCGCTCAGGGGGCTCGGGGAGAGGACGATCACCGATGAGCGGAATCGACGGCACGGACGGGACCGGCGGGAGCGACGGGGTCACGGACCTCGACGCGCTGCGCCGGGCGATGGCGGAGAACTCCGAGCAGCCGGAAGGGCCCGCCCGCAACGCGCGCGCGGAGCGGCTGCTGGCCGACGCCGAGCGGCTGGACGTCCCGCTCGCCGTGATCGAGGCGCTCGGACACCAGCTGAAGGTCTACAACTACAGCTCCGAGAAGGACAAGATGTTCGTCCCGTTCGCGCGGCTGCTGCGCATGTGGGACGAACGGCCGGAGGACTTCGACGCATACGAGGCGCACTCGCTGCACTGGGTCTTCAAGTGGATGTCGGCGGGCATGCTCGACCAGCCGCACGTGCCGCTCGCCTCGGTCGAGAAGTGGCTCGGCGAGATGGCGCACCGCTACCGGCTCGCCGGACACTCCGAACGGGCCGTGCGCAGCGCGGAGTTCAGCGTGGCCGCGCACGTCGGGGACCACGCGCGCGCGGAGCGGGCGTACGCCGCGTGGCTGGCCGCCGACCGGGACGAGATGGCCGACTGCCACGCGTGCGAGCTGCACGGGCAGGGTGAATGGCAGGTGACGCTCGGCCGGGACGAGGAGGCCCTGGAGCTGTGGCGGCCGGTGCTGGCGGGCGAGTTCGCGTGCGCGCACGAACCGCACACCGTGCTGGCGTCCTCCCTGGCCCCGCTGCTGCGCCTGGGCCGCCTGGACGAGGCCCGGGCGCATCACCTGCGGGGCTTTCGCCTCGTACGCCCGATGGAGTCGATGCGGGGTGCGTACGCCGACCATGTGGAGTTCTGTGCGCTGAGCGGCAACGAGGCGCGCGGTCTGGAGCTGCTCGCCGAGCGGCCGGCGTACTTCACCGACACCGGGCATCCGCGCAGCCTGCTGGACTTCATGGCCGTGGTGACGCTGCTCATGGACCGGCTGACCGAGCGGGGCCTCGGCGACCGGCGGGTGCCGGGGCCGGCCGGGCGGACCTGGACGGCGGGCGAACTCGCGGTCCACGCGCGCGCGGAGGCGCTGGCGCTGGCCGAGCGGTTCGACCGGCGCAACGGCACGGCGTACGTCGGCGACCGGGCACGCGCGCGTATGGCCCAGCGGCCGCTGGCCGACCGGCTCCCGCTGGGCATCCGTACGCCCCGCACCGCAGCGGCGCCGGTGGCACCTCCCGCGCCCTCCGGGACCGCGGCGGCACCCGGCCTGCCCGCTCTGCTCGCCGAGGCCCGGCGCCTGTCGGAGACGCTGCGCCCGCACGCCCTGGAGGCCTGGGCGGCGGTCGCGGAGGCGGCGCGGGGCGCGGAGCTGGAGCCGCGGGCCCGCGCGGAGATCACCGACCACGAGGCGATGGCCCGCGGCCCCGAGGGCGTCGCGCTGTTCGCACGGGCGGCGGAGCTGTACGCGGAGGCCGGCGACCCCGGCGAGGCACTGGGCGCACGCGCGCGTGGCGCCTACGTCCGCGCCCTGACGGGCGAGGTGACGGCCGCCCTGACCTGCGTCACGGCCCTGTACGACGAGATCCTCGCCCTGTACGCCGATGAGGGCACCGGTCTGCGGCAGACGGCCTCGGTGGCGATGAGCCGGGCACGGATCCTGATGCGGGGCGTACACGAGGCAGCGGTGTTCGAGGAGCCCGCAGGCGAGAAGCCCGCACGCGAGGAGACCGAAGCCGCGTCGGACGGACCGGCGTCCGAAGGGGCCGATCCGGGCGTACCGGCGTCCGAAGAGACCGGATCGAGCGGGCCCGCGGCCGAGCGGCAGGCACCCGATGGGTCGGCGCCCGAGGGATCGGCATCGGACAGACCTGCGTCCGAAGCGACCGGATCGAGCCGACCCGCGGCCGAGCGGCAGGCACCCGGCCAGCCGGGGCCCGAGGAAACGGCACCCGGAAAACCCGCGTCGGACGGACCGGCGTCCGAAGGGGCCGATCCGGGCGTACCGGCGTCCGAAGCGACCGGATCGAGCCGGCCCGCGGCCGAGCGGCAGGCACCCGGCGGGCTGGCACCCGGGGGATCGGCATCGGACGGTCCGGCGTCCGAGGAGGCCGGTTCGAGTGGGCCCGGTGCAGCGGCGCGGGGTGATGCCGTGGCACGGGCCGAGCGGGCTGTGCGGGAGGTGCTCGCGCTCGTGGACGGGCGGGGGGCGGACGATGTGCGGCTGGCCGCGCGGGCCGCGGAGGCGCGGGCGATGCTGGCCGAGCTGGCGGGGGCGCGCGGGGACGCCGGGCAAGCGGCGGCGCTGTTCCGCGAGGCGGCCGCCGCCTATGTCGACGCCGGACTGCCGTGGTTCGCCGTGGAGTACGAGGTACAGGTCGCCGCCCTCGCCCATCAGGCCGGTGACGCGGACGCGGCCGAGCGCGCGCTGCGGTCCGCGCTGGAGCACGGCGGGGCGTACGTGGAGCCGGTCGGGCGGGCCCAGCTGCATCTCCAGCTCGCCGAGGTCGTCGGCGGGCGCGGCGATGTCGTCGAGGCCGCCGAACAGGCCCTCCAGGCCGCGCACTGGGCCGACGAGGCGGGCGAGAGCGGCACGCTGGGCTCCTGGGCGCGCCAGCAGCTGGGCGGCCTCCTGCTGCGCCGGGGCCGCTGCGCGGAGGCCGCCGAGGTACTGGAGTCGGCCCTGGCGGACCTGTCCGCCGAGACGCACGGCGACGGGCCCGTCGTCCAGGCGTTGTGGTGGCTCGGCGACTGTCTGAGCGAGCTGGGCGATCACCAGGGGGCCGCCGAACGCCGGCTGCGGGCCGCCGAGTTCGCCCGGCACTGGCCCGAGCAGCAGGACCACGCCACGCTCGCCCATCTCGCCGCCGAGTCCCTGGGCAACGCCGGGCTGCTGGACGAGGCGGAGCAGGCGTACACGCGCGCGGGCGAGCTGTGGCGGGCGCTGGGCAACCCGCACTTCCTCGTGCGTTCGCTGCGCGCCCGCGCGTGGCTGGCGCTGCGCGCGGAGTCCGGCGCGCGGGGTGCGCGGGAGCTGATGGCGCAGGCGGTGCGCACCTGCGAGGGCGCGCTGGAGGCCGCGGCGGATCCGGTGGTACGGGAGCAGCTCACCGCCGAACTGGGCGCCACGCACCGCCAGTTCGGCGATCTGCTGGCCCGCTCGGCGACCGAGGAGGCCGAGGAGGTCGAAGACAGTGTGATCCAGGGGGTGTTCGAGGCCGCGCTGGCGCAGATGGACCGGGCGGCGGCGCTGTTCGGCGTGCTCGGCGCGGACGGGCTGGACAGCCGTACCGGTGCCGAACTCGCCGCGGGCTGGCTGGAGGCCGACCTCGGCCGGCCCGCCGAGGCGGCCGCACGCGCGCGTGCGGTACTCGAAGCCTACGAGAACGCCGACGCGGACGCCGGGGACGAGACGGTGCGGGAGCGGCGGGCGGAGGCCGCGCAGCTGCTGGAGCTGGAACGGTAAACCCTCACTCCACACCGATGAGCAGCAGCGCGCCCTGCCGGCCGCCCCGGTACACCACGGTGTCGACGGCGAGGTAGGACTCCCGGACGCGGGCCTGGAGGTGCTCGGCGACGGTCTCGGGGGCCTCGTCGCCGACGACGAGGGTGACCAGCTCGCCGCCCGCCTGGAGCATGCGGTCGAGGACGGTGACGGCGGTGGCGGTGACGTCGGCGCCGATCACCGCCACGTCGCCGTCGATGAGTCCGAGGACGTCCCCGGCCTGGCAGATGCCGGCCGTCGTCCAGGACTCGTGCTCGGCGACGGCCACCTCGGCGTAGCGGGTGGCGCCCGCCGCCGAGGTCATCTGGACGACGTCCTCGTCGAAGCGGCGCCCCTGCTCGTGCACGGCGAGCGCGGCGATGCCCTGGACCGCCGAGCGGGTCGGGATCAGGGCCACGCGGATGCCCTCGGTGCGGGCCTGCTCGGCGGCCGCGGCGGCCGTGTGGCGCAGCTCGGCGTCGTTGGGCAGCAGGACGACCTCGCGCGCGTGGGCCCGCCGAAGGGCCTGCACCAGCTCCCCGCTGGCGGGCGGCTCCCCTGGGCGCGCGAGGACGGTGGTCGCGCCGGCCTCGGCGTACAGCCCGGCCAGACCCTCGCCGGGCACGACGGCGACGACGGCCCGCTGCACGCGCTCGCGTGGCGGTCGGCCGCGCCCGGTGTGCGCGTCCCCGAGCCCGAAGTGCGTGATCCGGATCCGGTACGGCCGTCCGGCCTCCACGCCCGCCTCCACGGCGGCACCGGCGTCGTCGACGTGCACGTGGACGTTCCACAGCCCGTCGCCGCCGACCACGACCAGGGAGTCGCCGAGCGCGTCGAGCCGTTCCCGGAGCCGGGCCACGGCGCCGTTCTCGGCCTCCAGCAGGTAGATCACCTCGTAGGCGGGCCCGTCCTCGCCGGGCCCGTCGTCACACGGCCCCGCCTCGCAAACGGCCGTTACGCGCGCGTGCCCCTGAGAAGCGGCAAGAGCCACCGGCACGTCCGGCACCGCCTCCCCCGTGAACGCCTCCACGAGCGCGCCGAGGACCGCCACGAGGCCGCGTCCGCCCGCGTCGACCACCCCGGCCCGGCCCAGCACCGCCAGCTGGCCCGGAGTGGCCGCCAGGGCCGCCCGCGCGCCCTCGTAGGCGGACCACGCGACCGCCCCGCAGTCGCCCTCGGCCCCCTCGGCGGCGTCGGCGGCGGCCGAGGCGACCGTCAGCACGGTGCCCTCGACCGGGTGGGCGACGGCCTGCCGGGCGGAGTCGGCGGCCTGCCGCAGCGCCCGCCCCAGCCCGGCGCCGTCGACGCGAGCGGCCTCGTCGTCCCGCGCGAGCACCTGGGCCATCCCCCGCAGCAGCTGCGCGAGGATCGTCCCGGAGTTGCCCTGGGCCCCGATGAGCGCGCCGTGGGCCATCGCGTGCACGGCGTCCGCGAGGGTCGGCTCCCCGGCGCCCGGACCGGGTCCGGACCCGGAGCCCGTCTCGTACCCGGCGAAGACGGCCTCCACGGTCGCGGCCGCCGATTCCAGGGTGAGGTAGAGGTTCGTGCCGGTGTCCCCGTCGGCCACGGGGTAGACGTTGATCGCGTCGATCTCCTCGCGTGCCCGGCCGAGTGCGCCGAGCGCCAGACCGCACCAGGTGCGCACCGCGAGAGCATCGAAGAATGTCTGCGGCACCTGCGCCACCTGCGCCTCCTTGAGCCGGCCGTACGTGGGACGCAGCGTAGACCCCGGGCCGGTGTCCGGCGGAAGAGGGCCGGGGGCGGGGGCCTGAGCTGCCATGGTAGTTTCGTTGTACGGACGCAGTCGTTGTATGCTGCTCCGGTTGCCCGATCCACATCGGGCCGTTCCCCTGGCAACGCCACTCAGATTCAGGTCGTACGATCTCGATCCCGGCATGCCGGGATTATCCGTAAGTGCATCTGAAGTCTTTGGAGTGACCCGTGGCTGCCAACTGCGACGTCTGCGGCAAGGGGCCGGGCTTCGGCAACAACATCTCGCACTCGCACCGCCGTACGCCCCGCCGCTGGAACCCGAACATCCAGCGTGTGCGTACCGTGGTCGGCGGGACGCCGAAGCGCGTGAACGCTTGCACCTCGTGCATCAAGGCCGGCAAGATCTCGCGCTGACGCACAGCTAAGCGCGCGGCCACTGCTGGTTCGCTGCACTGAGCCGGTCCACCTCACGGTGGGCCGGCTTTTTGCCGTAGTCGCGCTTGCCGCTCTCGCGAGATCACTCGGGCGACCTGAACCGCCAGCCGTGGTCCACCGGCCCGATCCCCGCTCCCAGCGCGAACCCGGCCGCGATCGCACCCGTGACGTACTCCTTGGCCGCCGTGACGGCCTCCGGCACGCTCCGCCCCTTCGCCAGGCCCGACGCGATGGCGGAGGCCAGCGTGCAGCCCGTGCCGTGCGTGTGCCGGTTGTCGTGGCGGGGCGCCCGCAGCCAGTGCTCCGCCGAGCCGTCCGTGAGCAGGTCGACGGCGTCTCCGGCCAGATGCCCGCCCTTGATCAGCACCCAGCGCGGCCCGTACTCCAGCACCGCCACCGCGGCCCGGCGCAGATCGTCCTCCGACTCGACGCGCACGCCTGTGAGTTGGGCCACCTCGTCGAGGTTCGGGGTCGCCACGGTGGCCGCCGGGAGCAGCTTCGTGCGCACGGAGTCCAGCGCGGAGGCGGCCAGCAGCGGGTCGCCATGCTTGGAGACGCCGACCGGGTCGACCACGGCCGGGGCGTCCGTGCCCAAGATCAATTCGGCGACCGTCTCGACCAGTTCCGCCGAGGACAGCATGCCGGTCTTCACGGCCTGGACGCCGATGTCGTCCACGACGCTGCGGTACTGGGCCCGCACCGCCGCCACCGGCAGCTCCCAGGCGCCCTGCACGCCCAGCGAGTTCTGCGCGGTCACGGCCGTGATCACGCTCATGCCGTGCACGCCGAGCGCCAGCATCGTCTTCAGGTCGGCCTGGATGCCGGCGCCGCCGCCGGAGTCGGAACCGGCCACCGTCAGTACGCGCGGGATCACGACTCGATGTCCCCGAAGTGGTCCCAGCCGCCCTTGCTGGTCCAGGGCGCCCCGTCGACGGTCACCTGGGGCAGCGCGGAGGGGTTGAGGACCTCTCCGATGACCTTCCAGCGGGCCGGCAGCTTGGTGTCCGGCGGGAAGGTCGCGACGATCGCGTGGTCCTCTCCCCCGCTCAGCACCCACTGGAGCGGGTCGACGCCGACGGCCTGACCGATGTCGTTCATCTGGGTCGGGATGTCGATCGCGCCGGAGCGGATGTCGATACGGACCTTGCTGGCCTCGGCGATGTGCCCGAGGTCGGCGATCAGCCCGTCGCTCACGTCGCACATCGCGGTCGCGCCGAGCCCGGCGGCCGCCGGGCCCGCGTGGTACGGCGGCTCGGGGCGGCGGTGGGCCTCGACGAAGGCGCGGGGGGAGCGGAAGCCGCGCGAGAGGACCGCGTAACCGGCCGCGGACCAGCCCAGCCAGCCCGTGACGGCCACCAGGTCGCCGGGCTGGGCTCCCGCGCGCGTGACGGGCTCCTGGTTGCGCAGATCGCCGAGCGCGGTGATCGACACCATGATCGTGTCGCCGCGTACGACGTCCCCGCCGACCACCGAGGCGCCGGCGACCTGGCACTCGTCGCGCAGGCCGTCCATCAGCTCGCTCGGCCAGGTCACCGGGAGTTCGGCGGGCACGACCAGGCCGAGCAGCAGCGCGGTCGGCACGGCGCCCATGGCGGCGATGTCGGCGAGGTTCTGGGCAGCCGCCTTGCGTCCCACGTCGTAGGCCGTGGACCAGTCGCGGCGGAAGTGCCGCCCCTCCAGCAGGATGTCGGTGCTCGCCACCACGCGCCGGTCGGGCGCGGCGACCACCGCGGCGTCGTCGCCGGGGCCGATCCGGACCGCCGGGGTGGTGGTGAGACGGGAGGTGAGCTCCCTGATGAGCCCGAACTCCCCGAGCTCACCAACAGTGCCCTTCATTTCCCTTGCTCCCCTTCTGTCCCTGGTCGCTGGTCGTGCCCAGTCGCGCGACATCAGTGTCCCCGATACGGTCGAGATGACCGTCGCCCGGTCGAGGTCGACCGTCAACCTCCGTCGCGCCTGCACCCTGGCGCGCAAGCCCGGTTCCCGCAGGTCTCCCCTCGGGGAGCGGCGACGCGATACCGTGGCGTTCCTTTTCCCCACATGATCCTCGTGGCCGCCCTGGAGGTTCCGTGGTACAGGCGTACATCCTGATCCAGACGGAGGTCGGCAAGGCGTCGACCGTCGCCGAGACGATCAGCAAGATCCCTGGAGTGATCCAGGCCGAGGACGTGACGGGTCCGTACGATGTCATCGTGCGCGCACAGTCCGACACGGTCGACGACCTCGGTCGGATGGTGGTCGCGAAAGTCCAGCAAGTGGACGGCATCACGCGCACCCTGACCTGTCCGGTCGTGCATCTGTAGCCCCCGTCTACGCTTGGCCGGTGAACATCTTCCGTCACCGGCCCCTCGGCCTGCTCGCGCCCGCGCTGCTGATCGCGGTCGCGGGCTGTTCCTCGGCAGACGACAGCGCCTCGGTGGCGGTTCCCACCCCCGACGCGAAGACGGCCCCGGTGTGCCGGGACCTGCACAAGGTGCTGCCGCAGAAGCTCGACGGACGGAGCCGTGACGACCCCGCACCCCGGTCCGCCTACACGGCGGGCTGGGGAGGCCCGGCGATCATACTGCGCTGCGGTGTCGTACGGCCGCCGAAGATGGTCGATCCGAAGGTGGCGGAAGGGGGGGACCCGGACGCGATCGCGGGCGGGGTGAACGGCGTCGACTGGCTGATGGAGAAGCAGGGCGACGGGACCTGGCGGTTCACGACGGCCAGCCGCGTGGCCTACGTGCAGATCAGCCTGCCCAAGGGGATGTCCGCGCAGGACGAGGGCACGGCGGTGCTCACGGACATCGCGCCGGCCGTGAAGAAGGCGATCCCGAGCGGGATCGCCTCCATGCGCGGGTGAACTGCGGGCTGCTCAGCGCAGCCCGGTCGGGCGGCGCAGCGCGGCCTGCACCAGGCGGTCGATCAGCTCGGGGTAGCCGACGCCCGTGGCCTGCCACATCTGCGGGTACATCGAGATCGGCGTGAAGCCGGGCAGGGTGTTGATCTCGTTGATCACGAACTCGCCGTCCTCGGTGAGGAAGAAGTCCGCGCGGACCAGCCCCTCGCAGGAGGCGGCCTCGAACGCCTCGACCGCGAGCCGCCGCACCTCGGCGGTCTCCGCGTCGGTGAGCGGCGCCGGGACGATGCCGGGCGTGGAGTCGATGTACTTGGCCTCGAAGTCGTAGTACGCGTGCGTGTCCGGCGGCGGGATCTCGGCCGGTACGGAGGCGCGCGGGCCGTCCTCGAACTCCAGGACGCCGCACTCGATCTCGCGGCCCCGCAGGGCGGCCTCGACGAGGATCTTCGGGTCGTGCTGCTGGGCGGTGGCGATCGCCTCGTCCAGGCCGGACAGGTCGTCGACCTTGGTGATGCCGATCGAGGAACCCGCGCGCGCGGGCTTCACGAACAGCGGCCAGCCGTGCTCGCCCGCGAAGTCGACGATCTTCTTGCGGGCGGCGGACTCGTCCTGCGCCCACTCACGGGGGCGGATCACCACGTAGGGGCCGACCTTGAGCCCGAAGGAGGTGAAGATCCGCTTCATGTACTCCTTGTCCTGGCCGACGGCCGAGGCGAGCACGCCGGCGCCCACGTACGGGACGCCGGACAGCTCCAGGAGGCCCTGAAGGGTGCCGTCCTCACCGTAGGGGCCGTGCAGCACCGGGAAGACCACGTCGACCTCGCCGAGCGCCTTGGGCACGGAGCCGGGCTCGCTGTAGACGACTTCGCGGTTCGCGGGGTCGACGGGGAGCACCACGCCGCCCTCGTGCGACTCCGCCAGCTCCTCGACGTCGGGGGTGCGGCGGTCGGTGATGGCCATCCGCTCCGGCTCGTCGGCGGTGAGGGCCCACCGGCCGTCCCGGGTGATGCCGATCGGCAGGACGTCGTACTTGGTCCGGTCGATGGCCTTGAGGACGGCGCCGGCGGTGACCACGGAGATCCCGTGTTCGGAGCTGCGCCCGCCGAACACGACGGCCACGCGCGGCTTGCGCGACGGCTGCTCAGGGCTCTGGGGAAGGTTCTCGGTGCTCATATCGGGTTGAGAGTACCCGGTGGTAGAGCCCGGATACAGCGTCGACTCCGCCCGGGAACGAACAGAGACGGGCGCGTTCGCTCAGCGTCGTTCGGGCTTCGCGCTGCGCGACATCAGCTCCTTGACGGCGACCACGGGCGACTTGCCCTCGTGCACGATGGCGACGACCGTCTCGGTGATCGGCATGTCGACACCGTGCCGGCGGGCCAGATCCAGCACGGACTCGCAGGACTTGACGCCCTCGGCGGTCTGCTTGGTGACCGCGATGGTCTCCTGGAGGGTCATGCCCTTGCCGAGGTTGGTGCCGAAGGTGTGGTTGCGGGACAGCGGCGAGGAGCAGGTGGCCACCAGGTCGCCGAGGCCCGCGAGGCCGGCGAAGGTCAGCGGGTCGGCGCCGAGCGCGACCCCGAGCCGCGCGGTCTCGGCGAGGCCGCGCGTGATCAGCGAGCCCTTGGCGTTGTCGCCGAGCCCCATGCCGTCCGCGATGCCGACGGCGAGCCCGATGACGTTCTTCACGGCACCGCCGAGCTCGCAGCCCACCACGTCGGTCTCGGTGTACGGCCGGAAGTACGGCGTGTGGCAGGCGGCCTGGAGGCGCCGGGCGACGGCCTCGTCGGCGCAGGCGACCACGGCGGCGGCCGGCATGCGGGCGGCGATCTCCCGGGCCAGGTTGGGCCCGGTGACGACGGCGATGCGCTCGGCACCGACCTTGGCGACGTCCTCGACGACCTCGCTCATCCGCATGGCGGAGCCGAGTTCGACGCCCTTCATGAGGGACACGAGCACGGTGCCCGGGGCGAGCAGCGGGGCCCATTCGGCCAGGTTCTCGCGCATCGTCTGGGAGGGGATCGCGAGGACCGTGAAGTCCGCGTCCCGCAGGGCCTCGGCCGCGTCGGCGGTGGCGCGCAGGTTCTCCGGGAGTTCGACTCCGGGCAGGTAGTCGGGGTTCGTCCGGGTCGAGTTGACCGCCTCGGCCAGCGCCGGGCGGCGGGCCCACAGGGTCACCTCGCAGCCCGCGTCGGCGAGGACCATGCCGAAGGCGGTGCCCCATGAGCCGGTGCCCATGACCGCCGCCTTTACCGCCTTGCTCACTTGCCCTGCCCCTCCGGTTCCTTGTCCTGCGTGTGTGCTTCGGTCTGTGCCTGCGCCTGTGTGCGGCGCCGCTGTTCGATCCTCTCGTGGCGCGGGTCGTAGGGCGTCTCGGGCGCCTTCTCGCCGCGGATCTCCTCCAGCTGGCGGGTGACGGCCGCCATGATGACCTCGGTGGCCTCCTTCAGCAGGTCCGGGGTCATCTCCTTGTCGTAGAAGCGCGAGAGGTCCACGGGCGGGCCCGCGAGCACGTGATGGGTCTTGCGCGGAAGGAGGTTCGGCTTCTTGGCGTACGGCGGCAGCAGTTCGTTGACGCCCCACTGGGCGACCGGGATGACCGGGCACTTGGTCTGCAGGGCCACGCGCGCGGCGCCCGTCTTGCCGGTCATGGGCCAGCCGTTCGGGTCGCGGGTGAGGGTGCCCTCGGGGTAGAAGGCGACGCACTCGCCGCGCTCCACGGCGTCGATCGCGGCCCGGAAGGCGCTGAGCGCGTCGGTGGACTCGCGATAGACGGGGATCTGCCCGGTACCGCGCATGGCGGCGCCGATGAATCCCGTCTTGAAAAGGCCGCTCTTCGCCAGGAATCGCGGAACCCGTCCGGTGTTGTACTGATAGTGCGCGTACGCGAAGGGGTCCACGTGGGAATTGTGGTTCACCGCGGTGATAAATCCGCCCTCGGCCGGAATGTGCTCCATTCCGCGCCAGTCACGCTTGATCAGAACCACCAGCGGCGGTTTGCAGATCACCGCGGCGAAGCGGTACCAGAAGCCGATTCTGCGGCGGGGCACAAGGACACCTTCCTCTAGGCATGCCACCTCGGCGGGGGCCGCACAAGTGTCGCCCCGGGCCGCCGGTCTGTCGAGAACACCGTACGCCCCGCCCTGCGTGTCCTCGGATACAGCGGGTGACAATGAGCGCGACAAGAGAGGGACGGTACGCCGGTGCAGTGGACCTTGGTCATCCCGCTGAAGCCCCTGGTGCGGGCCAAGAGCAGGCTCTCGGACACGGCCGCGGACGGGGTGCGCCCGGGGCTGGCCCTCGCGTTCGCGCAGGACACGGTGGCCGCGGCGCTGGCGTGCGCGGCCGTCGCGGGTGTGGCGGTCGTCACGGACGACGAGCGGGCCGGACGGGAGCTGGCGGCGCTGGGCGCGCGGATCGTCCCGGACACCCCCGCGGACGGCCTGAACGCCGCCCTGGCGCACGGCGCGGCGGCGGTACGCGCAATTCGCCCCGGAGCGGCGGTGGCGGCCCTGAACGCCGATCTGCCGGCGCTGCGCCCGCGGGAACTGGCGCGGGTACTGGACGCCGCCGCGGAATTCCCCCGTGCCTTTCTCGCGGATGCGGCGGCAATCGGCACGACACTGCTGGCGGCGGGGCCGGAACAGGAATTGCAGCCGGCGTTCGGCATCGATTCCCGCAACCGCCACCGGGCCACGGGCGCGCGGGAACTCACGCCGGCCGGGGTGGATTCGGTACGACAGGACGTGGACACCGGGGACGATCTGCGCGCGGCGCTGGCCCTCGGGGTGGGCCCGTACACGGCTGCCGCCGCGGCGGGCCTGCTGAGCGCCCCGTAGGCTGAACTCCATGCAGGCCACCGCATACACCTACGACCCCGAGACCCGCAGCGGACAGGTGCTGCTCGACGACGGCACCCCCGTGCCGTACGACACCGCGGCGTTCGACGCCGGCGGGCTGCGGCTGCTGCGGCCCGGGCAGCGGGTGCGGATCGAGACCGAGGGCCGCGGGGACGCCCTGCGGATCACGCTCGTCACGCTGCAGACGCTGTAACCGTCCCCGCACACGCCGCGGGCCGGGCTCCCCTGGGGAGTCCGGCCCGGCGCGTGAGTGCCCTGGAGACCTTACGACGCCTTGCGCGCGGTGGTCTTCTTCGCCGTGGTCTTGCGAGCCGTCGACTTCTTGGCCGGCGCCTTCTTCGCGGTGACCTTCTTGGCCGGGGCCTTCTTGGCGGCGGTCTTCTTCGCGGCGGCCGTGGTCTTCTTCGCCGCCGCCGTGGTCTTCTTGGCGGTCGTCTTCTTCGCCGTGGTCTTCTTCGCGGCGGCCGTCGTCTTCTTCGCCGCCGCCGTCGTCTTCTTGGCGGTCGTCTTCTTCGCCGTGACCTTCTTCGCGGCCGCCTTGGTGGCCTTCTTCGCCGCGGCCTTCTTGATCGCCGTGCCGCCGGTCAGGCTGCCCTTGGGCGCCTTCTTCACGGCGACCTCGCCGCCGCGCGGGAGCTTCTTCGAGCCGCTCACCAGGTCCTTGAAGCCCTGGCCCGCGCGGAAGCGCGGCACGGAGGTCTTCTTGACCCGAACCCGCTCGCCCGTCTGGGGGTTGCGGGCGTAGCGGGCGGGGCGGTCCACCTTCTCGAAGGACCCGAAGCCGGTGACCGAGACCCGCTCGCCCGCGACGACCGCGCGGACGATGGCGTCCAGGACATGATCGACAGCCTCGGCCGCCTGCTGGCGGCCACCCATCTTGTCGGCAATCGCTTCTACGAGCTGCGCCTTGTTCACGTCTTCCCCTTCGGAGACATCGCCAGAACGAAAGTGTTCAAGCTTTTTCGCACGTTAGGCAGATATATACCGCAAATCAAACACGAAACGGGCTTATCACCCTTGTGCCGCAACGGATTCGGCGCTCCCAAGCTGCTCAGTGGTCCTCTTCGGGGATCCGCCCCGCGTCGAGGTCCGCGTTGAACCGCTCGAGCCGCCTTGCCGCAGCGGCGAGATCGTGCTTGGCCGCGGCCGTAATGACCAGCAGCTTCCGGGTCAGCGCCATCCGTACGCCCTCCGGGACTTGCAGTGCGCGCACCCTTGCGTGCGCTTCCTTGAGCTGGTTCGCGACCGCCGTATAGAGCTGGAGTTGGCCGTCGTGTCCCATGCACAGATTGTGCCATCTGGGGCGAGTTGTCGCCTGCGCAGGGTGTAACTGCCGCCTCAAATGGCCTTCCAGGCACTTGCGGAGGCCGCGATCATTGCACTCACCTACCCCGGCAACACCCTTCCTAACGTGGCAAGTTGAGGGCAGCGTAAGAGGTGCGCAGGTCCGATCGGGTGCAGACATGGCTGTACCCCCAATCGTGGCGATCGGGGGTACAGGCGGGGTGTTGCGGTGGCCGAAATCAGCCCTGGGGATCAGGGCCGGCGATCAGGCCTGGAGCGTGCGCGGCTTGTAGGTCGGCCGCTTGGCCTCGTAGGCGGCGATGTCGGCGTCGTTCCGGAGCGTGATGGAGATGTCGTCCAGGCCGTTCAGCAGGCGCCAGCGGGAGTTCTCGTCCAGCTCGAAGGAGGCGGTGACGCCCTCGGCGCGCACCTCACGGTTCTCCAGGTCGACGGTGATCTCGGCCTGCGGGTCCGACTCGACGAGCTCCCACAGCGCGTCCACGACCTTCTGGTCCAGAACCACCGTGAGCAGGCCGTTCTTCAGCGAGTTGCCCCGGAAGATGTCCGCGAAACGGGACGAGATCACGGTCTTGAAGCCGTAGTTCTGCAGGGCCCAGACGGCGTGCTCGCGGGAGGAGCCGGTGCCGAAGTCGGGGCCGGCGACCAGGACGGACGCACCCTGCCGCTCGGGACGGTTGAGCACGAACTCGGGATCCTTGCGCCAGGCCTCGAACAGCCCGTCCTCGAACCCGTCCCGGGTCACCTTCTTGAGCCAGTGAGCAGGGATGATCTGGTCGGTGTCGACGTTGCTGCGGCGCAGCGGGACGGCCCGGCCGGTGTGGGTGGTGAAGGCTTCCATGGTTCTCAGACTCCAGCGGGCGCGGGGGTGTCGGCGGACAGGTCGGCGGGCGAGGCGAGGTGCCCCAGGACGGCGGTGGCGGCCGCGACCTGCGGCGACACCAGGTGCGTACGGCCGCCCTTGCCCTGCCGGCCCTCGAAGTTGCGGTTGGAGGTGGACGCGGAGCGCTCACCCGGGGCCAGCTGGTCGGGGTTCATGCCGAGGCACATCGAACAGCCCGCGTGCCGCCATTCGGCGCCGGCCTCCTTGAAGACCACGTCCAGGCCCTCGGAGACGGCCTGCAGACCCACCCGCGCGGAGCCCGGGACGACCAGCATCCGTACACCGTCGGCGACTTTGCGGCCCTTGAGGAGCTCGGCGGCGGCGCGCAGGTCCTCGATGCGGCCGTTGGTGCAGGAGCCTACGAAGACGGTGTCCACCTCGATGGAGCGCAGCGGCTGGCCGGCCGCCAACCCCATGTATTCCAGGGCCTTTTCGGCGGCCAGGCGCTCCGATGCGTCTTCGTACGAAGCCGGGTCGGGGACGGACGCCGAAAGCGGCGCGCCCTGGCCGGGGTTGGTGCCCCAGGTGACGAACGGCGACAGCTCGGCGGCGTCGATGACGACCTCGGCGTCGAAGACCGCGTCGTCGTCGGTGCGCAGGGTCCTCCAGTACGCGAGGGCGGCGTCCCAGTCCGCGCCCTCGGGGGCGTGGGCGCGGCCCTTGAGGTACGCGAAGGTGGTCTCGTCGGGGGCGATCATGCCCGCGCGGGCGCCGGCCTCGATCGACATGTTGCAGATGGTCATCCGGGCTTCCATCGAGAGCTCCTCGATGGCGGAGCCGCGGTACTCCAGGATGTAGCCCTGGCCGCCGCCCGTGCCGATCCTGGCGATGATCGCCAGGATCAGGTCCTTGGCGGTGACGCCCTCGGGCAGTTCGCCCTCGACCGTGATCGCCATGGTCTTCGGGCGGGCCAGCGGCAGCGTCTGGGTGGCCAGCACGTGCTCGACCTGGGAGGTGCCGATGCCGAACGCCAGCGCGCCGAAGGCGCCGTGCGTGGAGGTGTGCGAGTCGCCGCAGACGACCGTCGTACCGGGCTGCGTCAGACCGAGCTGCGGGCCGACGACGTGCACGACGCCCTGCTCGACGTCGCCCAGCGGGTGCAGCCGCACCCCGAACTCGGCGCAGTTCTTGCGCAGCGTCTCCAGCTGGGCACGGGAGACGGGGTCCGCGATGGGCTTGTCGATGTCGAGGGTCGGGGTGTTGTGATCCTCGGTCGCGATGGTGAGGTCGAGACGGCGCACCTGGCGACCGCTCTTGCGCAGTCCGTCGAAGGCCTGCGGGCTGGTCACCTCGTGCAGGAGGTGCAGATCGATGTAGAGGAGGTCGGGCTCGCCCTCGGCGCGCCGGACGACGTGGTCGTCCCAGACCTTCTCCGCGAGTGTCCTACCCATCGCTTTCCCTCCGGCCGGCAGACGTGCGCCGGCCCAACTAGAGATCCTGAGGATGCGGCGGCTGCCCTTGCGAGGGCCCCTGAAAGTCGTGATTCCGGGCGTCCGCCACCGGGCCCGTTGGTCCGCGGGCCGCCTGTGTGTTTCCAGAGTGGCGCGTTCCACGGAAAATTGAACTTGCGTTTCACAGAGTGAGACGTGAGTATCGTTGCATGGACAACAGTAGCGGCGTCGGCGTTCTGGACAAGGCGGCCCTCGTCCTGAGCGCTCTGGAGTCCGGTCCGGCCACCCTCGCGGGTCTGGTCGGGGCCACCGGACTGGCACGACCCACGGCCCACCGCCTGGCCGTGGCCCTGGAACACCACCGCATGGTGGCACGCGACATGCAGGGCCGTTTCATTCTCGGCCCGCGCCTCGCGGAACTGGCGGCGGCGGCCGGCGAGGACCGCCTGCTCGCCACGGCCGGCCCCGTGCTCACCCACCTCCGCGACGTCACGGGCGAGAGCGCGCAGCTCTACCGGCGCCAGGGCGACATGCGCATCTGCGTGGCCGCGGCGGAACGGCTGTCCGGCCTTCGGGACACCGTTCCGGTGGGCTCCACGCTCACGATGAAGGCCGGTTCCTCGGCGCAGATCCTCATGGCCTGGGAGGAGCCCGAGCGGCTGCACCGAGGCCTGCAGGGCGCCCGCTTCACGGCGACGGCCCTGTCGGGCGTACGGCGCCGCGGCTGGGCCCAGTCCATCGGCGAGCGCGAGCCGGGCGTCGCATCCGTCTCCGCGCCCGTGCGCGGCCCCTCCAACCGCGTGGTGGCCGCCGTGTCCGTCTCGGGCCCGATCGAGCGCCTGACGCGCCACCCCGGCCGGATGCACGCACAGGCGGTCATCGACGCCGCCGCCCGCCTCTCCGAGGCCCTGCGCCGCTCGGGCTGAGCGGGCGCCGTCCGGGGACACGTCCGGGGACGCCGGGGAGGGCCTGCCCCAACGCCGCGGCAGGCCCTCCCCGATCCCCCGATCCCCCCGGTCAGCCGGTCTTCTCCGCGACCGGCACCCCCTTCGACCGGTAGGCGAACCGGTCCTTCGCGTACCGGCCCCGCCGCTCCAGCGGGACCTGCCCGTGCGCCGCGGCCAGCCCGAACGCGGGCATGTCGCCGTAGATCGCCTCGTACGACCCCTCGGGCACGACGTACGACTCGTGCCAGATGCCGACCTGCCCGCGCAGCTTCCCGTCCCGCTCCTTGCGGTTGAGGCGCGCCCAGGCCTTGTGATGGAAGGCGTCCGACGCCGTCGCGTAGGCGTACAGCCGGTCCTTGGACTCCCAGTACTGCACGACGTAGTACGTGCGCGGCGAGGCCGTCAGCAGGACGTGGCTGAGCAGACCGCGCTCGGGCTCCTTCCGCAGATCCCGCAGCATGCGGAGCATCGCGAGCATCACCGGCAGCCAGAGGTGCACCGCCCAGAAGCGGTTGATCCGCATGCCGATCAGCAGGACGACGACCTCGCCCTTCGCGTCAGCGGTCGTTCGGTTCATCCTGACCACTCCCCCTTCGTTGGTGAGCGAAGCTATCCAAGTAGCAATGCTTGGATAGTGCCGTTATCCGAGAAGGAGCGCAAGAGATGCGGCTGGCCGAACTGAGCGAACAGAGCGGTGTGTCCACGGCGACGATCAAGTACTACCTGCGCGAAGGGCTGTTGCCGCCGGGCCGCCAGATCAACGCCACGACGGCCGAGTACGACGAGGAGCATCTGCGCCGGCTGCGGCTGGTGCGGGCGATGATCCAGGTGGGCCGGGTGCCGGTGGCGAAGGTGCGCGAGGTGCTCGGGCACGTGGACGACGACTCCCTGCCCCGCACGATCCGCCTGGGCGCGGCACTGTGGGCGCTGCCGCAGGTGCCGGAGCCGGACGCGGAGGACGAGTACGTCCAGGCCGCGCACCGGGAGGTCGGCGCGCTCCTGGAGCAGCTCGGCTGGACGAACGCCAAGCAGCTCACGACCCTCTCGCCCGCGTACCGCTCGCTGGTGGTGGCCGTGGCCGCGTTCCGCCGGATCGGCTACACCTTCGGCACCGAACTGCTCGTTCCGTACGCCGAGTTGATGTACCGGACAGCCGTCCTCGACCTGGACAACATGGAGGCGTATCCGTCGCAGGCGGAGCGGGTCGAGTTCGCGATCCTGGGGGCCGTCCTCAACGAGCCGGTACTGCAGGCACTGCACCGGCTGGCCCAGGAGGAGGAGACGGCACGGCGGTACGGCTTCGAGTAGCCGGCGTCGGACACGACGAAGGCCCTCCGCCGAAGCGAAGGGCCTTCTCCTGTACCCCCGACCGGATTCGAACCGGCGCTACCGCCTTGAGAGGGCGGCGTGCTAGGCCGCTACACAACGGGGGCGTGGACACTGCGTTTCCGCAGGTCCGAGCTGGTCTACCTGGACTCGAACCAAGACTAACTGAACCAGAATCAGTCGTGCTGCCAATTACACCATAGACCAATGATGGTTTAGACCAGTCAGTACCCCCGACCGGATTCGAACCGGCGCTACCGCCTTGAGAGGGCGGCGTGCTAGGCCGCTACACAACGGGGGCCCTAGCGATCCCGACGAGATCGAGATCAGTACCCCCGACCGGATTCGAACCGGCGCTACTGCCTTGAGAGGGCAGCGTGCTAGGCCGCTACACAACGGGGGCTTTGCAGATGAGCTCTGCGAGCTGGCCTACCTGGACTCGAACCAAGACTAACTGAACCAGAATCAGTCGTGCTGCCAATTACACCATAGGCCACTGGAACTCAACCCCCTGTGGGGTTCTCGTTCTAGCTTGCTCCTCGGGGCTCCGGCCTTTCGGCCCGCTCCCCTCGGCGCAGGAAGAACATTACCCGAAGGTGGACGGGGCTCCAAAACGGGTATCCGCGCGGACGAGCGCGGGGAGTTCGGCGAGGGTCGTGATCCGGTGAACGGCGCCGTGCCCGACCGCTTCGCCGGCCGGCTGCTCAGCGGCCCCACCGCGGTCGATCCACACCGACACCAGCCCGGCCTCGGCGGCACCCCGTCCGTCGATCTCCGGGTGGTCGCCGACGTACGCCACCTCGTGCGGGGGCAGCGCGAGGGCCTCGCAGGCCGCGCGGAAGGCCCCGGGCTCCGGCTTGGAGACGCCCAGCTCGGCGGCGCACAGGACGGCCTCGAAGCGGTCGCGGATGCCGAGGGTGCGCAGCTTGTGCTCCTGGACCGTGCTGCTGGAGTTGGACAGCACCGCGTGCCGGTGACTGGCCGAGAGGGCCTCCAGGGCGGGCAGGACGTCCGGGAAGAGGCTCCAGGCGGCCTCGTAGTGCCTTATGTAC
This sequence comes from Streptomyces sp. NPDC025793, assembly GCF_055558375.1. Lineage (NCBI taxonomy): Bacteria > Bacillati > Actinomycetota > Actinomycetes > Kitasatosporales > Streptomycetaceae > Streptomyces > Streptomyces sp. NPDC025793. The sequence continues at coordinate 81,689 of NZ_JBVHMR010000010.1, read as the reverse complement.
CGCTGGAACCAGGCGTCGGCCTCGTCGTCGGTCAGGTCCGCGGCGAGGAACACACGCACGCGGTCGCGCCGCTGGTCCTGGAAGCCGCGCTCCCCCGCCGCGAACCGCGCCCACTGCTGGTCGGTGACCTCCCGCCATCGGGCCAGGGCCGCCTCGGCACCGCCGTACCCGTCGAACAGCCCCTCGGCCACCAGATGCGCCCGCATGCCCTGCCGGTCCGCGGTCGTGTAGTCGAAGAGGGTGTCGTCGACGTCCCAGACAACGGCTCTGATCGTCATGATCCGAACCTATCCCGTGAGGAACGCGACAGGGGCGGCATCCGGGAACTTCCGGATGCCGCCCCCGCGGATACGGCGGTGGCGACGGTTACGCGGCGAGCTTGGCCAGTGCCGCGTCGATGCGGGCCAGCGTCTTCTCCTTGCCCAGGACTTCCAGGGACTCGAAGAGCGGCAGGCCGACGGTGCGGCCGGTGACGGCGACGCGGACCGGGGCCTGGGCCTTGCCGAGCTTGAGGCCGTACACCTCGCCGGCGGCCAGGACGGCCTCCTTCAGGGACTCGGCGGAGGTCCAGTCCGCCGACTCCAGCTTCTCGCGGGCCGTGCGCAGCACGGCGTCGGAGCCCTCCTTCATCGCCTTCTGCCAGCTGGCCTCGTCCTCGACCGGCTCGGCGAGGAACAGGAAGTCGACGTTGTCGGTGATCTCGGAGAGCACCTTGAGGCGGGTCTGCGCGTGCGGGGCGATCGCCGCCCACTTCGCCTCGTCGAAGTCCTCGGGCGCCCAGGGGGCGAACGGGGCCTGCAGCCAGGGGGCGCAGCGGCTGGTGAACTCCTTCACATCCAGCATGCGGATGTGGTCGGCGTTGATCGCCTCGCACTTCTTCAGGTCGAAGCGCGCCGGGTTGGGGTTCACGTCGGAGATGTCGAAGGCCGCGACCATCTCCTCGATCGTGAAGATGTCCTTGTCCGCGGAGAGCGACCAGCCCAGCAGGGACAGGTAGTTGAGAAGGCCCTCGGGCAGGAAGCCCCGGTCCCGGTAGAGGTTGAGGGACGACTCCGGGTCGCGCTTGGAGAGCTTCTTGTTGCCCTCGCCCATCACGTACGGCAGGTGGCCGAAGGCCGGGGTCCGCTTCGCGATGCCCAGCTCGATCAGCGCCTTGTACAGCGCGATCTGGCGCGGGGTGGAGGAGAGCAGGTCCTCGCCGCGCAGGACGTGGGTGATCTCCATCAGGGCGTCGTCGACCGGGTTGACCAGGGTGTACAGCGGGGCGCCGTTCGCGCGGACGATGCCGTAGTCCGGCACGTTCTCCGGCGTGAAGGTCAGCTCGCCGCGGACCAGGTCGGTGAAGGTGATCGTCTCGTCCGGCATCCGGAAGCGGACGATCGCGCTGCGGCCCTGGGCCCGGTACTCCTCGACCTGCGCGGGGGTGAGGTCGCGGCAGTGGCCGTCGTAGCCGGACGGCCTGCCGGCGGCGCGGGCGGCCTCGCGGCGGGAGTCCAGCTCCTCCTGGGAGCAGTAGCAGTGGTAGGCGTGACCGGCGTCCAGCAGCTTCTGCACGACGTCCTTGTAGAGGTCCATGCGCTGCGACTGGCGGTACGGCGCGTGCGGGCCGCCGATCTCGGGGCCCTCGTCCCAGTCGAAGCCGAGCCAGCGCATCGCGTCGAGCAACTGGTCGTACGACTCCTCGGAGTCGCGGGCCGCGTCGGTGTCCTCGATGCGGAAGACCAGAGTGCCCTGGTGGTGCCGGGCGAACGCCCAGTTGAACAGGGCGGTGCGGACCAGGCCCACATGCGGGTTACCGGTGGGCGAGGGGCAGAAACGGACGCGTACGGGGGAGCCGGGTGCGCTAGCCACGCTTGACAACCTTGTTGGTGAGTGTGCCGATGCCTTCGATGGTGACGGCGACCTCGTCGCCGACGTTCAGGGGGCCGACCCCCGCGGGGGTGCCGGTGAGGATGACGTCGCCGGGGAGCAGGGTCATGGCCTCGGAGATGTTGACGACCAGGTCCTCGATGGGGTGGATCATCTCGCTCGTGCGGCCGAGCTGGCGCTGCTCGCCGTTGACCGTGCACTGGACGGTCAGGTCGTTCGCGCGCGCGAGGTCCAGGTCCGTCTCCACCCAGGGGCCGAGCGGGCAGGAGGTGTCGAAGCCCTTGGCCCGGGCCCACTGCTTCTCGCGCTTCTGCACGTCGCGGGCGGTGACGTCGTTCGCGCAGGTGTAGCCGAAGATCACGTCCTTGACGCGCTCGCGCGGCACCTCGCGGCACATGCGGCCGATGACGACGGCCAGCTCGGCCTCGTGGTGCAGTTCCTCGGAGAAGGGCGGGTACTGGATGTCGTCGCCGGAGGCGATCATCGAGGTGCTCGGCTTGAAGAAGGCGAACGGCGCGTCCGGGACCTCGTTGCCCAGCTCCTTCGCGTGGTCCGCGTAGTTGCGGCCGAAGGCCACGATCTTGTTGCCGATGACCGGGGGCAGGAGCCTGACCTTGCTCAGCGGGACCTTGACACCGCTGAGCTCGAAGTCGACGCCGTAGGGAATGCCCTTGATGATGTCCAGGACGAGCTCGTCCTGCTTGTCGCCCTCGACCACGCCGAAGGCGACGTTCCCGTCGATGGAGAACCTGGCGATGCGCACGGGATCCTTGCGCCCCTCACAGTTGAGAACCGGCGTGCTGACGCCCCAGGTTAACCGGTCGAGGGGTCGGATTCCTCCCGGAAATGCCTTCCGCCGAATTCCCCGGTGCCCGGAATTCGGCGGAATAGGTGAGTGGCCGCGCGGCCGCTCCGCGCCCGTCGGCTACTCTGCGGCCGCCGCCTGGGCCGGGACGTCCACCAGGACGGTGCGCCGCGGGTTGGCCGTGTGGACCGGAAGGTCGACAGAGTGCTCCGGCAGTTCGGCGGTCTGCAGTTCGCCGGCGTCCTTGAGGTGCGCCAGGGTCGTGCGCCGAGGATTAGCGATCTTGTGGAACATCATCGTCGTCTTCACCGTTGTCGTCCTGTGGCCTCTGGTCGAGTGGGTTTGCAGAGTCGTCACCCTTGTAAAGCGTCAGGCTAAACATCCAATTCCCCGCCCACGGCGCCAACTGCCCCTGTGGCGCATGTGAGTTTCCTCACGGCGTCGCGGACAAAGCGGTCAAATCGCTTCACCAATCCGGCCTTACGAAACGGACATTGACCATCTGAAGCCCTCATTCCGCTCCTGATCATGGCGACTGGGACACCTGGCGCCGACCGACAACTCGCCTGGTTTCACCCGTTATGCACGGGATAAGCTTCCACGTCAGGTGACATGGCACTCACAGCCCGTCACCGAGGTCACGGCTCGGTCCACGGCCCTTGTTGGAGATCCGGCACTGTGCTGGAATTCCACGGACCGCCGCAGGATCGAGCCGGCGCACAGGCGGCGCGACGCAGCGCCGAGTGGCGGCGAGACAGGGGGAACCAGCGCCGGTCACTCAAGACCATCGGGGGACGTTTTCAGGGCGCTCCCCACAACGCCGACACCGTGTCCCTCCGCTCGCGCGGAGGGGTGCCTGGTCCAGAGGTTGCGACGCTAGTGCAGGGACGTTTCAAGAGGGATGGCAGCGCTTCGGCGGAGCCGGAGCTGCACGACGGGACTGCTCCCATGAAGGGCGGCTCCTCCTCCCAGCACGCCCAGAACCAGGGCCTGGCCCCGTCCGGTGACGGCGGTGAGCGCGGCGGGCGGCCCGGCGGCCCGTCGGGTCCGACCTCCTCGACCGCTTCCGCCTCCCCCGGCGGCTCCGCGGCCACCACCCCGACCGTCAAGCCCGTCAAGGGCACCACCGGCCCCGGTTCGCGCATGGCCCTGCGCAACTGGCGCATCTCCACGCGTCTGGTCTCGCTGCTCGCCCTCCCCGTGGTCGCGGCGACCTCGCTGGGCGCGCTGCGCATCGACCAGAACATCAACGACATCCAGCAGCTCGACAACATGAAGCTGCTGACGGACATGACCAAGCAGGCCACGGAGCTGGCGGCCGCGCTCCAGGAGGAGCGCGACCAGTCGGCCGGTCCGATGTCGCACGGTCTGAAGGCCACCGACTACACGGTCAAGGGCTACCAGGAGAAGACCGACCGGGCCCGCGAGAACTTCCTCAACGCCTCCGAGCAGATCGACGCGGCCAGCAAGGACGGCCAGCTCCAGGGCGTCCGCGACGCGCTCGTCGGCCTCGCCAACCAGCTGGACGACCTGGCCAAGATCCGCCGGTCCGCCTACCAGTCGCCGGGCAACTCGACCCAGACCATCGAGTCCTACCACCGCCTGATCACCCAGCTGATCTCGCTGTCCCAGGACATGGCCGAGGCGTCCAGCAACCCGGAGATGATCTCGCGCACCCGCGCCCTGGCGGCCTTCTCCACCGCCAAGGAGTACGCCTCCGTCGAGCGCGCGACCATCGCCGCCGCGCTGCCCTCGACCACCGCCTCCAAGGGCGACCTCTCCGAGAACGACCGGCTCTACGGCCAGTCGGCGTTCCAGAGCGAGAACTCCGAGCTGGCGATCTTCCGCAAGATCTACTCCAGCCAGAACGCCGAGGAACTCCTCAAGCCGATCGACGCGGGCAACCCGACGATCGAGTCCGCCGACACCTACGCCAAGCGCGCCTTCGAGTCCGCCAGCGGTATGCAGCAGCTACCGGCGCGGTCGTACCGCGACTGGGTGGACGACAGCTCGACCAAGATCGAGCAGATGAAGAAGATCGAGCACACGCTGCTGGAGGAGATGGAGCAGAAGGCCCGCGAGCTGAAGAGCGCCACCCAGCAGGACGCCATCATCTCCGGTGCGCTGATCCTGCTCGTGCTCGGCGTCTCGCTGGTCGGCGCGTTCGTCGTGGCCCGCTCCATGATCCGCTCGCTGCGCCGGCTCCAGGAGACCGCGACCAAGGTCGCCCAGGACCGCCTGCCCGAGCTGGTCAAGCAGCTCTCCGAGTCCGACCCGCAGGACGTCGACACCTCCGTCGAGTCCGTCGGTGTGCACTCCAAGGACGAGATCGGCCAGGTGGCCGCGGCCTTCGACGACGTGCACCGCGAGGCGGTCCGCCTCGCCGCCGAGCAGGCCCTGCTCCGGGGCAACGTCAACGCGATGTTCACCAACCTCTCGCGTCGTTCCCAGGGCCTCATCCAGCGTCAGCTCTCGCTCATCTCCGAACTGGAGTCCCGCGAGGCCGACCCGGACCAGCTGTCCTCGCTGTTCAAGCTCGACCACCTCGCCACGCGTATGCGCCGTAACGGCGAGAACCTCCTCGTCCTCGCGGGCGAGGAGCCCGGCCGCCGCTGGACCCGCCCGGTCCCGCTGGTCGACGTGCTCCGCGCCGCCGCGTCCGAGGTGGAGCAGTACGAGCGCATCGAGCTGGCGTCCGTGCCGACGACCGAGGTCGCCGGCCGCGTCGTCAACGACCTCGTGCACCTGCTCGCCGAGCTGCTGGAGAACGCGACCTCGTTCTCCTCGCCGCAGACCAAGGTCAAGGTCACCGGTCATGCGCTGCCCGACGGCCGCGTGCTGATCGAGATCCACGACACCGGTATCGGCCTGTCCCCCGAGGACCTCGCGGCGATCAACGAGCGGCTCGCCTCGCCGCCCACCGTGGACGTCTCCGTCTCCCGCCGCATGGGCCTGTTCGTGGTCGGCCGGCTCTCGCAGCGGCACGGCATCCGCATCCAGCTGCGCCCGTCCGACTCCGGTGGTACGACCGCGCTGGTCATGCTGCCCGTGGACGTGGCCCAGGGCGGCAAGAAGCCCGCCCCGGGCAAGCCGGGCGCGCCCGGTGGCTCCGGCGGTCCCGCCGCCGCGCAGGCCGCCGCGGGTGCGGCCGCGGCCCGGCGGCAGGCCGGCAACGGCGGTGCCCTCGGCGGCGCTCCGGCCGGCGGCGGTCTGCTCGGTTCCGGTCCCGCCCCGCGCGGTCAGGTCGGCGTCGGCCAGGGTCCCCGGGCCGCGCTGCCCGGCGGAGGCCAGGGCGGCCGTCCCGGTGTGCCGGGCGGAGCGCGCGGCCCGCAGGGCGGTGCCGGTGCGTTCGGCGGCCCCGGCGGTCCGCAGCAGGGCCGGGCGGTCCCCACGGGTTCCACCGCGGGCGGCTTCGGCGCCCAGGCGCCGGGCGCCCCGCAGAACCTCCAGGCCGCGAACCCGGCCGGGCCGCAGCAGGACGCCTTCGGCGGCCGCGGCCCGCAGCACCCCGCCGCCCCCGCCGACCAGGGCCGTCAGCCCCAGCTGCCGCCGCGCGGCGGGCCGCGGGCCGAGCTGCCCGGCGCCGAGCCGCAGCAGCCGCGCACGCCGAGCTGGAGCGACTCCGGTGCCCCGCTGTCGCGTGCCTCGCTGGACGCCCCGCGCGGCCACGACGAGCAGGACCCGGCGCACACCGCGCGCATACCGCGCGTCGACGACCGCCAGGGTCCGGGGGCGACCGCGGAGATACCGGCGATACCCGCGTTCGACGACCACGGTCCGTCCGCCACGGGCGAGTTCCCGCGCCCCGGAGTGAACGGCTTCGACGGCTCCCAGCACACGGGCCAGTTCCCCCGGCCCGACGCCCCCCAGCAGCCCGGCCGGTTCGCCCCCCCGGACAACCCGCAGCAGACCGGGCAGTTCGCCCGGCCCGAGGCCCCGCAGCTGCCGGGCCGGTTCGACGGCCCCGCCGACCAGCCGGACGACGGGCAGTTCGTCCGCTCCGACGTCTTCGGCAGCCCGGCGCCCGCGCGGCCGGACGACAGCCGGCGCGACGGCGGCCGGTACGCGGCCCCGCAGGCCTACGACGGCGGCTTCGACGGCAGCTCGACCGGGCAGCACGCGCTGCCCGGACAGCAGCAGAACCCGGCGCACACCGGCCAGTTCGAGCGCCCGCAGCCGCCCGTCCGGAACGACTTCGGCACCCCGCGCCCGCCGGTCCAGCAGCAGCCGCAGCAGCAGCAACCGTCGCGGCCGGTGCAGCGCGAGCCGGAGGCCCTGCCGCCGGCCAGCGGTCCCATGGACGGCCGTACGCCGCTGTACGACACGCTGGAGACCAACTGGTTCCACGGCGGTCCGCAGGACGGCGCGGCCGCACCGCAGCAGCCGCAGGCTCCCGCCCCGGCTCCGCAGCACGGTGCGAACGCGGGCGGCGGCAACGGCGCCAACGGCACCGGCAACGGCTCGACCACCGGCTCCTGGCGCACCTCGCCGAACGACGACCTCGTCCGGCAGGCCGAACGTGTGCGGCAGCCCGCCGCGGGCGGTATCACCACCTCCGGCCTGCCGCGCCGGGTGCCCCGGGCGAACCTCGTCCCGGGCACGGCTCAGCAGCAACAGCACCAGGCCGGTCCGCAGATCTCGCGTGCGCCTGACGACGTACGCGGACGGCTGACCAATCTCCGTCGGGGTATCGCTCAGGGCCGTCAGGCCGGCAGCGGCCAGACCGGCAGCTACCCGAGCCCCACTCACCAGCAGGAGCGTTAGTTGAGTCCGATGAGCCAGGCGGCACAGAACCTGAACTGGTTGATCACCAACTTCGTGGACAACACCCCCGGGGTGTCGCACACGGTGGTGGTCTCCGCCGACGGCCTTCTGCTGGCGATGTCCGAAGGCTTCCCGCGGGACCGCGCCGACCAGCTCGCGGCCGTCGCCTCGGGGCTCACCTCGCTGACCGCCGGGGCGTCCCGGATCTTCGAGGGCGGCAACGTGGCACAGACGGTCGTCGAGATGGAGCGGGGGTTCCTCTTCCTGATGTCCGTCTCGGACGGGTCGTCCCTCGCGGTCCTGGCCCACCCGGAGTGCGACATCGGTCTCGTCGGCTACGAGATGGCACTGCTCGTCGACCGCGCAGGGGCGGTACTCACCCCGGATCTGCGCGCCGAACTCCAAGGCAGTCTGCTCCACTGACCGCCCCCGGCACCACCCACCTCACCAAACCACCGTCCGGCCGACACAATCCCCCCACCGGCCCCCGACAGACGGCTTGACCGACCGACCTGCTGTCCCGCCCGGAGGATTCATGACCCCGCCCACCGCCCATCACGATCCGTACGCGGAACCGTACGGGGACGAGGGCGACCAGCCACTGGTCCGTCCGTACGCGATGACCGGCGGCCGGACGCGGCCCCGCTATCAGCTCGCCATCGAGGCGCTGATCAGCACGACGGCCGACCCGGCAGCGCTCATGGGGCTGCTCCCGGAGCACCAGCGCATCTGCCACCTGTGCCGTGAGGTCAAGTCGGTCGCGGAGGTCTCCGCGCTGCTGGCCATGCCGCTCGGGGTGGCCCGGATCCTGGTGGCCGACCTCGCCGAGGCCGGTCTGGTCGCCATCCACCAGCCCGGTGGCGACGAGAACAACGGTGGCGCTCCGGACGTGACGCTGCTCGAAAGGGTGCTCAGTGGACTTCGCAAGCTCTGACGCGGGCCGGGCCACCACCTCCGCCAAGATCGTGGTGGCGGGCGGCTTCGGCGTGGGCAAGACCACGTTCGTCGGCGCCGTCTCGGAGATCAACCCGCTGCGCACCGAGGCCGTCATGACGTCCGCCAGCGCGGGCATCGACGACCTCACCCACACCGGGGACAAGACGACGACCACCGTCGCCATGGACTTCGGCCGTATCACCCTCGACCAGGACCTGATCCTGTACCTGTTCGGCACGCCGGGCCAGGACCGTTTCTGGTTCATGTGGGACGACCTGGTGCGCGGTGCGATCGGCGCGGTGGTGCTCGTGGACACCCGGCGCCTCGCCGACTGCTTCCCGGCCGTCGACTACTTCGAGAACAGCGGGCTGCCGTTCGTCATCGCCCTCAACGGCTTCGACGGCCAGCAGCCCTACACGCCCGACGAGGTGCGCGAGGCGCTCCAGATCGGGCCGGACGCCCCGATCATCACGACGGACGCCCGCCATCGCGCGGACGCGAAGTCGGCGTTGATCACGCTGGTCGAGCACGCGCTGATGGCCCGCCTGCGGTAGCACAAGTGCTGGTCAGCACGTGCATACGTGCTCAAGTACGACGTGCCGTACGGCAGTTGTCGTAATCGGACCGGAGCCGGCTGTGGCCTTTGACACGGTCGGCTCCGGTGTTCATAACAGTTCGGCAGAGGAATCCCCGGGTATCACCACGCGACGCAGTCGGGCTGTACCGCTGCGCTCACAATCGCCCCGCCTTTTGGCGGGGCTCGCTCTTTATGACCGTTTTATCTGCCACCTGCGACAGGCCCCTTCACAGGTTTCCACTGTTTGGAAGAGCACTGGTCCACGTGCTGGAATGCCTGAACTGCCCAATAGTCAAAGACGTACTCAGTAGTCGATGACGAAGCGGGCTCTGAGAGACTCTGCGGCACGACGTAGGTGCCGACCGCCGAGAGGTTGTTGGTCGAGTGAGGCGAAGCAAGAACGGTCCCGAGCCGTCGGCACGGGGCAACTTCACCCCGCCGCCGCGCGCTGCGGCGCCCACCCCCGTGACCGGCGCGGAACCGGCGGCCCCGCAGGCCCCGAGCGGCGGTCGTTTCTCCCCGCGCAACTGGCGGGTGCCGACCAGACTGAACGCGATCCTGCTCATACCCGTGGCGGTCGGTCTCGTCATGGGCGGCTTCCAGGTGAAGAACTCGATCGACACCTGGCAGCAGGCCCGTGACGCCGAGAACACCGCCCGGCTCGTGCGCGCCTCGCTCTCCTACGCCGACGCGCTCTACCAGGAGCGCGACACCGCCGCCGCGCCCCTGCTGAAGGGCAAGCTGGAGACCGCCCAGGACAAGGCGACCGTCACGGCGGTCCAGAACGCGACCGACAAGGCCGCCGACGCCTTCGACCAGGCCGCGCAGAACATGCCGCACAAGTCCGGCCTGGAGCGTCGGCTGAAGCTGTTCCGCGAGGCGGAGCCCTTCCTCCAGACGCTGCGCGCGGGTGCGTACACCTCCAAGTTCACCGGTGTGCAGACCGAGGAGGGCTACGTCAAGGTCGCCCACCCGCTGATGGAGTTCGCCAACGAGCTCGGTCTCGGCACCGGCAACATCACCTCCTACGGCCGTACCGTCTACGCCATCTCGCTCACCAAGGCGGCCCTGTCGCTGGAGCGCTCGATCGGCATGCACATCCTGGTCAAGCCGGGCCCGGACGCCCCCAACCTGGCCAGCCAGCGCGTCGCCCTGTCCTCGTACGCCTACCTGGAGGGCATCGCCGTCGAGGAGTACATCGGCGGTGGCACCCAGGCCGACGCGGACAAGCTGGACGCCGAGAAGAAGGACATCCAGACCCAGGCCGCGACGATGGCCCAGCAGGCCAAGGCCAAGGACCCGAGCTACGTCGCGCCGCCGTCCGACCCGCAGAAGATGGTCACGGCGCTCGCCACCCTGGACTCCACCGACCCCGCCGCGCGTGCGGCGCTCGCCCAGAAGGGCATCACCGCGCAGAACTGGTGGGCGGTCAACACGCTCAAGTTCAACGCGTACCGCGACATCGAGTCGGGCATGGCCGACAAGGCCGTGAACGAGGCCTCCGGCATCGCCGACGACGCCAAGACCTCCGCGATCACCACCGGTGCCGTCGTCGTGGTCGCCCTGCTGCTCGCGTTCATCCTGGCCGGTGCCGTGGCCCGCCAGATGAGCCGCTCGATGCGCCAGCTGCGCAACGCCGCCTTCGGCATCGCCGAGCAGCGTCTGCCGATGCTGGTCGACCAGCTCTCGCGCACCGACCCCGGCCGGGTCGACACCCGGGTGACCCCGATCCCGATCACCACCAAGGACGAGATCGGCGAGGTCGCCCGCGCCTTCGACCAGGTCCACCGCGAGGCGGTCCGGCTCGCCTCCGAGCAGGCCCTGCTGCGGGGCAACATCAACGCGATCTTCACCAACCTGTCGCGCCGCAACCAGTCGCTGATCGAGGGCCAGCTGACCCTGATCACCGACCTGGAGAACAACGAGGCCGACCCGGACCAGCTGGAGAACCTCTTCAAGCTGGATCACCTGGCCACCCGTATGCGCCGCAACGGCGAGAACCTCCTGGTCCTCGCCGGCGAGGAGCCCGGCCGCCGCTGGGACCAGCCGGTCCCGCTGGTCGACGTGCTGCGCGCCGCCTCCTCCGAGGTGGAGCAGTACGAGCGCATCGAGCTGTCCGGTGTGCCGGAGGCCGAGATCCACGGCCGCGCGGTCACCGACCTCGTGCACCTGCTCGCCGAGCTGCTGGAGAACGCGACGACGTTCTCCTCCCCGCAGACCAAGGTCCGCGTCACCGCGACCCGTCTCCCCGACGGCCGCATCATGATCGAGATCCACGACAAGGGCATCGGTCTGACGGCCGAGGACTTCGCGGACATCAACCACAAGCTGGCCAACCCGCCGACCGTGGACGCCGCGATCTCCCAGCGCATGGGCCTGTTCGTGGTCGGCCGGCTGTCCGACCGGCACGGCATCCGCGTCCAGCTGCGCCCCTCGGGCGAGCAGGCCGGTACGACCTCCCTGGTCATGCTGCCGGACGCGATCACGCACGGTGGTGGCGGCGAGACGCCGCTGGACCGCGAGGAGTTCACGGTCTCGCAGATCATCCCGGAGCAGCAGTTCCAGGGTGAGAGCTTCGGCCAGGTGCAGCAGCCCCTGCGGACCGCCGCCGAGCTCGGCTTCGACGACAGCCGGTACCCGGAGATCCCCGACGACATCCGGGAGCTGGACCCGGTCGGCCGCTCGCTGATGCGCGAGGAGCGCCGCGCGGCCCTGGAGGCGCAGGGCCAGGGACAGCCGCAGGCCGAGCAGCCGGAGCCCGAGGCGCCCGCCGCCTACGCGGACCCGCTGTTCGACGGCCGGCCGGGCTACCAGGAGCGGCAGCCGCAGCAGGCGTTCCAGGAGCAGCAGCCGCAGGCCTACCAGGAGCAGGCGTACGAGGAGCCGCGGCAGGCCGCGTACGAGGAGAGCTACGACAAGCCGTACGAGGACCAGTTCTTCGCACCGAACGGCGGTCTGCCGCAGGGCGAGAGCTTCTCGGCCGGCGGCTACCCCGACCCGGCGTACACCGAGCCGGCCCCGGCGCACTCCTACCAGGACGACTGGCCGCAGCAGCCGCAGCAGCCGCAGGACGGGTACCAGAACGGCTACCCGGCCCCGTACGCTCCGGAGGCGGAATCCTCGCAGGCCGCTGACGTGAGTGAGCGGAACCGCGTAGGCTTCGACCGTCCGGGACCGGCCTCTCCCGCCGCCCACGCGCTGACCGACGCCGGGCTGCCCCGCCGCGGTTCCGCCGCGAGCGGTTCCAACGGTTCGAGTGCAGCGAACGGCACGGCCCGTGTGCAGCCGGAAGCTCCGGCTCCGGGCGACGCTCCGGCAGCGGGCGGCGACAACGCCTGGCGTTCGGCGAACGACGCGCGGTGGCAGCAGGCCTCGCAGCTCCGGAAGCCGAAGGCAGGCGGGGTCACCGCGTCCGGTCTGCCGCGGCGGGTGCCCAAGGCCAACCTGGTCGAGGGCGCCGCCGAGAGCACCCCCCAGGGAGGCCCCCAGGTCTCCCGCGCCCCGGAGGACGTCCGGGGCAGGCTGAGCAACCTGCGTCGAGGCGTCCAGCGCGGACGCAGCGCAGGCAGTGAAACGAACGGCCAGGGCTTCGGTCCTGACAGCACCTACAACCAGGAGCGTTAGTGTGAGCCCGATGAGCCAGGCGGCACAGAACCTGAACTGGTTGATCACCAACTTCGTGGACAACACCCCGGGGGTGTCCCACACGGTGGTGGTCTCCGCCGACGGACTCCTTCTGGCAATGTCCGAGGGCTTCCCCCGCGACCGCGCGGACCAGCTCGCGGCCGTCGCCTCCGGTCTGACGTCTCTGACGGCAGGCGCCTCCCGGATCTTCGAGGGAGGTGCCGTGAACCAGACAGTTGTGGAGATGGAGCGGGGATTCCTCTTCATCATGTCCGTATCCGACGGCTCCTCGCTCGCGGTTCTGGCCCACCCGGAAGCGGACATCGGCCTCATCGGGTACGAGATGGCCCTTCTGGTGGACCGCGCGGGCACGGTCCTGACCCCGGATCTCCGTGCGGAGCTCCAGGGCAGCCTTCTCAACTAACAATCGGACGGTGCGTATTCGCGTCCCGGGGCCGTAAGGTTTCGGGACGCGGCTCCACAGCGATGGGTGCCCGGCACAGTCGGAGGAGGAGAGAAAGTGGCAACACCCCCAGGTGGTTCGCATTCGGGGAACTGGTCGTACGGCCCTGGTCAGGGTCAGGGCGACGGTTCGGCGAACCGGTACAACTTCCCCTCCGCCCCGAGCCACCGGCAGCCGTACGCGCCGCAGGGCCCCGGCCCGTCGCCGTACGACCAGCCGCCGGCCCCGCGCATCCAGCCGGTGCAGCCGCAGCGCCGCCCCGAGCCGGCCCCCGCGTCCGCATCGAACAACCCCCTGGTGCGTCCGTACGCCATGACCGGCGGCCGGACCCGCCCGCGGTACCAGCTCGCCATCGAGGCACTGGTGCACACCACCGCGCAGCCGCACCAGATGCAGGGCCAGTTGCCCGAGCATCAGCGGATCTGCAACCTCTGCCGGGAGATCAAGTCGGTGGCCGAGGTCTCGGCCCTGCTGACGATCCCCCTCGGCGTGGCCAGGATCCTCGTCGCCGACTTGGCGGAGGCGGGCCTGGTCGCCATCCATCAGCCCGGCGGCGACGAGAACGCCGGTGGCCAGCCAGACGTGACACTGCTCGAAAGGGTGCTCAGTGGACTTCGCAAGCTCTAGCGGCGGTCCTTCCCGCTCCACCACCTCCGCGAAGATCGTGGTGGCGGGCGGCTTCGGCGTGGGCAAGACCACGTTCGTGGGTGCCGTCTCGGAGATCAACCCGCTGCGCACCGAGGCCGTCATGACGTCCGCCAGCGCGGGCATCGACGACCTCACCCACACCGGGGACAAGACCACCACCACGGTGGCCATGGACTTCGGCCGTATCACCCTCGACCAGGACCTGATCCTGTACCTGTTCGGCACGCCGGGCCAGGACCGTTTCTGGTTCATGTGGGACGACCTGGTGCGCGGTGCGATCGGCGCGATCGTGCTCGTGGACACCCGGCGCCTCGCCGACTGCTTCCCCGCGGTCGACTACTTCGAGAACAGCGGGCTGCCGTTCGTCATCGCCCTCAACGGCTTCGACGGCCAGCAGCCCTACAACCCCGACGAGGTGCGCGAGGCGCTCCAGATCGGGCCGGACACCCCGATCATCACGACGGACGCCCGCCACCGCGCGGACGCGAAGTCGGCGCTGATCACCCTGGTCGAGCACGCGCTGATGGCCCGCCTGCGGTAGCACACCGGCTCCTCCTGACGACGGCCCCTGAACCGGTGGGTTCAGGGGCCGAGTTGTGTGTCGGCGCCGGGCGCTCAGCGTCCGCAGTACGGCATGGAGCGCACGGAGCCTCCGTGGTTCTCGTCGTCCGTGCCGAGCAGGGCCCGGTCGGTGCCGGGCACGCACTCCACGGCCTCGACCTTGTAGCCGTGGAAGGTGCCGAGCAGGGTGGGGGACTCCGCGAGCGTGACGCGCACGGCGCCGGCCGGGGAGACGGTCACCCGGCCGATGTCGGACACGGCGGAGTCGAACGGCCCGTCGTCATCGGCGTCCGCCGCCGAACTCGCCAGGATCCGGCCGGAGTCGGTCACGGTGAGGTCGGTGATGTGCCGGGTTCCCTCGCCTTCCGGGTACGGCGCGCGGTACGGCCGACGGCTCACGGCGCCGAACTCGGGCTGCCCCCAGGGAGCGAAGGTGAGTGGCGCCGCGTACAGGACGGCGGGGTGGTCCGGACCGTCGCCCCGGGAGGCCCAGAGCGCGGCGAGCCTGCCGTCCCGGGACACCAGCGCGAAGCTCTCGTCGTCGTCGCCCGGGGCGACGCCGGGAAGGGGCGTGTAGTCGACGACGGCCGCCGTGTCGCCGTCGACCCGCACGCGGTAGACGATGCCGCGGGCGGCGAGCGCCATGTACTCCCCCGCCGCGCCGGGGATCGCCTCGATCGCCTCCAGGTCCTGCGGTTCGGCCCCGCTCCAGGTCAGCGGAGTGACTTCGTCGGGGCCGCGGTCCCGGTGGGTGACCCGGGACAGCCGCCGCTGGCCGGGCGCCCTGTTGTCGTGCACGATCAGCGCGTCCACGCCGGTCCCGTCGGCCGAGGGCCCCTCGTGGGCGAGGCCGCTGACGCCGCTGCGGGCGTCGGTGCCGACCCGCTGCCAGCTCTGGTCGGCGGCGCCGGCCGGGATCATGGCGAGCACGGTCAGCAGGGTGGTCGCGATGGTGATCCGGACGGCACATCGCGGCGTCGAGAGTGTCACGGGTGGTGGGGTCCCTTTCCTGGGCCGGTACCTGGGCCGGCTCCTGTGCCGGCTCCTGGGCCGGATCTCCGCGCCAGATTAGGGATCTTGATCTCCCGCCGCCCAGCGCCGGTTGATCCGTTCGCGGGAGCGCACGGGCGCACGGACGGACTGGAAGGGCGCACAACACGACGGCCCCGCCCTCCCGGAGGAGAGCGGGGCCGTGGTGAGGCGTGGACTCAGTGCCAGCTGTGCGGGGCGCGGAAGCCGCCCTCGCGCTCCAGGCGACGCCAGCCGGCCCTGGGGCGGCCGCGGTGCGCCGGGGCCACGGACGTGCGGGCGGCCGCGCGGGCCAGGAGGACGGCCGTGATGGCGGCGACTTCCTCGGGCTCGGCGTGGCCCTTCTCGACGCGGATGTCAGGAGTGCTCATGGGTGTCAGTCTCCGTGAGAGAGAGGTCCGCGGGGTTGCCGCGGCGGGTCCGCTCGGTTACTGCGGGGGGTTGCCGTGCTTGCGGGAGGGCAGGTCGGCGTGCTTGGACTGGAGCATCGCCAGGGACTTGACCAGGACCTCGCGCGTCTCGGCGGGGTCGATCACGTCGTCCACGAGGCCACGTTCGGCCGCGTAGTACGGGTGCATCAGCTCGGACTTGTACTCCTTGACCATCCGGGCCCGCATGGCCTCGGGGTCCTGGGCGTCGGCGATCTGCCGGCGGAAGATGACGTTGGCGGCGCCCTCGGCGCCCATCACGGCGATCTCGTTGGTCGGCCAGGCGTAGGTGAGGTCCGCCCCGATCGACTGGGAGTCCATGACGATGTAGGCACCTCCGTACGCCTTGCGCAGGATGAGCGAAATCCTCGGCACGGTCGCGTTGCAGTAGGCGTACAGCAGCTTCGCGCCGTGGCGGATGATTCCGCCGTGCTCCTGGTCCACACCGGGGAGGAAGCCCGGCACGTCCAGCAGGGTGACGATCGGGACATTGAAAGCGTCACACATCTGGACAAAGCGCGCAGCTTTTTCACTGGCCTCGATGTCCAGCACACCCGCGAGGACCTGCGGCTGGTTGGCGATGATGCCGACCACCTGGCCGTCCATGCGGGCCAGCGCGCAGATGATGTTCCGCGCCCAGCGCTCGTGGACCTCCAGGTAGTCGCCGTCGTCGACGAGCTCCTCGATGACCTTCGTCATGTCGTACGGCCGGTTGCCGTCCGCCGGGACCAGGTCCAGCAGGACGTCGCTGCGGCGGTCGACCGGGTCGGAGGACTCGGTGCGCGGAGGGTTCTCGCGGTTGTTCTGCGGCAGCATCGACAGCAGGTAGCGCACCTCGGCGATGCACGTCTCCTCGTCGTCGTACGCGAAGTGGCACACGCCGCTGGTCTCGGCGTGCACGTCGGCGCCGCCGAGCCCGTTCTGGCTGATCTCCTCGCCGGTCACGGCCTTGACCACGTCCGGGCCCGTGATGAACATCTGCGAGGTCTCACGGACCATGAACACGAAGTCGGTGAGCGCCGGGCTGTACGCCGCGCCGCCCGCGCACGGGCCGAGCATCACGCTGATCTGCGGGATGACACCCGACGCCTTGGTGTTGCGCTGGAAGATGCCGCCGTAGCCGGCCAGGGCGCTGACGCCCTCCTGGATCCGGGCGCCCGCGCCGTCGTTGAGCGACACCAGCGGAGCACCGGCCGCGATGGCCATGTCCATGATCTTGTGGATCTTGGTGGCGTGCGCCTCGCCGAGCGCACCGCCGAAGATCCGGAAGTCGTGCGCGTAGACGAAGACCGTACGGCCCTCGACCGTGCCCCAGCCGGTGATCACACCGTCCGTGTACGGCTTCTTCGCGTCCAGGCCGAACCCCTGCGCCCGGTGCCGGCGCAGCTGCTCGACCTCCTGGAAGGAACCCGGGTCCAGGAGCAGCTCGATCCGCTCCCGCGCCGTCAGCTTGCCCTTGGCGTGCTGCGCCGCCGTCGCCTTCTCGCTCGGGCCGGCCACGGCCCTGGCACGAATCTCGTGCAGCTCGGCGACTCGTCCGCGCGCGTCCGTCGGCTCGCCGGTCGGCTCACCCGTCGTCTCTTCCAAAACGGTCATGTAGCGACCTTACGAAGGACACCAAGGAAAGCGAGACGTCGACTCCGTACAGTCTCCGGCCCGTTTTCCTGGTGCCAGTGAACAGAACCACAGGCGCGTGCAGCCGTTCCGACTGCTCAGAGGGCACCGGGCTTGTAGGGAGACCACAAAGCGATCAGCTGAGACTCACCTCACATACACGGTCGGCACATGCCATCCCTGGAGTGACGCGCAGCCTCAGAGAGCGGTCCGCGGCGAGCACCTCGACGCCCTCGCCGGCCCGGGTCACCGCGCACACCGGGCGGTCCCAGACGATCTCCAGCGGCCTGCCGGTGCGCGGTGGCTCGCCGACGTGCAGGACGGCCGTACGGCCCCGGCGGACGACGAGCACGCTCGCCCCCGCGGAGACGGACAGGTCCCCCACCGTACCCGCCCGCCAGAAGTTCGCGCCGGTCAGCCCCAGCCGGGGCACGGCGACGGCCTGCCGGCCGGGGTCGTTGGCGAGGACGCGCAGCCAGTGGCGGTCGGCGGCCCGCGCGGCGGTCTCGGCACGGGTGGCGCCGGGCAGCAGGACGTACAGGTAGCGGGCGCCGGCCGGGTCGGTGCCGTGGTCGAGCCAGAGGGTCCGCCAGCGCCGGGTGCGCCGCTCGTCGGTGCTGGTCGCGTTGATGTCGGACCAGGCGCCGGTGCGGTCCTCGCGCAGGGTGCGCAGTTCGGCGCCGTACGGCCCGTGCGGCAGGATCCAGCCGCCGTGCCCTTCGAGGTGCGCCCAGTTCCGTGCGCGCACGAAGGCCTGGGTGCCGCCCTCCCCCAGGTTGCGGTTGTCCACGACCGTCTCGACCGGGACGCCGTCGGCGCAGGTGATCCCGGCGCCGAGGCAGACCACGGCGTCGTCGAGGAAGAACCAGGACTTACGGGCCTCCAGGCTGGAACCGAGACCCTTGAGATGCTGCCCCACGGCCGCGTACGTACCGTCCGTCGCCCCGCCGACCCACCGGACGTCCGGCTTCGGCGCGCCCCACTCGCCCCCTTCGCGGTCGGCGAGCCGCTTGGTGGAGACGGTGGTCCCGGGCAGCCGGTACCAGTCGACGGTCGGCCAGAACCAATCTGTGTACTGATCGGCCCGACCGGCACTCGGCCACCAGTACAGCATCCCCGAACCGGTGTGCCAGCCGCGCGGGTTCTCGCCGTTGCCGCACTCGTAGTGGGCGATGCGGTCGCTCGCCATGGACAGGGCGGCGGTGAAGCGGAGCCCGCGGTGGACGGCGCGGTCCATGGCCGGGAAGAGCCGGTGGCCGAGAGGTTCCGGGGCCGCCGGGACGGGCGAGGCGGCGACGGCGTGCAGCCGAGCCAGGTCGGCGACACCGAACTGACCCCCCGTCAGTACCGGTGTCACGCTGTCCCGTTCGATCCATCCCTTCACCATCCCGTACCACCTCGCCCGCCGCTCCTCCCCCGCCCCGCCGGCGAGCAGCGCGATCGAGCCGATGAGCGCCTGCCCGTGGAAGTGGTCGCTGCGCATGAGGTGCAGGTCGTCGCCGAGCAGGTAACCCCGGCTGATGGCACGGCCGTTGACGCCGTCCATGACCAGACCGTCGTGGACGAGCGGCGCGAAGGAGTGCTCGACGGCGTCGAGGACGTTCCGCCGGGCGGGGTCGGTGACCTCCCAGGGCGACCCGGCGAGCAGGGCGAACAGCCGCCCGAGCCCGTCGAGCAGGACCTGGCCGTACGTCCCCGCGTAGGCGACCCAGGTGTGCTGCACGAAGGAGCCGTCGGCGTAGAGCCCGTCGCCCTGGGTGACGTACGGGAAGACCGGCGAGAGGGCGTCCCGGGCGAGGGAGATCCTGGCGTCGTCCCGCCCGAGGATGCCGCGCAGGACGACGGAGCGGGCGAGGTCGACGCGGTTGGCGCCGGTGGAGGTGCCGGAGTAGTCGGTGAGCATGCTGTCCGGGATGAAGTGGTCCACGGCCGCGCAGGCGGCGGCGATCCGGTCGGCGCCCAGGCGGTCGTACAGCGTGGCCGTGATGTCCATGAGCAGCCGGGGGCTGCCGATCTGCCACTCCCACCAGTTGCCGTAGCGGCCGGTGGAGGGGTTGTAGACGCGGGCGGAGAGATGGTCGAGGCCGCGGAGGACGGCGTCGAGGAGCGCGGGGTCGCCGCTGGCGCCGGTGCCGGGCTGGGCCCAGGCCTGGGCCATGGTCCACAGCCGGTTGTAGCTGTAGGTGATGCCGGCCGGCGGGTCGAAGGGGTGCCCGGGCCACAGGGAGTCGGGGGCGGGCGCCATGGTGCCACCGAAGTCCCGCGCCAGGGAACCGAGTTGGCGGAGGCGGGAGGCGTACGGTTCGGCGCCCGGGTCGTATCCGGTCCCGAGGGCGATGTCGAGCCAGCGCCGGCGCAGGGCATCGTGGGGATCACCGCCGGTCACGGCACCGGCGACCCCGGGGCGGACTTCGGGGCGGGCCCCGAGGGCGGGAACCAGGGCAGGGCCGAGGGCGGCGGCGAGCAGCATCGCGCGCCGGGTCGGTCGCAGGGAACCACTCATCACCGCACCCTTCCCGACGTCCGGCGGTGCACGCAGATGGTGCCCGCTTCCCGGCCGGTGCGCCAGAGGCAGACACCGTTGCTCCGTGTAACGATGAAGACACGCTGTGGATGATGTTGAAAACCGAACAGAATGGGTCTACCGTCGGAGACATCGAGTTCGTTTAACGTTCAACTGAAACTTCCTGGAGCACGACATGGGCATCTTCAGCCGCAAGGACAGCACCCCCGCGACCACGACCGCCGCCACCGGCCCCGACCTGACGGCGCTGACCGGCGACTACACGATCGACCCGGCGCACACCACGATCGGCTTCACCGCCCGGCACGCCATGGTCACCAACGTCAAGGGCGCCTTCCACGACTTCACCGGCAGCCTGCACCTCGACGGCGCGGACCCGGCCGGCTCCACCGCGACCCTCGACATCCAGATGGCCAGCGTCGACACCGGCAGTGCCGACCGCGACGGGCACCTGAAGTCGTCCGACTTCTTCAAGACCGACGAGTTCCCGACCATGACCTTCCGCTCCACCAAGGCGGAGGCCCTGGGCGGCGAGGACTACCGCATCACCGGCGACCTCTCCATCCTCGGCACGACCAGGCCGATCACCATCGACCTGGAGTTCAACGGCTCGGCGAAGGACCCCTTCGGCAACGAGCGCGTCGGCTTCGAGGGCAAGGCCGAGATCCTGCGCTCCGAGTGGGGCCTGACCTGGAACGCGGCCCTGGAGACCGGCGGCGTCCTGGTCTCCGACAAGATCAAGCTGAACTTCGACATCTCGGCCATCAAGAACGCGTGAGCCTCCGGCGGTTCGGCCGGGAGGGGCGAGCGAGGTCGGCGTAGAGGGATCGGGCGGTGAAGTCGGGCTCGCAGGGGACTGGAGGGTTTGGGCCGCTCATGGCCACCACGAAGGCCCTGGCCCCGCCCCTCACCGGGGCCTCGGACAGCGCCCGGTCGCGGCCCAGAACTGCCGATCACCTGCGGCTGGGCGGCTGCGTCTGATCGCCGTTCGCCGCCGAGCCGGCCCGGCGTGCAGGCGAGGCGCGAGCGCGTCCGTACTGAGAAGCGGGCGACCCCGACTCGTTCATGAGCCGAGTGCCACTGTGGGGCCTCGCCTCCTGACGGGGACCGGCAGTACCCACCACGCCGCCGCGACGGACAGGACCGCCCCAACGGCTGTCGCGGCAGGGCGAGTCGGCAGCAGGCTCACCGCGTCCTGGCCGAAGTAGCCGAGGAGCAGGGAGAGCGCGGTCGTGATTCCGGCTGCCCAGTAGGCATGGTTGAGCGGGCGCAGCCACAACGCCACGGCCAGGACCGCGAACATCACCGCCACCGACACGCGGCCCGTGGGGACGGCGGCCTCAGCCCCAACCAGCTCGCCGCGCCCGGTCACCTGAGCCGGTACGGCCCGGCGACCCCCGGCGAGGTCGCGGCGGCCGAGCGGCAGCGGCCCCAGTCGCTCACCCGGGTCTTCGCGGAGCTGGAGGCCGAGGGGCTGATCGCGCGGGAGCGGGGCACCGACGACCGGCGCCAGTCCGTGCTGTCACTCACCGGACCGGGCCGGCGGGCGCTGGAGCAGGACACGGCCGAGCGTGACGCCTGGCTGGCCGAGGCGCTGGGCACGCTCGGCGAGACGGAGCGGGGGGGTGCTGGACCTGGCGGCGGCGGTGATGGAACGGCTGGGCTCCCTGTCCCTGACGGACGACGGTCACCACCAGGACAAGGAGTGACACACCCCCAGCCCCCAGAACCCCCTTCAGAACCCCCCTCCGAAATCCCCTCCCCCGTCTCCCCCGCCCCCGCCGCCGAAGTCGCCGCCTCCGTCACCGAAGCCGCCCCCGAAGTCCCCGGGGTCGAAGTCCGTGCCGGAGACGTCGCCGCCCTGGGAGCCGTCGTCGTAGCCGGAGTTCGGGCCGAAGTCGCCGTAGCCCGTGCCGTAGTCGGCCGCGTACGACGGGGTGGCCATCATGCTGCCGAGGAGCGTGCCGACGAGCAGGCCGGGCAGGATGCCGCCGCCGAAGTAGCCGCCCGCCCAGGGGCCGTAGGCGGGGCCCGCGTCCCAGTAGGGGCGGCGGCCGTGCTCGGTGTCGACCTCGCGGATCACCGGGTCGCGGCCGTCGGCCAGCCGGGTGGCGTCGGCCGCGCAGACCGGGACCCGGCGCGGCGCGCCGCCGGGCGGGGTCCAGTCCGCGTCGGCGACCGAGGGGCCGTGGCGCGGGTCGAAGAAGCAGGGCGGCCGGCGCTCGGGCAGCGGGCGGCCCGTGCGGCGCGCGGCGAGCTGGGCGAGAGAGAAGCGGCCGTCCTCCAGCGCCTCGGTCACCGTGCGAACGTCCTGCGGGCGCCGCGCCTCGGACATCCGCTGCTTGGCGGTCTCGTAGGCGTCCAGGGCGCGTTCGTAGTCGGCGCGCATCGCGTCGTCGGCACCGGGCTCGGCCGGGTGGAAGTCGAGGCGGTCCAGTTCCTCGCCGAAGGCGGTGATGTCCTCGTCGACGACCACGCGCAGCCGGTCGAGGGCGGCCCGTCGCTGCTCCTCACGCCGACGGCGGCTGCGCCGTACCAGCGCGTACGCGCCCGCGCCGCCGGCCACGAGGACGGCGCCCGTGACGAGCACCGCCGTGCCGGACACCCCGCCCGACCCGGCCGGGCCGCCCCAGCTCCTCGGCGCGTGGCCGCCGACCGTGGCCAGGGCGCGGTCGGTGAAGTCGCTGAGCTGGGTCTTCACCGGCTCGTCCTGGACGCTGTGCACCAGGTTGCGCCGGGCCGCCGCCGACATGACGGAGGAGTCGGCGCGGGCGTCGAAGCGGTCGCCGAGGCGGATGCCGTACAGGCCGGTGATGCCGGTGGCCGCGCGGAGGTTCGAGAAGAGGGCGGCCGTCGGGTAGCCGGCCGGGAGGACCGCGACGAACACCGGCTTGTTGGCGTCCACGATCCGCTTCGCGAGGGCGTCGGCGTCCGCCTTCGGCAGCTGGGAGGCGGCGGCCGGGTCGACGTAGACCGGACTCGCGCGCAGCGCGCGGGCGATCGTGGAGATGCTCGTGTCCGCGCTCGCCCGGGGCGCGAACGGGGGTGCGAGGAGCAGGAGGAACGGGACGAGCAGGAGGAGGACGGCCGGCAGCAGGGCGGGCAGGCTGCGGGTCCGCAGGACGGCCTTCATGGTTCGAAGCTACCCGAATACCTATGAATACCGATGAATTCCGGCATATCGAAGCACGGATCGAAGCGCGGTGGGCAGGGGCTGTCGTCGGTATGGACCGCCCTCGGCCTCCGTGGTTCACTCATGGCTTAGCTCATGACGTGAGTTAACTGGGACAGGAAGGGCGACGCACGATGAGCAGAACCCGGAGAACCCCCCGCGCGGTCCGGCTGCTGCTGGCCGGACTGCTCTCCGCGGCCGGCGTCACCGCCGCCGTACCCCCCGCGCACGCGGCCGGCGAGCAGGTCACGGCCTGGCTCACCACCACCGACGACTCCGCAGGACGGCATGTCGTACGCGGGCTCCAGGCGCAGGCGCCGTTCGCGTTCCAGTCCGGGACGGGCGGCAGCGGCACGAACATCACCGTGGACGAGAACACCCGCTACCAGACCTTCACCGGCGGCGGCGCCTCCTTCACGGACACCGCGGCCTGGCTGATGAACAGCAGCGGGGCCCTGTCCCAGGCGACCCGGGACGCGACCATGCGCAAGCTGTTCTCGCCGACGGACGGCATCGGGCTGTCGTTCCTGCGCAACCCGATGGGCGCCTCGGACCTCGCGCGCTACGGCTACACCTACGACGACGTGCCGTCCGGGCAGACCGACCCGAACCTGAACGGCTTCTCCATCGGGCACGATCTCGCGGACGTCGTGCCGCTCACCCAGCAGGCGCTCCAGCTCGATCCGTCCCTGACTGTCATGGCCTCGCCATGGACGGCCCCGGCCTGGATGAAGGACAGCGGCTCGCTGAACGGCGGCTGGCTGAAGGCCGAGGACTACGGGGCGTACGCCGACTACTTCGTGAAGTACCTCCAGGCGTACAAGGACCAGGGGATCAACGTCTCCTACGTGACACCGCAGAACGAGCCGACCTGCTGTTCCGGCTATCCCTCGATGAGCTGGAACGCGAGCGGCATCGACTACTTCCTCAAGAACGACCTGCTGCCGCGGCTCCAGTCGGCCGGGCTGAGCACCAAGGTGCTGGCGCACGACTGGAACTGGGACACCTACGACTCCTACGCGGCCCAGGCCGTGGACGACGCGGCGATCCGCGACCACCCCAACTTCGGCGGGATCGCCTGGCACGGCTACGGCGGTGACGTCACCAAGCAGTCCGCCGTGCACGACCAGTACCCCGGGCTGGACGCCTTCGCCACCGAGCACTCCGGCGGCACCTGGATCGCCGACCAGCAGCACGAGGACATGTCCGACATCATCGACTACACCCGCAACTGGGCGAAGTCGGTGACCAAGTGGTCGCTGGCCGTGGACCAGAACGGCGGTCCCCACAACGGGGGTTGCGGCACCTGCACGGGGCTGGTCACCGTGCACGACGGGGACGGTGCGAGCGGGACCGTGGACTACACCGTCGAGTACTACGACATGGGCCAGCTGACCGAGTTCGTCCGGCCGGGCGCCCAGCGGATCGCCTCGACGGCGTCCACCACCGTGCCGAACGTCGCCTGGCGCAACCCGGACGGCAGCAAGGCGCTGATCGCCTACAACGGCTCCTCGTCCGCGCAGGACATCACCATCGACTGGGGCTCCCAGCACGCCACTTACTCGCTGCCCGGCAAGACCTCGGCGACCTTCACCTGGGTCGGCGCCCAGTCCGGCAACGGCAGCCGGTCCGGCTCCTTCGTCGGCCTGGCGGGCAAGTGCCTGGACGTCGCGGGCGCTTCAAGCGCCGACGGCACGGCCGTACAGCTCTACGACTGCAACGGCAGCGGCGCCCAGCAGTGGACCGTGGCGGCCGACGGCTCGGTCCGGGCGCTCGGCAAGTGCCTCGACGTGACGTCGGGCTCGACGGCGGACGGGGCGAAGGTGCAGCTGTACGACTGCAACGGCACCGGTGCGCAACAGTGGTCGTACAACGCCTCGACCGGTGATGTCGTCAACACGGCGGCGAACAAGTGTCTGGACGTCACGGACGACTCGTCGGCGAACGGGGCACGGGCGCAGATCTGGTCGTGCACCGGGGCCGCCAATCAGAAGTGGACCCTCCGGTAGGAGTTCTGGGGAGGAGTTTGCCGGGCGGGCGGCCGGTCCGTGGGGGACGATGACCGTATGACGACACCTCGGGATCTGTTCCTCGTCAGCCTGGACGTGCCCGGCGAGCACCCCGTCGAGCGGGGCGATCTGTCGCTCGCGCTCGCGGGTGCCGAACTGGTCGACCTGCTCGGCGTGCGTGCGCTCACCCTGGACGGTGAGCGCATCGTGCCCGGCCCCGCCCTGACCACGGGCGACCGGATGCTGGACGAGGCCGGGGCGGCGCTCACCCGGCGGGAGCCGTACGAGACGGTCGAGGACTGGCTGTGGCGCAGGGGCGAGGGGCTGGCGACCGCCTACCGGGACGCGCTGGAGTCCGAGGGGCAGCTCATCGCCGAACGCCGCCACCGGCTGTCCCTGAACCCCGCCGAGCGTGTCCCGGCCGACACCCCGGCCCGGCAGCACGCGGCCGACCGCTGGTGGTCGCGCGAACCGGTCCTCGCCGGCCTCGCCGGCATCCTCGCCATCGGCGAGGACCGCCCGGCGGAGGCCCCCGCCGACGAGGCCGTGATCACGGTCCTGGCGGCGGTCGGCGAGGCGGTGCGTGAACTGGAGGGCGTCCGCACCCGCCGCCGCATCGAGAACGCGGCCTTCGACAACATCTGGCGCGTGCCCTGAACCGGCAGTCCTAAGGGGCCTGCACGCCCGCCCGCAGCAGGCCGTAGGTGTACGCGTCCTCCAGGGCCTGCCAGGAGGCGGCGATGACGTTGTCCGCCACGCCGACCGTGGACCACTCGCCGCTGCCGTCGGAGGTGGCGATCAGTACCCGGGTCGTGGACGAGGTGCCGTGCTTGCCCTCCAGGATGCGGACCTTGTAGTCGACCAGCTCCAGCGCGGCGAGCTGCGGGTAGATCTTCTCCAGGGCCACGCGCAGGGCGCGGTCGAGGGCGTTGACCGGGCCGTTGCCCTCCGCCGTGGCGACGATCCGCTCCTTCTTGGCCCACAGCTTGACCGTGGCCTCGTTGGCGTGGGTGCCGTCGGGGCGGTCCTCGACGATGGCCCGCCAGGACTCGACGTCGAAGTACCGCAGCGGGCGGCCCTCGACCTCGCCGCGCAGGAGGATCTCGAAGCTCGCGTCGGCCGCCTCGTAGGTGTAGCCCCTGAGCTCGCGCTCCTTCACCCGCTCGACCACCCGGCCGACCAGCTCGCGGTCGCCGCCGAGGTCGATGCCGAGCTCCTTGCCCTTCAGCTCGATCGAGGCGCGGCCCGCCATGTCGGAGACGAGCATCCGCATGGTGTTGCCGACCAGCTCGGGGTCGATGTGCTGGTAGAGGTCCGGGTCGACCTTGATCGCGGAGGCGTGCAGGCCGGCCTTGTGGGCGAAGGCGGAGACACCGACGTACGGCTGGTGGGTGGAGGGGGTGAGGTTGACGACCTCGGCGATGGCGTGCGAGATACGGGTGGTCTCGCGGAGCTTGCCGTCCGGCAGCACCTTCTTGCCGTACTTCAGCTCCAGGGCGGCGACGACCGGGAAGAGGTTGGCGTTGCCGACGCGCTCGCCGTAGCCGTTGGCCGTGCACTGGACGTGGGTCGCGCCCGCGTCGACGGCGGCGAGGGTGTTGGCGACCGCGCAACCGGTGTCGTCCTGGGCGTGGATGCCGAGCCGGGCGCCGGTGTCGGCGAGGACCGTGGCGACGACGGCGTGGATCTGGGCGGGCAGCATGCCGCCGTTGGTGTCGCAGAGGATGACGACGTCGGCGCCCGCGTCCGAGGCCGCCCGGACGACCGCCTTCGCGTACTCGGGGTTGGCGCGGTAGCCGTCGAAGAAGTGCTCGCAGTCCACGAACACCCGGCGGCCCTGTTCGCGCAGGTGGGAGACGGTGTCGCGGACCATCTCCAGGTTCTCCTCCAGGGTGGTGCGCAGCGCCAGTTCGACGTGGCGGTCGTGCGACTTGGCGACCAGTGTGATCACCGGGGCGCCGGACGCGAGCAGGGCCTGGACCTGGGGGTCCTCGGAGGCCTTGGCGCCGGCGCGGCGGGTGGCGCCGAAGGCGACCAGCTGGGCGTGCCTGAATTCGATCTCGGCCTGGGCGCGGGCGAAGAACTCGGTGTCCCGGGGGTTCGCGCCGGGCCAGCCGCCCTCGATGAAACCGACGCCGAAGTCGTCCAGGTGCCGTGCGATGGCGAGCTTGTCCGCGACGGTGAGGTTGATGCCCTCGCGCTGCGCGCCGTCGCGCAGCGTGGTGTCGAAGACGTGGAACGAGTCGTCGAGCTCGTTGGTTGCCGTCTCGGTCATGGTCTCAAGGCTCCTGTTGTGAATCTTCGGTCTTACCGGAATGACCGGCTCCACCGTCCCCACAATGGTCCCGCGCGCACCGCCCCCGGCTGAAGGTGGGCCGGAAAACGAAAAAACCCCTCGCGGGTGCGAGAGGTCTGCGCGCGGGTCGAGGACGACGGTGGCCACCCGCACCCGTTCGTACGAGGTGGTCACTGCGGACCGGCGCGCCTGCTGCCCATAATCATGGCGAACGAGAGCACGGGGGCAGTCTGGCACAGCCCCGCCCCCGGCTCACGGACCGTCTCAGGATGCGGTCGTCAGGCTGGACTCCCCGGACCCCTGGGCGGCCTTCACCCTGGCCAGATCCAGATCCTTCGTCTCCCGCATGGCGAGGTACACCACGAGCGACACGGCGGCGCATCCGGCCACGTACCAGAAGAAGCCGGATTCGATCCCGGCGTTCTTGAACCACAGGGCGACGTATTCCGCCGTACCGCCGAAGAGGGCGTTGGCGATGGCGTACGGCAGGGCCACGCCGAGGGCGCGGATGCCGGTCGGGAACAGCTCGGCCTTCACACAGGCGTTGATGGAGGTGTAGCCGGTGACGACGACCAGCGCGAGCAGCGAGAGGCCGAGGGCGGGCCAGTAGCCGTTCGCGTGCCCCAGCAGGTTCATGATCGGCACGGTGAGGACGGTGGAGCCGACCGCGAAGGTGATCAGCAGCGGACGCCGGCCGATCCGGTCCGACAGCCGGCCCGCGAGCGGCTGGAGGGCGGCGAAGACGATCAGCGCGGTGAAGGAGACGAGCGTCGCCGTCTGCTTGGACAGGCCCGCCGAGTTGGACAGGTACTTCGTCAGGTACGTGGTGTACGTGTAATAGGCCACGGTGCCGCCCATGGTGAGGGCGATGACGAGGAACGCCTCCCGCCGGTGCTGCCACAGGGCGCGCAGGGTGCCACGCTCGGCGGCGTGCGAGTCGTCCTCCTCGTAGACCTCGGTCTCCAGCATGCTGCGGCGCAGATAGAAGATGACCGCCGCGCCGAGCGCGCCCACGACGAACGGGATGCGCCAGCCGTAGCTGTGCAGCGCGGAGTCGGACATCGTCCGCTGGAGGACGATCTGCAGGCCGAGGCCGAGGATCTGGCCGGCGGTCATGGACACGTACTGGAAGCTGGACGCGAAGCCGCGGTTCCTCGGGTCCGAGGCCTCCGTCAGATAGGTCGCGCTGGCCGCGTACTCGCCGCCCACCGACAGGCCCTGCAGCAGGCGGGCGACGAGCAGGACGAACGCGCCGCCGTACCCGGCGACCGCGTACGTCGGCGCGACGGCTATCAGGATCGCCGAGGCCGACATGAGCGTGACGGTCAGGGTCAGCGCCGCCTTGCGTCCCTTGCGGTCGCCGACCCTGCCGAGCAGCCAGCCGCCCACGGGCCGCATGAAGAACCCGACCGCGAAGATGCCGGCCGTGTTCATGAGCTGGGCGGTGGGATCGCCGCTCGGGAAGAACGCGCCGGCGAAGTAGGTGGCGAAGCTCGCGTACACGAACCAGTCGAACCACTCGACCATGTTCCCGGCCGAGCCGACCCAGATCTTCTTCCAGTGTTGTCGTCCCATGGGCCGTTACCTGCCCGGCCCCGGAGAAAAGGATTCCTTTACTCGCCCCCGGCTACGGACGCAGCAGCGAGTCGCCGATGAACTCCCGCACATGCGCGAGCACTTGCTCGCGGTCGGTGCCGCGCAGCCCGATGGCGACGTGGATGGAGAAGCCGTCCAGCAGCGCCCGCAGCCGCGCCGCGAAGCGGTCGGCGTCGACCCGGCGGAACTCCCCCCGCGAGATGCCCTCGGCGATCAGCGCGACCAGGTCGCGGTGCCAGGCGCCCTCGATCGCGGCCTGCCGGGTGCGCGCGTCGTCGTCGGCGTTCTGCGAGCGGTTCCACACCTCCAGCCACAGCGTCCAGTGCGGATCGCGGTGGCCGTCGGGGACGTACAGGTCGACGTAGGCCGCGAGGCGCTCGTGCGCGGTGCCGGGGCGGGTGAGCAGGCGGCCGCGTTCGGCGCCCAGCCGGCCCTCGCTCCACTCCAGGGCCTGGAGCAGCAGTTCGTCCTTGGAGCGGAAGTAGTAGAGGAGATGGCCGCTGCTCATCCCGACCTCGCGGCCGAGCGCCGCCATGGTGAGCTTCTCCAGACCGCGCTCGGCGATCATGTCCATGGCGACGGCGAGCACCTCCTCGCGCGGCGGCGCGTTCTTCCGCGTCCGTGCCGCACCGGCCATCACTGTCTCCTAGATCATGTTCACGCCTTCGGCTGCTGCTGGGTGATGCAGTGGATGCCGCCCCCACCCGCGAAGATCGTACGCGCGTCCACCAGGGTGACCGTCCGCTCGGGGAAGAGCCTGCGGAAGATCCCGGCGGCGATCTCGTCGCGCGGGTCGTCGAAGCCGCACAGCACGACGCCGCCGTTGCACAGGTAGTGGTTGATGTAGGAGTAGTCGGCCCAGTGGCCGTCGGCCTCCAGGACGGTCGGGGCCGGCACCTCGACGACCTCCAGCGCCCGGCCGCGGGCGTCGGTCGCCGACCTCAGACGGCCGATGACCTCCTTGGTGACCTCGAAGTCGGGGTGCGCGGGGTCCGGCTGGTGGTGGGCGACGACGACACCGGGGCGGGCGAAGGCGGCGACGATGTCGACGTGGCCGAGGGTGCCGAAGCCGTGGGGAGGGTAGTCGCCGGTCAGGCCGCGCGGCAGCCAGACGGCCTTACGGGTGCCGAGGTGGGCGTGGATCTCGGCCTCGACCTCCTCCTTCGACCAGTGCGGGTTGCGCTCGGGGCCGAGCTGCACGGTCTCGGTGAGCAGCACGGTGCCCTCGCCGTCGACGTGGATCGCGCCGCCCTCGTTGACCAGCCGCGAGGCGTACGTCTTCGCGCCCGCGAGGTCGGACACGTACGCGGCGATCTTCGCGTCGTGCTCCCAGCGGGCCCAGCCCTGGGCGCCCCAGCCGTTGAACGTCCAGTCCACGGCGGCCAGTTGACCACGGCCGTCGGTGAGGAAGGTCGGGCCGATGTCCCGCATCCAGGCGTCGTCGAGCTCGCGCTCGACGGTCTCGATCTCCGGGCCGAGCAGCGCCCGCGCCTCGGCGGACCGGCCGGGTCCGCACACCACGGTCACCGGCTCGAAGCGGCGGATCGCGCGCGCGACGGACGCCCAGGCGAGGCAGGACGCGGCGAGGTCGTCCGGGTCGTCGAAGGTGGGGTTGGGGCCCGGCCACGCCATCCAGGTGCGCTCGTGCGGGGTCCATTCGGCGGGCATACGGAAGCCGTCGGCGGCGGGCGTGGTCATACGGAGGTCCTTCACAGGAAGTAGAGACGGTTCAGGGAGACCGTGTCGGCGGGCTGCGAGCGGAGCGGGTCGCCGTCGAGGGTGACCAGTCCGGTGCGCTGGTCGACGTCGACCGCTCCGACGCGGGCGTTCAGCCGCAGGTCTGCGGGGCCGATCCCGCGGGTGCCGCGCACGGCGACGCGACGGCGGCGGGTGGGCATCGCGTCGCCGCCCTGGTCCATGGCGGCCTGCGCGACGAAGGCGACCGAGATGTCGGCGGCCGTGGCGCCGTACGCGCCGAACTGCGGGCCCAGTACGAGGGGTTCGCAGGTGTCGGTGGCCGCATTGGGATCGCCGACGACGCCGTACGCCGGGAAGCCCGACTTGAGCACGAGCTGCGGTTTGGCACCGAAGTACTCGGGCCGCCACAGCACGATGTCGGCGAGCTTGCCCACCTCGATCGAGCCGACCTCGTGGGCGAGGCCGTGGGCGATGGCGGGGTTGATGGTCAGCTTGGCCATGTAGCGCAGGACGCGGGCGTTGTCGTCGCCCTCGCCGTCGCCGCCCTCCCCGTCATGGGTAAGCAGGGGCCCCAGCTCGGCCTTCATCTTGCCGGCCATGGCGAACGTACGGCGCACGGTCTCACCGGCGCGGCCCATGCCCTGGGCGTCGGAGGAGGTGATGCCGATCGCGCCCAGGTCGTGCAGCACGTCCTCGGCGCCCATGGTGCCGGCCCGGATCCGGTCGCGGGCCATGGCGGCGTCGCCGGGCAGGTCCGGCTTGAGGTCGTGGACGGAGACGATCATGCCGTAGTGCTCGGCGACCGCGTCCCGGCCGAAGGGCAGGGTGGGGTTGGTGGAGGAGCCGATGACGTTCGGGACACCGGCCATCTTCAGCACGTTGGGCACGTGGCCGCCGCCGCAGCCCTCGATGTGGAAGGCGTGGATCGTGCGGCCCTCCAGCACCTTCAGGGTGTCCTCGACCGACAGGCACTCGTTCAGCCCGTCGCTGTGCAGGGCGACCTGGACGTCGTACTCCTCGGCGACGCGCAGGGCCGTGTCCAGGGCGCGGGTGTGGGCGCCCATGTCCTCGTGCACCTTGAAGCCGCTCGCCCCGCCCTCGGCCAGGGCCTCGATCAGCGGCGCCGCGTGCGAGGACGAACCCCGGCCCAGGAAGCCGATGTTGACCGGCCAGGCGTCGAAGGCGTTGAAGGCGTGCTTGAGCGCCCAGGGCGAGTTGACGCCGACGCCCCAGACCGGGCCGAACTCCTGGCCGATGATCGTGGTCACGCCGGAGGCGAGGGAGGCCTCCATGATGCGCGGCGAGAGCAGGTGGACATGGGTGTCGACGGCGCCGGCGGTGGCGATGAGCCCCTCGCCGGACACGATCGACGTACCCGTGCCGACGACGACGTCCACCCCGTCGAGGGTGTCGGGGTTCCCGGCCCGCCCGATGCCGCAGATGCGGCCTTCCCGGATGCCGATGGAGGCCTTCCTGATCCCCTGGGCCGCGTCGATCACGACCACGTTGCTGATGACGACGTCGCAGGTCTCGCGGACGGCGGCGGCCTTCAGGTGCAGTCCGTCGCGGGCGGTCTTGCCGAAGCCGGCCAGGAACTCGTCGCCGTAGCGCTGGGAGTCGGCCTCGATCCGGACGGTCAGCCCGGAGTCGCCGAGGCGGACGCGGTCACCGGCGCGGGGGCCGTGCGTGGCGGCGTACTCGTAGGGGTTCATCGGGGGGGTCAT
The DNA here is from genome assembly GCF_055558375.1 of Streptomyces sp. NPDC025793. Classification (NCBI taxonomy): domain Bacteria; kingdom Bacillati; phylum Actinomycetota; class Actinomycetes; order Kitasatosporales; family Streptomycetaceae; genus Streptomyces; species Streptomyces sp. NPDC025793. Next base: position 49,352 of record NZ_JBVHMR010000010.1, on the reverse strand, counting down.
CGGTTCTCCGCTCCCAGGTATCCGCAGGCCACGGCCCTGCGCAGGGCCTCCTCCCGGGCGCCGGGCGCGTCCAGCGGCCCGTCGACCAGTCCGGCGAAGCCGATCGCGATCCGGTCGCCGCCGATCGGCACGAGGCCGACCTCGACGCTCTCGCCCGGCCCGAAGCGGACCGAGGACCCGGCGGGTACGGCCAGGCGCGTCCCGTAGGCCGCCGCCCGGTCGAAGTCCAGGCGCGGGTTGGCCTCGAAGAAGTGGAAGTGCGAGGTGACGGAGACCGGCACGGTCGCGGTGTTGGTGACCGACAGCCGCACGACCGCCTCCGGCTCGGCGTGCTCGGGGCCCGGCACCAGCGCGCCCGGCGCCCGGTCGCCCAGAAAGCCGCCGCCGATCGGGTCGGAGACGACCGCGAGGCGGGAGCCGTCGTCGAAGACGGCCTCGACCATCACCTCGGTGACGACGTCCGCGACGCCCGGCAGGACGTCGTCGGGGCCGAGCACCGAGCGGGCCGCCTCGATGGCCTCGGCGAGCCGCCGCCCGTCCCGGGCCGCCTCGCAGACGGTGTCCGCGATCAGCGCGGTCGCCTCGGGCACGTTCAGCCTGAGCCCGCGCGCCCGGCGGGCGCGGGCCAGCTCGGCGGCTCCGAAGAGCAGCAGCCGGTCACGTTCCGTGGGGGTCAGTCTCACGTCGCGGCACCTCCTTGCCATCTCCCACTTAGAACAACACTCTAAACACAGAATTCATGAAACAGAAGCATTGACTGTCAGCAATGCTTCACGGACATTGAACGTCGCTCTAACTCTCTGGCGGTAGTCGAAGGAGACCCGGCCATGCCGATAGAACAGCGCGGAGTCGACACCATCCCGGACGAGGAGCGGACCAGCGGTCCGCGCGATCTCGTCTCGATCCTGCTCGGCTCGAACCTCTGCCTCGGAGTGATCATCTTCGGCTGGCTGCCGCCGTCCTTCGGGCTCGGCTGGTGGGCGTCGGTGAGCGCGATCGTGGCGGGCACGGTCGTCGGTACGGCCGTCACGGCCCCGCTGGCCCTGATCTCCCTGCGTACCGCCACCAACCTGTCCACCTCCTCCGGTGCCCAGTTCGGAGTGCGGGGCCGGCTGGTCGGCTCGGTGGTCGGCCTGCTGCTGGCCCTCGGCTACACCGCGCTGACCGTGTGGATCGGCGGGGACGTGATGATCGGCGTACTGGGCCGGCTGGCCGGACTGCCGGCCGACGGGGTGGCGTACGCCCTGGTCTACGCCGTGCTCGCGGCGGCGACGGTCGCGGGCGCGGTCTACGGGTACCGGGTGCTGCTCGCCATGTCCCGGGTCCTCGCCATCGGCATGACGGCGCTGCTGATCCTCGGGATCTTCGCCTACGCCCCGCACTTCACGACCTCGGCGCTGCCGGGTGCGGGCGGCTATCTGCTGGGCTCGTTCTGGCCGACCTGGTTCCTGGCGGCCGTGGCGGCGGGCCTGTCCGGCCCCATCGCCTTCATCACGCTCCTCGGTGACTACACCCGCTACATCTCGCCGTCCCGGCACGGCGGCCGCCGCGTCCTGCACGCGACCTGGCTCGGCCTGGTGCTCGGGCTGCTGGTGCCGCAACTGTTCGGCACCTTCACGGCGTACGGCGCGCACGCGGCCCTCGACTACGCCGGTCCTCTGGTGCAGGCCTCCCCCGCCTGGTACCTGATCCCGCTGCTGCTGTCCGCCTCGGCGGGCTCGGTCGGCAACGCGGGCCTGATGCTGTACTCGATGGGCCTGGACCTGGACGCGATCCTGCCGAGGGCCTCCCGGGCGCGGGCCACCTACACGGTCGCCGTCGTCGCCACCGCCTGTGTCTTCGTCGGCCACTACGCCTGGAACGCGCAGTCCGCGATGACGTCCTTCGTGCTGCTGCTCACCGCGATCGGCACCCCGTGGGCCGTCATCACCCTGATCGGCTTCGTCCGGTGCCGCGGGGTGTACGACGCCGACGCCCTCCAGGTCTTCAACCGCCGTTCGCGGGGCGGGATCTACTGGTACCGCGCGGGCTGGAACGTGCGGGCGACGGTCTCCTGGGCGCTGGGCGCCGGGGTCGGCCTGCTGGCCGTGTCCCTGCCGTCGTACCAGGGCCCGCTGCTGCGGCTGACCGGCGGGGTGGACTGCAGCTTCCTGCTGTCGGGGGCGGTGGGCGGGGTGGTGTACCTGCTGCTGACGTCTCGTACGGAACACACAAGGGCCGCCATGGACATCGACGAGTCCGAGGCGGCCCTGAGCGTGTCCGGTGACCGTTAGCCGATCTTGTGCATCCAGCCGTGCTTGTCCTCAGCCGTCCCCCGCTGGAGGTCGAGCAGGGCCCGGCGCAGGCGGAGGGTCACCTCACCCGGCTCCCCACCGCTCTGCTTCCACTCGGCAGAGGCACGCTTGACCGTGCCGACCGGGGTGATCACGGCCGCGGTGCCGCAGGCGAAGACCTCGGTGAGGGTGCCGTTCTCGGAGTCGCGCTGCCACTGCTCGACCGAGATACGGCCCTCCTCGGACTCGTAGCCGAGGTCGCGGGCGACGGCCAGCAGGGAGTCACGGGTGACGCCCTCCAGGATGGAGCCGGTCAGGGTGGGCGTGATGATCTTGTCGCCGTACACGAAGTACAGGTTCATGCCGCCGAGTTCCTCGACCCACCGGTGCTCGACCGCGTCGAGGTAGCAGACCTGGTCGCAGCCCTTGGCGGCGGCCTCGGCCTGGGCGAGCAGGGACGCGGCGTAGTTGCCGCCGGTCTTGGCGTCGCCCATGCCGCCGGGGACGGCGCGGACGCGGTCCTCGGAGACCCAGATCGAGACCGGCTTCACGCCGCCCGGGAAGTACGCGCCGGCCGGCGAGGCGATGACGATGAAGAGGTACTCGTTGGCCGGCTTGACGCCCAGGCCGACCTCGGTGCCGATCATGAACGGGCGCAGGTAGAGGGACTCCTCGCCGCCGTGCGCGGGCACCCAGTCGATGTCCTGCTGGACCAGCGCGTCACAGGCCTCGATGAACGTCTCGACCGGCAGCTCGGGCATGGCGAGCCGCTTGGCGGAGCGCTGGAAGCGCTTGGCGTTCTGGTCCGGGCGGAACATGGCGACGGTGCCGTCGGGCTGGCGGTACGCCTTCAGGCCCTCGAAGATCTCCTGGGCGTAGTGCAGGACGTTGGTCGCCGGGTCGAGCGGGATCGGCGCGTACGGAACGAGCTGCCCGTCGTGCCAGCCGCGGCCCTCCGTCCACTTGATCGTCACCATGTGGTCGGTGAAGTGGCGGCCGAACCCCGGGTTGGCCAGGATGGCCTCCCGCTCGGCGGCGGCGAGGGGGCTGGCGGAGGGCTTGAGCTCGATCGTGGGCGTCGTCATGAGTGGGTGTCCTTCACCGGTTGTAGTGACCGGGCCGCGCTCACGCCCGTACCGGCTTCTCAGCCGGTGTGAGGACGTCCGAGCTTTCCCTCAAACCGCGGCCCCGCGTTCGATTATCGCGCGGAGGGCTGCGGCGGACGGAATCGGGGTGAAAGCGGCCCAGTGGTTGATGGTGGCACCCGGCGGGGACATGCGGAAGCCGCCGGGTGGTCGTCCGACCCGGCGGCCTCTCGTGGTGGAGCGCCGGGTCAGCCGGCTACTCGCGCGGCGAGCGCGTCGCCGATCGCGGACGTGGCACGGGCGGGCTCGTCGGCACGCTGGGTGAGGTCCGCGGTGACGGCGGCGTCGATGCGGTCGGCCTCGGCGTCGTAGCCGAGGTGGCGCAGCAGCAGGGCGACGGACAGGACCGTGGCGGTGGGATCGGCCTTGCCCTGTCCGGCGATGTCCGGGGCCGAGCCGTGGACCGGCTCGAACATGGACGGGAACTCGCGGCTCGGGTTGATGTTGCCGGAGGCCGCGACGCCGATGCCGCCGGAGACGGCCGCGGCGAGGTCGGTGATGATGTCGCCGAAGAGGTTGTCGGTGACGATGACGTCGAACCGGGCCGGGTCGGTGACCAGGTAGATGGTGGCCGCGTCGACGTGGATGTAGTCGGTGGTGACCTCGGGGAACTCCTCGGCCACCTGGTTGAAGATGTTCGTCCACAGGTGGCCGGCGAAGGTCAGCACGTTGTTCTTGTGGACCAGCGTGAGCTTCTTGCGCGGGCGGGCCTGGGCACGGGCGAAGGCGTCGCGGACCACGCGCTCGACACCGTAGGCGGTGTTGACGGAGACCTCGGTGGCGACCTCGTGCGCGGTGCCCTTGCGGATGGTGCCGCCGTTGCCGGTGTACGGGCCCTCGGTGCCCTCGCGGACGACGACGAAGTCGATCTCCGGCTGGCCGGCGAGCGGGGTCGCGACGCCTGGGAGCAGCTTGCTCGGCCGCAGGTTGACGTGGTGGTCGAAGGCGAAGCGGAGCTTGAGCAGGAAGCCGCGCTCCAGGACCCCGGAGGGGACGCTCGGGTCGCCGATGGCGCCGAGCAGGATCGCGTCGTGCCGCTTGAGGGAGTCGAGGTCGGCGTCGGTGAGGGTCTCACCGGTGGCGTGGTACCGCTTGGCGCCGAAGTCGTACTCCTCCGTCTCCAGCTTCACATCCTGCGGAAGCACGGCGGAGAGGACCTTCAGACCTTCGGCCACGACCTCCTGGCCGATGCCGTCACCGGGGATCACTGCGAGACTGATGCTGCGAGACATGCGGGCGACCCTACTCCTCGTCCCAGGTGATGACATGCGGTGTCCGCGATGCGGACACCGTGTCGGCGTTCTCAGTGGCCAGTCTCGCCGCCGTTGTCGCGGCGGTCGAGGGCACGCTGGAGCGCGGCGGCGGCGTTCTTGCGGTCGGCCTCGCTGGTGCGGGACACGTGGCGGACGCGGCGGCGGGCGGTCGTCTCGATCATGGGGATCGACTCCTTCGGCAGACGTGGAGCACGCTGAGGGATTGCGAGACGCCGTAAGGGCGGGGAGCGCACGGCCGCAGGGGTTGCCTGCACGGGCCCGGCTCACGACCGCCATTCGCTGGATCGAGCGATGCGTTCGGCTCCTCCAAAGTTAAGGGAGCGCCCCGCATCTGTCTGCACAGTTACTCGGACTTCCTACTATCTGAGACGGCGACCCGTGTCATACGGCCCTGAGCTGGGCTTCCGTGCGTTCGAGCGACGACTGGGCGAGGGAGCGCAGGGTGCGGATCATGGCCCGTACGGCGGTGGTGGAGGCCAGTTCCGGCGTGGTGACGTAGCCGACGCAGCGGTGCGGCCGCCCGGGTCCGAGGCCGGTGATCTCCACGGCGGGCGGCGCCGCGGTGAGGGAGAGCGCGGGCATGATGGCCATGCCGAGCCCGCCGGCCACCATGGCCAGCACGGCCCCGTCGTCCTCGGCGCGCACGGTCGCGGCCGGGATCCAGTCCTGGGCGGCCCACCACTCGCGGGTGTAGGAGCCGCAGTTCTCCGCCCAGTCGACGAGCGGGAGGGCACGCGGGTCGGGGTGTCCCGCCGGATGCACCAGGGAGTACGGCTCTTCCAGCAGGGTCGCGCCGACCAGTCCGGCGGGCGGCGGCCCGCTCAGGGTGGCGATGCCGAGATCGGCACGCCCGGCGGCGACCTCTCCCGCGACGCCGGCGCCCAGTTCCCGTACGACGGTGACGCTCACCTCGATGCCGGGGTGGCGCGCGGCGAGCCGCTCCAGGGCGGGCGGGAGCAGATGCAGGGCGGCGCTGCGGAAGGCGGCGATCCGCAGCGCGCCGCGGACCTCGCCGGTGTCCGCGCCGCGGACGTCCGCGGCCATCGCCCGGAGCATCCGCAGCACCCGCCGGGCATGGGCGGCGGCCCGCTCCCCCGCGGGCGTCGGCCGGGCCCCGAACCGGCCGCGCTCGAAGAGGACGGCCCCCAGCTTGCGTTCGATGCCGCGCACGGCGTGCGAGACGGCGGACTGGGTGGCCCCGAGCCGGGCGGCCGCGGCCGAGAACCCGCCCTCGTCGGCCACGGCGACCAGGATCCTCAGCTCCTGCGGGGCAAGGTCTGCTGCTGTCACTCGGGGCTCCCACCTGCGCCTATGAGGCCGATTCATGGGTCGGCGCGTTCCATGAGCCCAACCCCGTCCCCGCGCCCCGCATTCCTGCCTACCGTCCCCTGCCATGACCGAGATCGCGCTCACCGTGCAGCAGACCGCCCGCCCCACCGGCTTCCCCACCCCGGACCACTTCCGCTTCGCCGAGACCCCGGTGCCCGAACCGGCCCCCGGCAGCGCCCTGGTGGAGAACGTGCTGTGGTCCGTGGACCCGTACCACCGCGAAATGATGGACGGGGACTTCGCGTTGCACGCGCCGCTGGAGGGCCGCACCCTGGGCAGGGTCGTCGCGTCGCGGACGCCGGAGCTGCCCGAGGGCGAGATCGTCTTCCACCGGCAGGGCTGGCGCACGCACGCCGTGGTCCGCCCCGAAGAGGTGCGGCGCCTGCCCCACCACCCGGGCGTGCCGCTGACGGCGTATCTGAGCGTGCTGGGCGGCACGGGCCTGACGGCGTACGTCGCCCTGACCCGGATCGCCCGGCTGCGGGAGGGCGAGGACGTGTTCGTCTCCGGGGCGGCGGGCGGGGTGGGCACGGCGGCCGGCCGGTTCGCCCGGCTGCTCGGCGCGGGCCGGGTGATCGGCAGCGCGGGCGGCCCGGAGAAGGTCGGCCACCTGACGCAACGGGTGGGTTACGACGCGGCCTTCGACTACCGCGCGGCCCCGGTGGCCGACCTGCTGGCCACGGCCGCCCCCACCGGCATCGACCTCTTCGTGGACAACGTCGGCGGCGAGCACCTGGGCGCCGCGATCGGCGCGCTGCGCGAGCGGGGCCGGGTGGTGCGGGTCGGCACCATCAGCCAGTACAACACCCCGGACGCCCCGCCGGTCGTCTTCGACCACGCGGACGTCGTGGAGAAGCGCCTGCGCATCGAGGGCTTCCTGGTGAGCGACCACCGGGACGCGCAGGACGAGCTGTACGACTTCGCCGTCCCGCATCTGCGCAGCGGGGCGCTGACGGCGGACGAGACGGTGGTCGACGGCTTCGAGCGGATCGTGGAGGCGTTCCTGCTGATGCTGCACGGCGGCAACACGGGCAAGATCCTGGTCCGCGCGACTCCCTGACGACCCGTCGGGCGACGTCCTCGTCACGAGACGCCAGTGTCCCGGCGACGTTGGAAACGGGCCGGGAAGCCTGCTCGCTGTCAGGCTTCCCGGCCCGTCGCTCGGGGTGGGCGAGGATCAGCCCATGTGCGGGTACGCGTAGTCGGTCGGGGCGACCAGCGTCTCCTTGATGGCGCGGGTCAGGGTCCAGCGCAGCAGGTTCTGCGGGGCGCCGGCCTTGTCGTTGGTGCCGGAGGCGCGGCCGCCGCCGAATGGCTGCTGGCCGACGACGGCGCCGGTCGACTTGTCGTTGATGTAGAAGTTGCCCGCGGCGAAGCGGAGCTTCTCCATCGTGTACGCGGCGGCCGCGCGGTCGTTGGCGATGACCGAGCCGGTCAGGGCGTAGTCGGAGACCGACTCCATCTGCTCCAGCATCGCGTCGTACTGGTCGTCCTCGTAGACGTGGACACCGAGGAACGGGCCGAAGTACTCGGTGCGGAAGATCTCGTTCTCGGGGTCGGTGGAGACGACGACCGTCGGGCGGACGAAGTAGCCGACCGAGTCGTCGTAACTGCCGCCCGCGACGATCTCGCAGGTCGGGTCGGAGGCGGCGCGGTCGATCGCGGCCTTGTTCTTGGCGAAGGCGCGGTCGTCGATCACGGCGCCGATGAAGTTCGACAGGTCGGTGACGTCACCCATGGTGAGGTAGTCGACCTCGGCGGCGAACTCCTCCTTGAAGCCCGAGTTCCAGATGGAGGCCGGGATGTAGGCGCGGGAGGTGGCGGAGCACTTCTGGCCCTGGTACTCGAAGGCGCCGCGGGTCAGCGCGGTCTTCAGCACGGCGCGGTCGGCGCTCGGGTGGGCGACCAGGAAGTCCTTGCCGCCGGTCTCGCCGACCAGACGCGGGTACGAGCGGTACTTCTCGATGTTGGCGCCGACCGTCTTCCACAGGTACTGGAAGGTCCTGGTCGAGCCGGTGAAGTGGATGCCGGCCAGGTCCCGGTGCTCCAGGGCGACCTTGGAGACCTCGATGCCGTCGCCGGTGACGAGGTTGATGACGCCCTTGGGGAGACCGGCCTCCTCCAGCAGCTGCATCAGCAGGACGGCGGCGTGGGTCTGGGTCGGGGACGGCTTCCAGACGACGACGTTGCCCATGAGCGCCGGGGCGGTGGGCAGGTTGCCCGCGATGGCGCTGAAGTTGAACGGCGTGATCGCGTAGACGAAGCCCTCCAGCGGGCGGTGGTCCAGGCGGTTCCAGACACCCGGGGAGTTCGCCGGGGGCTGCTCGGCGAGGATCTGGCGGGCGTAGTGGACGTTGAAGCGCCAGAAGTCGACCAGCTCACAGGGGGTGTCGATCTCCGCCTGCTGGGCGGTCTTCGACTGGCCGAGCATCGTCGAGGCGGCGATGGTCTCGCGCCAGGGACCGGCGAGCAGTTCGGCGGCGCGCAGGATGATCGCGGCGCGGTCGTCGAAGGACATCGCGCGCCAGGCCGGCGCGGCGGTCAGGGCCGCGTCGATCGCGTCCCGCGCGTCCTGCTGGGTGGCGTGGTGACCGGTGCCGATGACGGCCTTGTGGCGGTGCGGCTGGACGACCTGGAACGGCTCGCCGCCGCCCATCCGCTTCTCGCCGCCGATGGTCATCGGCAGGTCGATCGGGTTCTCGGCCAGCTCCTTGAGCTTGGCCTCCAGCCGGGCGCGCTCGGGCGAGCCGGGGGCGTAGCCGTGCACCGGCTCGTTGACCGGGGTGGGGACCTGGGTCACAGCGTCCATGAGATCCGTAACTCCTTGTACGTGAGCGGGTGTTCGGTTTCAGCCCTTGCTGACCATGCTGCGGAGGAAGAACCGGAGGTTGGCCGGCTTCTCCGCGAGACGGCGCATGAAGTAGCCGTACCAGTCGGTGCCGTACGCCGTGTAGACACGCATGCGGTGGCCCTCGGCGGCCAGCCGCAGGTGCTCGTCGCCGCGGATGCCGTACAGCATCTGGAACTCGTACTCGTTCAGCTTGCGGCCGGCCTGGTGGGCCAGCTCCTGGGCGATGGCGATCAGGCGCGGGTCGTGGGACCCGATCATCGGGTACCCCTCGCCGTCCATGAGGATGCGCAGGACGCGGACGTACGCCTTGTCGATCTCGTGCTTCTGCTGGTAAGCGACCTCGGCGGGCTCCTTGTAGGCGCCCTTGACGAGGCGGACGCGGCTGCCGGCGGCGGCGAGCCGGCGGGCGTCGGCCTCGGTGCGGAAGAGGTAGGCCTGGATGACGCAGCCGGTCTGCGGGAAGTCCTTCCGCAGCTCCTCGTGGATGGCGAACATCGAGTCGAGGGTGGTGTGGTCCTCGGCGTCCAGCGTCACGGTCGTACCGATCGCGGCGGCGGCCTCGACGACCGGGCGGACGTTGGCGAGGGCGAGCTCGTGGCCGCCCTCCAGCGCCTGGCCGAACATGGACAGCTTGACCGACATCTCGACCTTCTCGCCGAGCCCCAGCTCCTTGAGGTGGTCGATGAGCGCGAGGTAGGCGTCGCGGGCGGCGGCGGCCTGGTCCGGGGTGGTGATGTCCTCGCCGACGACGTCCATCGTCAGCTCCAGGCCCTTGGCCGTGAGGTCCTTGATGATCGGGACGATGTCGTCGACGGTCTCGCCCGGGATGAAGCGGTCGACGACCTGCTTGGTCACCGGGGCCGCCGAGATCAGGCGTCGCATCCGGTCGCTGCGCGACGCGGCGAGAATCACGGGACCCAGCACGGGGCACCTCCACAGACAAGCATCAAATGGGCCATCACCCGACGATTCGGGTACGGCACGGAGAACCACCGTGAAACCTAAGGATCTCTCCGATCCTGGGCCATCGACAGCTGTCACGCATCCGTGCACTGGATCTCAGACAGATGTATGAAGACCACCGGAAAATGAGGGAGAATGCCCGAGTGGCGGCGGACTTCAAGGGTTTCAAAGCCTTCAAGGGTGACTACCAGGAGCTCGTGGACGAGATCTCGGAGCTGCTGGGCGTCCCGGCGACCCTGGAGAACCGCGACTTCGAGCTGATCGCCTTCGGCGCGTACGACAGCGACGACGAGCTGGACCCGTCCGCGCTGGACCCGGTGCGCACCCGCTCGATCCTGACCCGGCGCTCCACGGCGACGGTCCGCTCCTGGTTCGAGGGCTTCGGCATCACCCGCGCGACCGGCCCGGTGCGGATCCCGGCGAGCACGGAGGCGGGGGTCTACCGCGGCCGGATCTGCCTCCCGGTCCGCCACCGGGGTGTCGTGCTCGGCTACGTCTGGCTGCTGGACGGCGACCCCGGCCCGACGGACGCCCAACTGGCCGCCGCCATGGCGGTGGCCGGCCGGATCGGCGCGCTGCTCGCGGACGAGGCGGCGGCCGGGGCCGGGCTGAGCCGGGAGCTGCGGGCGGTGCTCGGCGCGGAGCGCGGCTGGCAGCAGGACATGGCGGTGGCCGAACTGCGCACCGCCCTCGGCCCGCGCGCCGACGGCCCGCACGCCCTGGTCTGTGTCGCGCCCTGGCCCTCGGCCGACCCGGACGACGCCCCGGCCGCCCGGACGATCCCGCACGCCCTCGCGCTGTGCACCCTGCCCTGGGGCGCGGCCGGGCAGAGCCTCGCGCTGCTGGTCCGGCTGCGCACCACGGAGGTGAGCGCGCCGGCGCTGACGGCGGCCGCGCGGCTGCTGGAGGAGGCCGGGAGCGCGCGCGGCGCGGCGGGCGGTGCGGCCCGCGGGGCCGGGGCCCGGGTGGCCGCGGCGGCCGCGGCCGGTCTGGAGGGGGCGGCCCGGGCCGTGCCGGGCGCCGGTTGCGCGGCCGGGGTCGGCGAGCCCCGCTCCGGCCTCGGCGAGCTGGGCACGATGTGGGAGGAGGCCACCGCCGCCGCACGGGCCGCGCTGGCCGAGCCGCGGTTCGGGCCGGTCGCGCGGTGGGCGGCCATCGGGCCGTACCGGCTGCTGACGGCGCTGCCGCCGGAGGCCGCGCACGATCCCGCGGTCGGCCCGCTGCTCTCCCCCGCCCACCGGGAGCTGACCCGCACCGCCGAGGTCTATCTCGACTGCGCGGGCCAGGCCGGCCGTGCGGCGGCGGAGCTGGGCATCCACCGGCAGACCCTGTACTACCGGCTGTCCCGGGTGGAGCAGCTGACGGGCCTCGACCTGGACGACGGGGAGGACCGGCTGCTGCTGCACATGGCGCTCAAGCGGGCGCGGCTGTGAGCCTGCCGAGGGCCTCGGCGAGGGCGGTGGGCGCCTGCGGCCGGTCCGGCCAGTGGGCGGCGATGTGTCCGTCCGGGCGGACCAACAGGGCGCCGTGCGGACCGAGTTCGTACGGCTCGGCGTGCTCGCGGGGCAGGGGTTCGACGCGCAGGGGCACGGGTACGCAGACGGGTCCGGCCACGGCGGTGCCGGGCGCCCAGGCGACGGGGTCCGGGGTGAACAGGGTGAACCACTCGCCGAGGGCGTCCAGCGTGGAGCGGTCACCGGCGAGCCGGCGGTGGGGCAGGCGGTGGCCCGGCGCCGCGGTGGGCACGTAGTCGGTGCCGGGCGGGGACGGTGGCGCCTTGTCGCCCTTGTCGCCCTTGTCGCCCGTGAGGACGGCGGACGAGCGGTAGGCGACGCCGAGCACCAGGCCCAGTTGCGCGAAGTACTGGTCCATCCACGGGAGTTCGATCCGGTCGCGGACGGCTCCGCCGCTCGGCGGCCGCTCGCGCCGGCGGCTCTGCACGTCCCCCAGCAGCTGGGCGTTGGCCACCGCCTGGCGCAGTGTCTCGTGGGCGACGGGGTGCCGTTCGCTCGCGTAGGTGTCCAGCAGCCCGGGGCCGGCCCAGCCGCGCAGCACGCCCGCCAGTTTCCAGCACAGGTTGTGCGCGTCGGCCACGCCCGCGTTCATGCCCAGTCCGCCGACGATCGGCACCGCGTGCGCGGCGTCGCCGGCCAGCAGGGCCCGGCCGCGGCGCAGGCGTTCGGCGACGAACGCGTTCATCACCCAGTGCTCCACGCGCAGCACCTCGGGGCGTACGTCGACGCCCGGTCCGAGGGCGTGCGCGACGAGGTCGCCCCAGTCGGTGCCGTCGACGGCGGCGGGCGTCGGGCCGAACCAGGCCCAGCCGCCCTCGGGGTACAGCGGCATGAAGGAGCCGTGGGCGGTGAAGTAGACACCGGCGGGTCCGTCGGCGCACCAGCGGTCGAGGTCGGCGTCGAAGACGACGGTGGTGACGCCGCCCAGCGCGCCCGGCCCGGTGGTGCCGACGCCGAGCAGGTCCCGGACGGTGGAGCGCGCGCCGTCCGCGGCGAGGACGTACCGGGCCCGGAGCCGGGACTCGGCACCGGTGCGGCGGTCCACGAGCCGCGCCACGACACCCTCGGACTCCTCGGCCAGGCCGACGAGTTCGACTCCGAACCGCACCGGCGCGGCTGCCGCGGCGAGCAGCACCGGTTCCAGCCGGTCCTGGGAGGTGACCACGCCGAGCGCGGGGCTCTCCGGTACCGGCGCGCGCACCCCGGCCATCGCCGCCGAGGCGAAGTCGCCGCCGCCCAGGGTGTCGCGGAAGCGGACCCGGCCGTAGCGCGGCGCGAAGGCCCGGTCGGTGATCCGGGCGGCGAGCCCGAGGCCGCGGAAGATCTCCATCGAGCGCACGTTGACCAGCCGGGAGCGGGGAAACGGCGACAGCGCGTGGTGCCGCTCGACCAGCAGGCAGGGCACGCCCCAGCGGTCCAGCAGCGCCCGCGCGGTGAGTCCGACCGGGCCGCCGCCGACGATCAGTACCGGCACCTCGGCGTCCTGCATGAGGCCAATCTCCCCCGGACCGCGGGCGGCCGCAATCCGCTCAGCCCGCCTCTGCGGCCGGGACGGACGCGACGATCCGCCGCAGGCCCTCGGTGAGCGCGTCGCCGTCCGGGGCGGTCTTCGGGTCGAACGTCCACTGGGCGATGAGCCCGGTCATCAGCGTCATGTAGAAGCGGCCGAGGGTGTCGGCCGTCTCGTCGGAGACCTCGTCCTCCGGCACGCCCTGGAGCAGGGAGACGAGCCCGCGCCCGCCCTCGCGCTGTGCGCGGGCCAGATGCTCGCGCACCTCGGGCATGTCGATGGTCATGACCTCCATGCTGAGGCGCCAGATCGAGTTCGGTTCCCGCATGGTGGCGACGATGCCGGACCACACGTGCCGGAAGCGCTCCAGCGAGCCGGGCGCGCCCTCGATCATGGTGCCGCCGCCCCCGTCGAAGGCGTCGGACATGTTCTCCACGATCGCGACGTAGGCCTGCGCGAGGAGCGCGTCCTTGGAGCCGTAGTGGTAGCCGATCGAGGCCAGGTTGGTCCCCGAGGCCTTGACGATGTCGCGCGCGGTGGTGCGCGCGAACCCCTTCTCCAGCAGGCAGCGCTTGGCGCCTTCGAGCAGATCCTCACGGTGTCCCATGCACGTCACCCTACCCCCGATCCATACAAGCGTCCTAGACGGATGACTTATACAGTTGTTCTAGACAAGCGTTTAAGACGCTTGTACATTCCTCGGCATGACGAACTCGACGAGCACCACCACCCCTGTCGCGGCGGGCCCCCGCGCCGGACGCCGTGAATGGACCGCCCTCGGCGTGCTGATGCTGCCGCTGCTGCTGGTCTCGATGGACGTCTCCGTCCTGTACTTCGCGACGCCCGCGATCAGCGCGGACCTCCACCCGAGCGGCACCCAGCAGCTGTGGATCTTCGATGTCTACGGCTTCGTCCTGGCCGGCCTGCTGATGACGATGGGCTCGCTCGGCGACCACATCGGCCGCCGCAAGCTGCTCCTCACCGGCGCGGTCGCCTTCGGCGGGGCCTCGCTCCTCGCGGCCTACGCGACCAGCGCCGGGACCCTGATCGCGGCCCGCGCGCTCCTCGGCATCGGCGGCGCGACCCTGATGCCGTCCACGATGGCGCTGCTGCGCACGATGTTCACCGACCCCGCCCAGCGGGCGAAGGCGATCGGGCTGTGGTCCGGCGTGATGACCGGCGGCATCGCGCTCGGCTCGGTGATGAGCGGCATCCTCGTCGAGCACTTCTGGTGGGGCTCGGTCTTCCTGGTCAACCTGCCCGCGATGGCGCTGCTGCTGCTCCTCGGCCCGGTGCTGCTGCCGGAGTCGAAGGCCCCGGACCCGGGCCGCTTCGACTGGCCGAGCGTGCCGCTGTCGATGGCCGCCGTGCTCCCCGTCGTCTACGGCCTGAAGGAGATCCCCTCCGAGGGCTGGCACCCGCTCTACGTCGTCTCGATCACCGTCGGCCTGCTCTTCACGGTCCTGTTCGTCCGGCGCCAGCGCACCGCGGCCGCCCCGCTGATCCCGCCGGCCCTGCTGAAGGGCCACGGCTTCGCCCCGGCACTGGTCCTGAACCTCGTCGCCGCGCTCGGCATGATGGGCTCGGCCATCTTCACCACGCAGTACCTGCAGTCGGTGCTCGGCAAGAGCCCGCTGTCGGCGGCCCTGTGGAGCCTGCTGCCCTCGGTGTTCATCGGCGTCGCCGGTCCGCTCACCGCGCAGCTCGTCCAGCGGGGCGTCAACCGCGCGTACGTCGTCGCCGGCGGCTTCGCGGCCATGGCGGCCGGGTTCGCGATGCTCGCCCTGCTCGGCACCGACTCGCTGTGGCTGGTGCTGGCCGGAGCCGGCGTGCTCGCCTGCGGGATGGTCGCGATCGCGTCCCAGCTGGTGGACCTGGCCATGAGCGGCGCTCCGGTGGAGCGGGCGGGCACGGCCTCCTCGCTGCTGGAGACCAGCACCGAGTTCGGCGGCGCGCTCGGCATGGCGGTGCTCGGCTCGATCGGCACGGCGCTCTACCGCCACGAGATGCCGTCGACGGCTCCCGCCGGGGCCCGCGAGACCCTGGGCGGCGCCCTCGCCACGGCCGCCCGACTGCCCGGCCGGGCCGGTGAGTCCCTGCTCGCCACGGCCCGGGAGGCGTTCACCAGCGGGATGCGGGGCGCGGCGCTCGCCGGCGCGGTGATCCTCGTGGTGGCGGCGGTGGGGGCGGCGCTGAGCCTGCGCGGGATCGAGGCCGGGGGCGAGGAGTAGGGCAGGAGAAAACGCCGGGCGGGCCGACTCTCGTCAGCCCGCCCGGCGTTGTCGTGCGCGTCTCAGACGAGGTTCACGGACCGGGCCGACGTCGCCCCGATCTCCGCCGCGACCTCGGCGAGCACAGGGGCCGCCACCGTGTCGTCGACGGTCAGGACGGCCAGGGCCTCGCCGCCCACCGCCGAGCGGGCGACCTGCATGCCGCCGATGTTGATGCCCGCCTCGCCGAGGATGCGGCCGACGGTGCCGACGACACCGGGACGGTCCTCGTAGCGCAGGACGAGCATGTGGTCGGCGAGCGCGAGGTCGACGTCGTAGTCCCCGACCGCGACGATCTTCTGAACGTGCTTCGGGCCGGCCAGCGTGCCGGAGATCGCGACCTCCTCGCCGCTCGCGAGGGTGCCGCGCACGGTGACCACGTTGCGGTGCTCGTTCGACTCGGAGCTGGTGGTCAGCCGGACCTCGACGCCGCGCTCCTGCGCGAACAGCGGGGCGTTGACGTACGACACCGTCTCGGCGACGACGTCCTCGAAGACGCCCTTGAGCGCGGACAGCTCCAGCACCTTCACGTCGTGCTGGGTGATCTCGCCGTAGACCTCGACGTCGAGGCGGTGCGCGACCTCGCCGGCCAGCGCGGTGAAGATGCGGCCGAGGCGCTCGGCGAGCGGCAGACCGGGCTTGACGTCCTCGGCGATGACTCCGCCCTGGACGTTGACCGCGTCCGGGACCAGCTCACCGGCGAGCGCGAGGCGCACGGACCTGGCGACCGCGATGCCCGCCTTCTCCTGGGCCTCGTCGGTGGACGCCCCGAGGTGCGGGGTGCACACGACCTGGTCCAGCTCGAAGAGCGGGGAGTCGGTGCAGGGCTCCTTCGCGTACACGTCGAGGCCGGCGCCGGCGACCCGGCCCTCCTTCAGCGCCGCGTACAGCGCCTCCTCGTCGACGATGCCGCCCCGCGCGGCGTTGACGATGCGCACGTTCGGCTTGACCTTGCGCAGCGCCTCGTCGCCGATCAGGCCGAGCGTCTCGGGGGTCTTGGGCAGGTGGACGGTGATGAAGTCGGAGACCTCCAGCAGCTCGTCCAGGGAGAGCACCTTGACGCCCATCTGGGCGGCGCGGGCGGGCTGGATGTAGGGGTCGTAGGCGACGACCTTCATGCCGAAGGCGGACATGCGCTGGGCGACCAGGGCGCCGATGCGGCCGAGGCCGACGACGCCGAGGGTCTTCTCGGCCAGCTCGACGCCCGTGTACTTGCTGCGCTTCCACTCGCCGTTCTTCAGCGCGGCGTTCGCCTGCGGGATGTGGCGGGCGGTGGCGACGAGGAGACCGCAGGCCAGCTCGGCGGCGGTCACGATGTTGGAGGTCGGGGCGTTGACGACCATCACGCCGGCCTTCGTGGCGGCGGAGACGTCGACGTTGTCGAGGCCGACGCCGGCGCGGGCGACGACCTTGAGCTTCTGCGCCGCGGCGATGGCCTCGGCGTCGACCTTGGTGGCGGAGCGGATCAGGATCGCGTCGACGTCGGCGATGGCCGGGAGCAGTTCGGCTCGGTCTGCTCCGTTGGCGTGCCGGATCTCGAAGTCCGGGCCGAGTGCGTCCACGGTCGCGGGCGACAGCTCTTCAGCGATGAGTACGACGGGTTTCGAGCTCACGTGAGGTCCTCACAAGTCCAAGGCATGCGGACGGCCGTCCCGACGGCCGCAGCGGAGGAGGGGGCTAGCCGCGGAAGACGCACGACGCTGTGGGCCTGACGCGTGTTGTGCAGCAGTGTAGTGGCGCCGCTCAGGGCGTTGTGCGCCGCTGCGGAAGGATCACCCGTCCGGGGCTGGACGGGGTGGACAACAGATGGACACAGGGGGCCGGAGCAGCATGCCCCGACCCCCTGACATGAGGCTTACGCCTCCTCGTTCACCCAGCTCATCAGCTTGCGCAGCTGCTTGCCGGTGGTCTCCAGCAGGTGCTCGGAGTCCTGCTTCTTGTACTCGTTGTACTTCTTCAGACCGCCGTGGTACTCGTCCATCCAGTTCTTGGCGAAGGTGCCGTCCTGGATCTCGGCGAGGACCTGCTTCATCTCGGCCTTGGTGGCGTCGGTGATGATCCGCGGGCCGGTGACGTAGTCGCCCCACTCGGCGGTCTCGGAGACCGACCAGCGCATCTTCTCCAGGCCGCCCTCGTACATGAGGTCCACGATCAGCTTCAGCTCGTGCAGGCACTCGAAGTAGGCGATCTCGGGCTGGTAGCCGGCCTCGACCAGGGTCTCGAAGCCCGCCTTCACCAGCGCGGCCGTACCACCGCACAGGACGGCCTGCTCGCCGAACAGGTCGGTCTCGGTCTCCTCGGTGAAGGTCGTCTTGATGACGCCGGCGCGGGTGCCGCCGATGCCCTTGGCGTACGACAGGGCCAGCGCGAAGGCGTTGCCGGAGGCGTCCTGCTCGACGGCCACGATGCACGGGACGCCGCGGCCCTCCTCGTACTGACGGCGCACCAGGTGGCCCGGGCCCTTCGGGGCGACCATGCAGACGTCCACGCCGGCCGGGGGCTTGATGAAGCCGTAGCGGATGTTCAGGCCGTGGCCGAAGAAGAGGGCGTCGCCGTCCTTCAGGTTCGGGGCGATGTCCTTCTCGTAGACCTGGGCCTGGATCGGGTCCGGGACGAGGATCATGATGACGTCGGCCTCGGCGGCGGCCTCCGCGGGGGTCACCACGCGCAGGCCCTGCTCCTCGGCCTTGGCCTTGGACTTGGAGCCCTCGTGCAGACCGACACGCACGTCGACACCGGAGTCACGCAGCGACAGCGCGTGGGCGTGACCCTGGCTGCCGTAGCCGATGACCGCGACCTTGCGGCCCTGGATGATGGACAGGTCGGCGTCAGCGTCGTAGAACAGCTCGGCCACTTTGGGTTCTCTCCTTGGTGTTCAGGTTGTGCGTCCCACCGTATGCGGTGGGGGGAGGGGAAGTTCCGGGGTCTCGGCATGCGGGCGGCCGACGTGTCGCGCTCGCCCCTTTTCAGCCGTGTCCCAGCTCTGCGTTCGAGCGGTGTTCCAGCTCGCTTCCAGCGTTACGCGGATCGGTCCAGAGCGCGCAGCGAGCGGTCCGTGATCGAGCGGGCGCCGCGGCCGATCGCGATCGTGCCGGACTGCACCAGTTCCTTGATGCCGAACGGCTCCAGCATCTTGAGCATCGCGGACAGCTTCTCGCCGGATCCGGTGGCCTCGATGGTGACGGCCTCCGGGGAGACGTCGACGGTCTTGGCGCGGAACAGCTGGACGATCTCGACGATCTGGGAGCGGGTCTCGTTGTCGGCGCGGACCTTCACCAGGACGAGTTCGCGCTGCACGGCCTGGCCGGGCTCCAGCTCGACGATCTTCAGCACGTTGACGAGCTTGTTGAGCTGCTTGGTCACCTGCTCCAGCGGCAGTTCCTCGACGCCCACCACGATGGTGATGCGGGAGATGTCGGGGTGCTCGGTGACGCCGACCGCGAGCGAGTCGATGTTGAAGCCGCGGCGGGAGAACAGGGCGGCGATGCGGGCCAGGATGCCCGGCGTGTTCTCCACCAGGACGGAGAGCGTGTGCTTGGACATGGTCTTTTTACGTCTCTCTCGCTCAGTCGTCTTCGTTGTCGCCGAAGTCGGGGCGGACGTCCCGGGCGGCCATGATCTCGTCGTTGGAGGTGCCGGCGGCGACCATCGGCCAGACCATCGCGTCCTCGTGGACGATGAAGTCGACGACCACCGGGCGGTCGTTGATCGAGTTCGCCTCCTCGATGACCTTGTCCAGGTCCTCGGGGCGCTCGCAGCGCAGGCCCACGCAGCCCATCGCCTCGGACAGCTTCACGAAGTCCGGGACGCGGGTGCCCCGGGCGTCCGGGTTGACGTCGTCCGGGCCGCTGTGCAGGACGGTGTTGGAGTAGCGCTGGTTGTAGAACAGGGTCTGCCACTGACGGACCATGCCGAGGGCGCCGTTGTTGATGATGGCGACCTTGATCGGGATGTTGTTCAGCGCGCAGGTGGTCAGTTCCTGGTTGGTCATCTGGAAGCAGCCGTCGCCGTCGATCGCCCAGACCGTCCGGTCCGGCTGCCCGGCCTTGGCGCCCATCGCGGCCGGGACCGCGTAGCCCATGGTTCCGGCGCCGCCGGAGTTGAGCCAGGTGGCGGGCTTGTCGTACTGGATGAAGTGGGCGGCCCACATCTGGTGCTGGCCGACGCCCGCCGCGAAGATCGTGCCCTCCGGGGCGAGCTGCCCGACGCGCTCGATGACGTGCTGCGGGGAGAGCGAGCCGTCCTCGGGCTCGTCGTAGCCGAGCGGGTAGGTGTCGCGCCACCGGTTCAGGTCGCTCCACCAGGCGGTGTAGTCGCCCTGGTGGCCCTCGCTGTGCTCCTTCTGCACGGCCTGGACCAGGTCGGCGATGACCTCGCGGGCGTCACCGACGATCGGCACGTCGGCGGCGCGGTTCTTGCCGATCTCGGCCGGGTCGATGTCGGCGTGGACGATCTTGGCGTACGGGGCGAAGCTGTCCAGCTTGCCGGTGACGCGGTCGTCGAAGCGGGCGCCGAGGGCGACGATCAGGTCGGCCTTCTGCAGCGCGGTGACGGCGGTGACCGCACCGTGCATGCCGGGCATTCCCACGTGCAGCGGGTGGCTGTCGGGGAACGCGCCGAGCGCCATCAGGGTGGTGGTGACGGGCGCTCCGGTGAGTTCGGCGAGGACCTTCAGCTCGGCCGTGGCCTGTGCCTTGATGACGCCGCCGCCGACGTAGAGGACGGGCCGCTTGGCGGCGGTGATCAGCTTGGCGGCCTCGCGGATCTGCTTGGCGTGCGGCTTGGTCACCGGGCGGTAGCCGGGCAGGTCCATGGTGGGCGGCCAGGAGAAGACGGTCTTCTTCTGGAGGATGTCCTTGGGGATGTCGACCAGGACCGGACCGGGGCGGCCGGTCGAGGCGATGTGGAACGCCTGCGCGATCACCCGCGGGATGTCCTCGCCCTTGGTGACCAGGAAGCTGTGCTTGGTGATCGGCATCGTGATGCCGACGATGTCCGCCTCCTGGAAGGCGTCCGTACCGATCGCCGAGGACACCACCTGCCCGGTGATCGCGACCAGCGGCACGGAGTCCATGTTGGCGTCGGCGATCGGGGTGACCAGGTTGGTGGCGCCGGGTCCCGAGGTCGCCATGCAGACACCCACCTTGCCCGTGGCCTGCGCGTAGCCGGTGGCGGCGTGGCCGGCGCCCTGCTCGTGCCGGACCAGGACGTGACGCACCCGGGTGGAGTCCATCAGCGGGTCGTACGCCGGAAGGATCGTGCCGCCGGGAATGCCGAATACCGTGTCCGCGCCGACCTCCTCAAGGGAGCGGATGAGGGACTGCGCACCCGTGACGTGCTCGACGGGGGCGGACTGCTGTCCTCCGGATCGGGGCCGCGGCTGCGGATGGGCCCCGGTGGCCTGCTCGGTCATCGGCATTCTCTTCTCGATGCTGAGGGTTTTTGCGAGGTTTGTGCGGAGTTCAAGTGGTGCACGATCGGTGCTCGTGCAACAAAAAACCCCTCGTGCCGTAAGGCAAGCGAGGGGAGCGCGCCGGTGCGGTCGCCGGGGATTCCGGATCGTCCTCCGGTGGGTCCCAGCTCAGCCGACGCGCTTGCCAAGTACGAGAATTCGGGTGCGCATGGCACTGACCCTCCCTCTGACGCGCACCACGTGTCAAGTGGGTGGGACGGGAGTCTCAGAATGTGAGCGAAGGGCACTGCCGCCTCCGAAGACAGCGGGAACACCCCCTGTGTACACCCCCGCACCCCACTCCACCACGTGCTTCGCCTACTCGCCCACTGCCCGGGTCACCTCCGCGGCGCACCGCTCGGCGCCGGAGCCACGACCGTGCTCAGCCCTTCGGACCGCATCCCTTCGGACCGCAGCGTGTCGGACCGCAGCCCGGCCCCGCTCTCGATGCCGACGCGTCCCTGCGGCTCGCGCACGCTGCCCGCGAACGCCGGCTCGGCCGGTGCGTGCGGCACCGGATAGTGGCCGGATCCGAGCGCCCGGCGCAGCCGGTACTCGTCCACGGGCCCCGCGAACGCCATGCCCTGCCCGTGCGTGCAGCCCATCGCGCGCAGCGCGACGACCTGCTCCGGCAGGTCCACGCCCTCCGCCACGGACTGGAGCCCGAGATCCCCGGCGATCCGCAGCAGACCGCTGGTGATCTTGTGCAGCCGCGCGGACTCCACGACGCCCTCGACCAGGCCGCGGTCGAGCTTCAGGATGTCGACCGGAAGCCTGCGCAGGGCCGTGATGGCCGCGTAGCCGCTGCCGAAGCCGTCCAGCGCGATCCGCACCCCGAGCCGGCTGAGCGCGGTCAGGCGCCGCTCCAGATCCTCCAGACAGACCCGCGGATCGGTGTCGGACAGCTCGACGACCAGCGCGCCGGGCGGCAGCCCGTGCCGGGTGAGCAGCGCCTCCACCGAGCCGAGCGGCATGGAGCGGTCCAGCAGCCGCCGGGCGCTCATCCGGACGATGACCGGCATGACGAGCCCGTTCGCGGCCCGCTCGGCGGCCTGCTCGACGGCCTCCTGGAGGATCCAGCGGTCCAGCTCGGCCGTCTTGTCACCGTCCTCGGTCACGCGCAGGAACTCGGCCGGGGTGAACAGCACCCCCTGGGACGAGCGCCAGCGCGCCTGCGCGGAGACCGCCGTGATCCGGCCGTTCTCCAGGCACACCACCGGCTGGTGCAGCAGCGCGAACTCGCCGTCGTGCAGTGCGGCGCGCAGCCGGGTGGCCAGCTCCGCCTTGCGTACGACGTCCTGCTGCATCTGCGGCTTGTACAGCTCGACCCGGCCCTTGCCGGCCGCCTTCGCGCGATACATCGCGAGGTCGGCGTTGCGCAGCAGCTCGCCCGCGCCGAGGCCCGGTTCGGCGAAGGCGACACCGATGGACGCGTTGACCCGGACGTCGTTGCCGTCGATGGCGTAGGGCTGGGAGAGGGTCACCCTGAGGCGGTCGGCGAGCTCCAGGATGTTGCGCTCCCGGGCGGCGCGGTCGCGGGTGCCGTCCCCGACGATCAGGGCCGCGAACTCGTCGCCGCCCAGCCGGGAGGCGGTGTCCCCCTGCCGGACCGCGTCCTGGAGTCTGCGGGCGGCCTGGACGAGCAGTTCGTCCCCGGCCTGGTGCCCGATCGTGTCGTTGACGGCCTTGAAGCCGTCCAGGTCGATGAAGAGCACCGCCGTGTTGCGCAGCGCCGCGCCCCGGTCGGTGGCCCGGCGGCCGGAGAGGGCCTGCTGGACGCGCCGGGTGAACAGCGCGCGGTTGGGCAGGTCGGTCAGCGGGTCGTGC
Source organism: Streptomyces sp. NPDC025793 (assembly GCF_055558375.1). Lineage (NCBI taxonomy): Bacteria > Bacillati > Actinomycetota > Actinomycetes > Kitasatosporales > Streptomycetaceae > Streptomyces > Streptomyces sp. NPDC025793. The sequence continues at coordinate 26,944 of NZ_JBVHMR010000010.1, read as the reverse complement.
TCGGCGTTGTGCTGCAACTGCGCCTGGAGGCGGACGCGTTCGGTCACGTCCCGGCTGTTGAAGATCAGTCCGCCGTGGTGCCGGTTGACGGTCGACTCGACGTTGAGCCAGCCGTCCTCGCCGGAGCGGAAACGGCACTCGATGCGGGTGGTGGGCTCCTCCAGCGGGCTGGCGACGAGGAAGCGGCGCACCTCGTGCACCACGCAGCCCAGGTCCTCCGGGTGGATGAGACTGGACAGCTCCGTGCCGACCAGGTCCTCGGCGGGCCGGCCGTAGACCCCGGCGGCGGCCGGGGAGACGTACCGCAGGACGCCGTTTGGCGCGGCGATCATGATGACGTCGCTGGATCCCTGGACCAGGGAGCGGAAGTGGTTCTCCTGCTGCGCCAGCTCCTGGGTGAGGGTGATGTTGTCCAGCAGCATGATGCCCTGCCGGATCACGAGCGCGAGCACGACCATGCCCGCCGTGATCAGCACGACATGGTCGGGCCGGCGGCCGTTGAGGACGTTGTACAGGATGCCCAGGGTGCACACGGCGGCCGCGAGGTACGGGGTGAGTGCGGCGAGGGAACCGGTCAGCGGACGGCCGGACGGATAGCGGCTGTGGTCGCTGCCCGGTGCGGGCACGGGCACGTGCGGACGGCCCGGGCCGCGTTGTCCTGGCACGTGCTCGTGGATCACGCGCGTGTGCCCGTCCGGCCGGTGCGTCTCCTGCGCGCCCCGGTGCCGGGCGGCCCAGGGAGCGTAGGCGAGCAGCAGCGAACCGGCGAACCAGCCGGCGTCCAGCAGCTGGCCGGAGCGGTAACTGCTGTGCAGCAGCGGGGAGGTGAACAGCGCGTCGCACATCACGGTCAGCGCGAGCGCGCCGATCGCGGTGTTCACCGCCGTGCGGTTGCCCGGGGAGCGGCGGAAGTGCAGCGCGAGCACCATGCTGACCAGCGCGATGTCGAGCAGCGGGTACGCCAGCGACAGCGCGGTGTGGGGCACGCTCGGTCCGTCGAAGCGGGCCGCCTGGGCGAGCGCGAGGCTCCACGACAGGGTCAGCAGCGAGCCGCCGATCAGCCAGGCGTCCAGCCCGAGGCAGATCCAGCCGGCCTTGCTCACCGGCCGCTTGGCCAGCACCAGCAGACCGACGATGGCGGGCGGCGCGAAGCACAGGAAGAACAGGTCCGCGTAGCTGGGCGTGGGCACGGGCCGGCCGAGGACGACCTCGTACCACCCCCAGACCGCGTTGCCCAGGGACGCCATCATCGACGACAGGGCGAACAGCAGCCAGGCCGACCGGAAGCGGACGCGCGGGCTGCGGGAGTACAGGAAGCAGGAGACGGCGGCGACGCCCGCCGCCGCGCTGAGCCCGAAGTCGCCCATGATCAACGCCACTTCGTGCGCACCCCAGTCGAACGCGGCCCCGACGGCGTAGGCCGCGCAGACCAGGGCGAGAACGAGTTGCTCCGTCACGCGCGAGCCCCCGCCGGCGGCCGGCCGGCGCGGCGGCGGAACCTCCTGCGGGTGCGGTGCGCGCACCGCGTCCTCGAGCGTGGTCGTCACTGCGAGCGGCGCAGTCACCGGGGCCTCCCGGTCCGCGCCGCTCCCCGGTCCCGCCGCGCCGGGTGCGCATGCCGCCTGCGGGCGCTGTGCCTGCGTTGCTGACTGCTGTGGTGGCCGGTGTGGTGATCGCGCCTGCGCGCGGTCGTGCGCCAGGGTCGCCGTCGGCGGCTCCGCCGCGTCGGATCGTTCGTCCATAGGCCGTGCATCGCCCGTCGCCCCCCTCACAAAATCTGAAATGTCCATCCCCGGCGCCGATACGTCAGCGGCGCTGCCCCTCGTCGGGACGATACACCAGGATCGTCACTCAGGGACATAGCTTCTCTACGCTCCGTGACGACCAGCGGAGATGTGGCCACGGCCCGCGTCCGAGGGGTTGCGGAGGGTGCCGGACGGGGGGTACGGCGCTCACACGAAGCCGGGTACGGGAAGGTTCAACGCGTGCCGTCGTCCGCGGTTCCGGCCTCCGTTTCCGCGTCCGTCGTCAGGATCACGTTGCGCAGCGGCTCCCGGTTCACGAAGCGCGTCAACTGGTCGACGAGCAGCCGCTCGGCGCGGGGCCGGAAGGCCGAGGAGGGGCCGCCGACATGGGGGCTGATCAGCACTCCGGGCGCCTGCCAGAGGGGGTGGCCGGGCGGCAGCGGCTCGGGGTCGGTGACGTCCAGGGCGGCGGTGATCCGGCCGCTCTTCAGCTCGGCGAGCAGTGCCTCGGTGTCCACGACCGAGCCGCGGGCGACGTTGACGAGCAGCGCACCGTCCTTCATCCGCGCGAGGAACTCGGCGTCGACGAGCCTGTGTGTGGCCGAAGTGAGGGGAGTGGACACGATGACGACGTCCGCGTCCGGAAGCAGTGAGAGCACATCGGCGATCGGATGCACAAGACCGCGCGCTGTGGTGCGCCCCGAGCGCGCGATGCGCGCCACCCGCGCAACCTCGAAGGGTGTGAGCCGGTCCTCGATGGCCTCGCCGATGGCTCCGTACCCGACGATGAGCACGTTCTTGTCGGCGAGCGCGGGCCGGAACCCGCCCTCCCAGCGCTCCTGTTGCTGGGCGCGCACGAAGCCGGGGACGCCGCGCAGGGAGGCGAGGGTCAGGGTGAGGGCGAGTTCGGCGGTGCTCGTCTCGTGCACACCGCGCGCGTTGCACAGCGTGACGCCCGGCACGATGGAGCCGAGCCGCCCGGTGATGTCGTCCACGCCGGCCGTGAGCGTCTGGATGAGCCGCACCCGGGTCAGCTGCGCCAGCGGCCGCACGCGGACCGGCAGCGGCTTCATGTACGGCACCACGTACACGGCACAGTCCGCGGGATCCCCGGGAAACTCCTGCTCACCGTCCGCACCACCGTCCCAGAACAGGTACCGGGGCCCGGCGGGCAGCCCCTCGATCTCCTCGGGCGGGATGGGAAGCCACACATCCGTAGTCATGGAACGGAGGCTATGTCAGGGGTGTGGGAGTGCAGAGGTTAGGTTGGGGGCGAGGAGAGGGAGGGTCGCGGGCAGGTGGAGCGCAGGACGATCGGCGCGGGGTCACTCGCGGTGGGGGCCGTCGGACTCGGATGCATGCCGATGAGCTGGGCGTACAGCGCCTCGCGGCGGCGGGGCGAGGAGTCGCTGAGAGCAGTGCACCGGGCGCTGGACCTGGGGACGACCCTCCTCGACACGGCGGACATGTACGGCCCGTTCACCAACGAACTGCTGCTGGGCCGGGTGCTGAGGGAGCGGCGCGGCGACGCCTTCGTGTCGACGAAGGTGGGGCTGCTGGTGGGCGAGCAGCACATCGTGGCCAACGGCCGCCCCGGCTACGTCAGACGGGCCTGCGACGCCTCCCTGCGCCGCCTGCAGACCGACGTCATCGACCTCTACCAGCTGCACCGCGCCGATCCCGAGGTCCCGGTCGAGGAGACGTGGGGCGCGATGTCGGAGCTGGTGCGGGCCGGCAAGGTGCGGGCGCTGGGCCTGTGCGCGGTGGGAGCGCGCGGCGGACGGCGCACGGGCGCCGGGCTGCACGACGGCACCCTGCGCCAACTGCGGCGGGTACAGCAGGTGTTCCCGGTGGCCGCGGTGCAGGCGGAGCTGTCGGTGTGGTCACCGGAGGCGCTGGACGGGCTGCTGCCGTGGTGCGAGGCTCGGGGCGTGGGGTTCCTCGCGGCGATGCCGCTGGGCAACGGCTTCCTGACCGGCACGCTGACCCCGGGCGAGGGCTTCGAACCGGACGACCTGCGCGCCCGCCACCCCCGCTTCACGGCCGAGATGATGGCGGCCAACCAGCCGATCGTCGCGGGCCTGCGCCGGATCGCCCGCCGCCACGGCGAGGACGTCACCCCGGCCCAGGTGGCCCTCGCCTGGGTCCTCGCCCAGGGCCGCCATGTGATCGCCGTACCGGGCACGAAGCGGGACCACTGGGCCGCGCAGAACGCCTCGGCGACCGGGCTGACCCTGACCGCCGAGGACCTGACCGAGATCTCCCACCTCCCGGTGGCGCAGGGCTCCTGGGACTGAGGATCCCCCGACCGGCCGGGGTCGGGGGCCGGTGAACCCGCGTGGGCCGGGGGCATGAGCGGGCGGTGCCCCCGGGGCGGGCGGCCATCTCTGAGCCCCCGAGCGGTTCGCGAGCCAGGCGCACGCGCCACGGTGAACCCGGGCGGCCGAGCGACCACCCCCCAGCAGCTCACGGGCCGACGCACGGCGCCACGGTGAACCCCCGGCCCGAGCAGCCCGCAGGACAGGCGCACGCGCCACGGTGAACCCGGGCGGCCGAGCGACCACCCCCCAGCAGCTCACGGGCCGACGCACGGCGCCACGGTGAACCCCCGGCCCGAG
>NZ_JBVHMR010000010.1:0-22484 GCF_055558375.1 Streptomyces sp. NPDC025793 | reverse complement strand
ACGGTGAACCCGGGCGGCCGAGCGACCACCCCCCAGCAGCTCACGGGCCGACGCACGGCGCCACGGTGAACCCCCGGCCCGAGCACCCCTCCCCCGAGCAGCCCGCAGGACAGTCGCACACGCCGCGGTGAACCCGGGCGGCCGAGCGACCACCCCCCAGCAGCTCACGGGCCGACGCACGGCGCCACGGTGAACCCCCGGCCCGAGCACCCCTCCCCCGGGCGGTCCGCAGGACAGTCGCACGGGAGCCGGGCAGTCGGCGGATGTGAGAGGTTGGCGGGTGTCGAACCCGTCCCCGTCCGGAGGGATCCCGATCGTGCAACAGCGTGCCGTGACGGGCATGTTGACCGCCGTCCTGCTGCTGACCGCGGGGTGCTCCGGCGGTGGTGCGCCGTACCCCGGCGACGGCGCCGCGCAGCCGGGCCGCACGGCGCCGGGCACCTCCGCCTCCGCGTCGGCCACCGATCCGGTGCCGCCGGCCAGGGGCTCGGTGCAGGTGCTGCGCACCGTGACCGAGGGGCTGAGGTCGCCGTGGGGGCTTGCCGCGCTGCCCGACGGCGGGCTGCTGGTGTCCTCCCGCGACGACGGGACGATCAGCCGGATCGACCCGAAGACCGGGAAGAAGACCGAGCTGGGCGCCGTCTCCGGGGCCACCGCGGGCGGCGAGGGCGGCCTGCTGGGCATCGCCCTCTCCCCCGGCTTCGCCTCGGACCACATGATCTACGCCTACTTCACCACCGCCTCGGACAACCGCATCGCCCGTGTCCGGTACGACGAGCGGAAACCGGCCGGCGAGCAACTGGGCGCACCCGACACGGTGTTCAAGGACATCCCCAGGGGTGCCGTCCACAACGGCGGCCGGATCGCCTTCGGCCCGGACGGCATGCTCTACGCGGGCACCGGCGAGAGCGGCGAGCGGGGTCTGGCGCAGGACCGGAAGTCCCTGGGCGGCAAGATCCTCCGGCTCACCCCGGACGGCGACCCGGCCCCGGGCAACCCCTTCCCCGACTCCCCGGTGTACTCCTACGGCCACCGCAACGTGCAGGGCCTGGCCTGGGACGACCGGCAGCGGCTGTTCGCCTCGGAGTTCGGCCAGGACACCTGGGACGAGCTGAACGCGATCAAGCCCGGCGGAAACTACGGCTGGCCCACCGCCGAGGGCAGGTCCGCCGACCCCGCCTTCCAGAACCCGCTCGCCCAGTGGCACACCGCCGACGCCTCCCCCAGCGGCATCGCCTACGTCGACGGCGTGATCTGGATGGCGGGCCTGAAGGGTCGGCGCCTGTGGCGGATCCCGCTGAAGGGCACGGCGGCGGCCGCCGCCCCGCAGGCCTTCCTCACCGGCGCGTACGGCCGCCTGCGCACGGTCGTCGCGGCGGGCGGCGGCAAGGTCTGGCTGGTGACGAGCAACACGGACGGCCGGGGCACGCCGAAGAAGGGCGACGACCGGGTACTGGAGGCACAGGTGCGGTGAGGGGGCACCCGGCCGCCGGTCGCTAGCCCTCGGTCCCGGTCTCCGCCTCGGCAGGCGGCACGTCTCCGGGCGGCACCTCTCCGGGCGGCACCTCTCCGGGCGGCGGCTCGGGCAGACGTACGACCACCTTGCCGGACGCCAGATCTATCGGCCCCCGCCCCGGATCGCCGTCGCCGACGTCCTCGCGGGTCAGCTCCAGGCGGTTCTGCTCGTCCCGGGTGTGCTTGCGGCCGGGCGCGAACAGTTCCTCGAAGGCGTTGAACACGGCTTCTCCCCCGCTCTCTCCTCTTGGTGCTCTCTCCTCTTGGCGCTTTCTCCCCCTCGCCGGTTCTCTCCAGCGTACGAGTCAGCCCGCCGATGGCGCAGGAGCGGTCCCGGCCGGGAACAGTTCCAGCCGATGGGCCAGCGCCGCCGCCTCTCCCCGGCCCGAGACGCCGAGTTTGCCCAGGATGTTGGAGACGTGGACGCTCGCCGTCTTCGGGGAGATGAACAGCTCCTCGGCTATCTGGCGGTTGGTGCGGCCGGCCGACACCAGGCGCAGGACGTCCCGCTCGCGCGTGGTGAGGCCGAGGGCGGCGGCCGGGTCGGCGGGGGCCGGGGCCTGGCGGGCGGCGCGGGTCAGGGTGAGGCGGGCGCGCTGGGCGAGACGGGCGACGGCGTCGGCCAGGGGGCGGGCACCCAGGTGGTCGGCGACCGCGCCGGACAGCCGGAGCAGTTCCACCGCGCGGTCGCGTTCGTCGTCCCCGCCGCCGGCTTCGGCGAGGAGGGCTCCGGCGAGCCGGTGACGGACCCGGGCGAGGTCGTAGGGGCGGTCCAGGCTCTCGAAGGCGGTGACGACCGGCGACCAGGCGTCGGCGGTGTCCGTGCCCTGCGCGCGCAGCAGTTCGGCACGGGTCCACTGCTCGTAGGCCTGCCAGAGCGGGGCGCCCGTGGTGAGTCCGCGGACGGTCTCGCGGAGCCGGTCGAGGGTCTCCTCGCGGCCGGGCCGGGCGGCGGGCACGGTGCGGGTGTCGGCCTCGGCAGTGGCGGCGGCCAGCAGCAGGGGCCAGCCGTAGCGCTGGGTGCCGGGCGGGAATCCGGCGCCCAGGGCCCGGAGCAGCTCGGTGCGGGCGTCGGCGACCCGGCCCTGCGCGGCGGCGAGGCCGAGGGTGATACGGGCCAGCGGCAGGGAGTGCTGGGGCATGGGGTCGTGGGTGCCGTAGTGGGCGCGGGCGGCGGCGAGGTGCCGGGCGGACTCGGCGAGGTCGCCGCGGGCCAGCGCGAGATGGGCCAGGCGCAGGGCACCCGAGCCGCGCGGCTGGGCGCTGTGGCCGCCCCGGGCCGCGTGCGCGGCGGCCTCGGCCGCCTGCGGCCACTGGCCGAGCGCGTAGAGCGACTCGGACAGGTTGGACCACATCCAGGGCTCGGAGTCCAGCAGCCCGTGGGCGCGCGCGTAGGCGAGGCCTTCGCGCAGCAGCTCGGCGGCCTCGCGGTCGCGGCCGACGGACTGGAGCTCGGACGGCAGGTTCACATAGGCGCGGCCCGCGACCTGGCGCACGCCCTCGGCGACGGTGTCCGCCAGCACCTGTCGCATCTCCGCGAGGCCGGTCTCGAAGTCGCCGGCGTCCACCTGGAGGCCGGCCAGGGTGAGGCGGGCGTGCAGTTCGGTGTCGCGGGCGCCCACCATGCGCGCGTACTCCACGGCCCGCTCGGCGGCGGCGAAGGCCTCGGCTCCGGGCCGGTGCAGCATGGACCAGTTGGCGGCGAGGGCCAGCACCTCGGCGTGCACCTCCGAGGGCGGCAGACCGCGCACCAGGTCCTGGGCGGTGGCCAGCTCCCGCCAGCCGTCGCCGCGGGCCAGGGACTGGACCAGGCGGGAGCGCTGGATCCAGAACCAGGCGGCGCGCAGGGGGTCCGGCTCCTCGTCCAGGAGGCGCAGCGCCCGCTTGGTGATCTTCAGGGCGCGTTCGCGCTCGCCGCCGAAGCGGCCCGCGACGGCGGCCTCGGCCATCAGGTCGAGGTAGCGCAGCGGGGCGGTGGCCGGGTCGCAGCCGCCGGGGGTCCCTCCATGCCCTTCGGGCAGTGGGGGAGGGCAGACCTCGGCGCAGTCGATCGGGCGCAGGGCGCGGCGCACGTCCTCGGGGGCGCTCTCCCACAGCTCCATCGCCCGCTCCAGCAGCCCCAGTTGCTCGGTGTAGGCGTGCCGGCGGCGGGCCACCACGGAGGCGGCCAGGACGGCGGGCAGGGCCTTGGCGGCGTCGTGCGCGTGGTACCAGTAGCTGGCCAGGCGCATCACGCGCGCGTCGGCCGGGACGAGCGTCGGGTCGGCCTCCACGGCTTCGGCGTAGCGGCGGTTGAGCCGGGAGCGCTCGCCGGGCAGCAGGTCGTCGGCGACGGCCTCGCGGACCAGGGAGTGGCGGAAGCGGTAGCCGTCACCGGCCGCGGTGACCGTGAGGATGTTGATGCCGACGGCGGCCCGCAGCGCCTCGATGAGATCGTCCTCGGCGAGCCCGGCGACGGCGGCGATCAGCCGGTACTCCACGGTGGAGCCGCCCTCGGCGACGATCCGGGCGACCCGCTGGGCGCGCTCGGACAGCGCCTCGACCCGGACCAGGAGCAGATCGCGCAGGGAGTCGGTGAGGCCGGTGCAGCAGCCCTCCCAGGCGGCGACGGCGAGTTCCTCGACGAAGAAGGCGTTGCCGTCGGAGCGTTCGAAGATGTCGTCGACCTGGTCGGGGTCGGGTTCGGCGGCGATGATGCCGGCGATCTGGCGGCCGACCTCCTCGCGTGTGAAGCGGGCGAGCTCGACCCGGCGGACCGTGCGCAGCCGGTCCAGCTCGGCGAGCAGGGGGCGCAGCGGGTGGCGGCGGTGGATGTCGTCGGAGCGGTAGCTGGCGAGGACGAGGAGCCGGCCGGCGCGCAGGGTGCGCAGGAGGTAGGCGAGCAGGTGGCGGGTGGAGGCGTCGGCCCAGTGCAGGTCCTCCAGGACGAACACGACCGGCTGGTCGGCGGCGACCCGCTCCAGCAGGCGGGCGGTCAGCTCGAACAGGCGGGCCATGCCCTGCTCGTCGTGCCGGCCGGCGCCGGCCTCGCCCAGGTCGGGCAGGAGCCGGGCCAGCTCCTCCTCCTGTCCGCAGGCGGCGGCGCCGAACTGCTCGGGCAGGGCGTCGCGCAGGGCGCGCAGCGCGGTCGAGAACGGGGCGAACGGCAGCCCGTCCGCGCCGATCTCGACGCAGCCGCCGACGGCGACGACCGCGTGCCGCGCGGCGGCCGCGGCGAACTCCTCGACGAGGCGGGTCTTGCCGACCCCGGCCTCCCCGCCGAGCAGCAGTGCCTGCGGCTCGCCGGCGCGGGCGCGGGCGAGCGCGTCGTTCAGCGTGTCCAGCTCGTCGGCGCGGCCGACGAACACGGGACTGACGGACCTGGTCTCCACGGGCCCGAGCATCGCACGAGGCCCGGGTGGCGGGTCACCGGTTTTCCACAGGTCCGGTGTGATGGTCGTACCGCCGGCCGGGTGAGTTGTGGGGCGGGACGGACGACGGCCGACCCCCGTACGGCCCTCCGCCGTCCCGCCCCGGCCTGTCGGCCCGGGGTTCACGCGGTGCGTGGGAGGCGGTGCCGGCGGACCCGCCCGGTATGGGACTCGGCACCCGTGCCGTCGTGGCCTGCCCGGTCCGCGGGACGGGCGGCGCGGCGGGCCCGCGCGACGGAGCGGGCCAGGCGCTCCTCCTCGGCCGTGCGGATCAGCTGGGCGGCGCGCATCTTGTGGTACTCGAACTCGATCATGACGTGTCCCTCGGTGCGGGCTCGGCGAGCGTCGAAGGCTCGATGAGCGTCGGTGTCGTGCCTCGCGTTCTGCGATGGCTCCACCTTCGTCCGCGTGGGGGGTGCGCCACATCGGGAGAGTTCCGCATCTTCGTGCCCGCCCGCGGCCCGCACGCACGCGTAAGGGGCCTCAGGGCGCCCGTAAGGTACTCAGGGATTCCCTAAGGCCCCTGGGACCTGCGGTTTCTCAGCCCGCCGAGGGCAGGGCCAGCAGTGCGTCGGAGTACTTCAGGACGGCCAGGAGCAGGCCGATGACACCGAGCGAGACCCCCGCCCAGGCGACCGACCTGATCCAGGGCGTCTGCGGTCGGCCCGGGGCGCCGAACGCGGGGCGGACGAGCACGACCACGCCGGTGAGCAGCGCGGCCAGCGCGAACACTCCGGCCCACATCGCGGTGCTGTGCCAGGCGTCGCCGTAGACCGCCTTGATCTGCTTGGCGACGGTCGCCGTGGACGAGGTCCGCAGCTGGCCGACGAGCTGCTGGCGGGCCCCGGCCACGGTGCCGATCCAGCCGCCGCTGAGCGAGACCAGGCCCAGTGCGGCGGAGACGACGGCACCGGCGCCCTGCCCGACGCCCGTGGGCACCTCGGCCTCCGGCTCGGCGTCCTCCTCCGGCTCGACGTCGTCCTGTGGTTCCCGGTCCTCCTTCGCCGCCCGGTCCGCCTCGGGCTGCGGGTGCTCGTCGCCGGTTCCCGTCCGCGCGGTCTCCTCGACGGCGGTCACGTCCTCCACCGCGGTCTCGGCGTCACTGTGCGCCGCGGCGCCTTCCTTCGTCTTCGTTGCCATGCCCGGCACCGTACGGACGCTGTCTGAGAGGTTTCTTAATGATCGTTCCGCCCGGTACGCGCGCGTGCCGCGCGCCACTCGGGGGCCAGCACCGACCAGATCTCGGTGCTGGTGCGCACGCCCTGGTGCGGGTAGTTCTCGCGGAGCACGCCCTCACGGGTCATCCCGAGCCGCCGCGCCACGCCGATGCTGGGCTCGTTGGCCGAGGAGACGTGCCACTCCACGCGGTACATGCCGCGCTCCTCGAACGCCCAGTCCAGCAGCGCCCTCAGGCCCCGGGTGACCAGTCCGCGCCCGGCCGCCGCCGGCTCCAGCCAGCAGCCGGCCTCGCACACGCCGCTCGGGGTGTCCCACACGCGGAACAGCAGCCCGCCGACCAGCGTGCCGTCCAGCCAGATGCCGTGCAGACTCCCGCCGTCGGCGGCCCGCTTGTCGGCGTACGCCTTCAGCCATGCACGCGCGCCGTCCAGGTCGGACACCACGTCCGGCAGCCCGACGTGCCGGCCGATGAACTCCCGCCCCCGGTCGATGTTGGCGAGGACCTCCTCGGCGTGCCACACCTCCAGCGGCCGCAGCTCGGCGCCGTCATCGCCCAGGGATATCGCGTACATCGGGTTCCTGTTCCTCATCCAGCCGTGCCATCGAGACGTCCCCGAGCCTCTCATGTCCGCCGCGGCACTCCGGCGGCTCGATGCTGATGCGCGGCAGGCGGCGCTCCAGCCAGGCGGGCAGCCACCAGTTGGCGGCGCCGAGCAGGTGCATCAGGGCGGGCACGAGCAGCGTGCGCAGCACGAAGGCGTCGAGGGCGACGGCGGAGGCCAGCGCGATGCCGAACATGGCGATGACCCGGTCGCCGCTGAGCACGAAGGCGAGGAAGACCGAGATCATGATGACCGCGGCGGAGTTGATGACCCGGCTGGTCTCGGCGAGGCCCACGCGGACGGCGCGCCGGTTGTCGCCGGTCTCCAGCCACTCCTCGTACATCCGGCTGACCAGGAAGACCTGGTAGTCCATGGAGAGGCCGAAGAGGACCGAGACCATGATCACGGGCAGGAAGGGCTCGATGGGCCCGGCCCGGCCGAGGCCGAGCAGTTCGCTGCCCCAGCCCCACTGGAAGACGGCGACGACGATGCCGAACGCGGCGGCCACGGCGGCGATGTTCATCACGGCGGCCTTCGCCGGGATGCCGAGCGAGCGGAAGGCGACCAGCAGCAGGAGGCAGCCGAGTGCGACGACCGCGCCGACGAACAGCGGGAGTTTGCCGACGATCACATCCGCGAAGTCGTCGTACCCGGCGGTCACTCCGCCGACCTGGACGTCGAGGGAGGTGCCGGCCTCCGCGCGGGGCAGGACGTGCTCCCGCAGCCGGTCCACGAGGTCGCTGGTGTCCTGCGACTGGGGCGCGGAGGCGGGGACGACCGTGAGGTAGGCGGTCTCGCCGCCGGCGCCGTAGGCGACCGGGGTGGCGGAGGCGACGCCGGGGGTGGTGCGCAGGGTGTCGTCGAGGTTGTCCAGGGCGAGCTTGTCGGCGGCTCCGTCGACCCGGGTCACCAGGGTGAGCGGTCCGTTCACGCCCGGTCCGAAGCCCTCGGCGAGCAGGTCGTAGGCCTTGCGGGTGGTGGAGGTGCGCGGGTCGTTGCCCTGGTCGGAGGTGCCGAGGTGCAGTGAGAGGGTCGGCAGGGCGAGGACGGCGATGACGGCGACGGCGAGCGCGCCGAGCAGTCTGGGGTGGCGTTCGACCAGCGCCGACCAGCGGGCGGCGAGTCCCGTGGGCAGCTCCGGGCGCGGTCCGTGCGCGGCGAGCCGGCGCCGCTCGCGGCGGCTGAGGGCGCGCGGACCGATGTACGACAGCAGGGCGGGCAGCAGCGTGACCGAGGCTGCGACGGTGAGCACGACCGTCAACGAGGCGGCGACGGCGACCCCGTTGAGGAAGCCGAGGCGCAGGATCAGCATCCCCAGCAGGGCGATGCACACCGTCGCACCCGCGAACACGACGGCCCGTCCGGTGGTGGCCACGGCGTTCACGGCGGCCTCGGTGGCGCTCAGCCCGCGTTTCAGACCGCGCCGGTGTCTGGTCACGATGAACAGCGCGTAGTCGATGCCGACGCCGAGCCCGATCAGCATGGCGAGCATGGGCGCGAAGTCGGCGACGGTCAGAGCGTGTCCGAGCAGCCCGATGCCGGAGTACGCGGTGCCGACGCCGACCAGCGCGGTGGCGATGGGCAGGGCCGAGGCGGCGAGCGAGCCGAAGGCGAGGAACAGCACGACGGCGGCGACGAGCACGCCGACCAGTTCGGCGGTGTGCTCGCGCGGGGACGCGGTGAGCCCGATCGCGCCGCCGCCCAGCTCGACCTGGAGCCCGTCGTGCGCGGCGGCCTTGGCGGTGCTCACCACGGCCTGCGCCTCGGACCTGCCGATCTCCTCGGAGGGCTGGGTGAAGGTGACGGTGGCGTAGGCCGTGCGGCCGTCGGCGCTGATCCGGTGGGCGCCCTGGGGGCCGTACGGGCCGGACACGGAGGCCACGCCGGGCAGGGCGGCGATCCGGTCGAGGGTGCGGGTCATGGTCTGCTCGACGCCGGCGGCGCGGACGGTCTCGCCGCCCGTGTGCCACACGACGGTGTCGCTGTCCCCGCCCAGCCCCGGAAAGCCCTGTTTGAGCAGGTGCTCCGCCCGGCCGGACTCGGTGCCCGGGACCGCGTAGTCGTTCGAGTAGGACGTCCCGGCGACGGCGGCGGCCGCGCTCACCCCGCCGAAGGCGAGCAGCCACAGCAGCACGGTGATCAACCGGTGCCGGACACACCAACGGGCGAGGTCTGCCACGGACGTGCTCCCAGAATCGCGATGTGTGGATCTTTGGCCGGGAACAATCGTCCATGAACTGAACAGCCCGCAAAGAACGGATGAGCAAGCGCAAGACACTCTTGCAGGCGAATGTGATCCTTTGCCGTGTTCGTGGGCTTCTTCACACGACTGGGAGGGAGGTCACAGACAGTCCCGCGAACTCTGTCGCTTTATCGGGCACTTACTGAGGTCTTCAGTCGGACTGGTCCCCCAGCGCCATGACCATCGTCCCGGCGATCATCAGCCACAGCGCCCTGCGGGTACGGCCCCTGGCCCCGAGCGCGGCGGCGAGGGCGCACACGGCGGCCCCGAGGCCGTAGGCGGCGGGAACGCGGGCGGAGGCGGCGCCGGTGAGCTTGAACAGCGAGGCGGCGAGCCCGGCGAGGGTCAGCAGCACAGCGGTGCCGACGGCCAGCCAGCGGGCCCGGCGGGCGTCTTCGACGTGGTCCGCCTCGTCCTCCGCCTCGGTTATGGCGGGTCCGGTGTCGGAATCGGTACGTGTGCTCATGGCGGGCGAGCGTAGTGCCTGCGCCCGGCAGGCATGCGAACGGCCCCGGAGGACATGCCTCCGGGGCCGCGCACAGCCATACACAGCGTGGGCTCAGCCCTCGCTGACGCCCAGCTTCTCCAGGATCAGCTCCTTGACGCGGGCCGCGTCGGCCTGACCCCGGGTGGCCTTCATGACGGCGCCGACCAGGGCGCCGGCCGCGGCCACCTTGCCGCCGCGGATCTTGTCCGCGACGCCCGGGTTGCCGGCGATGGCCTCCTCGACGGCGGCGGTCAGCGCGCCCTCGTCCGAGACGATCTTCAGACCGCGCTTGTCGACGACCTCGTCCGGGGTGCCCTCGCCCGCGAGTACGCCCTCGATGACCTGGCGGGCCAGCTTGTCGTTCAGGTCGCCCTTCGCGACGAGCTCGGTGACCCGGGCCACCTGCTGCGGCGTGATGGCCAGCTCGTCCAGGGACGTGCCGGTCTCGTTGGCGCTGCGCGCCAGTTCGCCCATCCACCACTTGCGGGCGGAGGCCGCGTCGGCACCGGCGTCGATCGTGGCGACGATCGGGTCCAGCGCACCGGCGTTGAGGATCGCCTGCATGTCGGTGGCCGTGATGCCCCACTCGGCGAGCAGCCGGGTGCGGCGGGCCAGCGGCATCTCCGGCAGCGCGGCGCGGATCTCCTCGACCCACTCACGGGAGGGGGCCACCGGCACCAGGTCCGGCTCGGGGAAGTACCGGTAGTCCTCGGCCTCCTCCTTCACGCGGCCCGAGGTCGTGGACCCGGTGTCCTCGTGGAAGTGGCGGGTCTCCTGGACGATCGTGCCGCCGCCGGAGAGCACGGCCGCGTGGCGCATGATCTCGAAGCGGGCCGCACGCTCCACGGAACGCAGCGAGTTGACGTTCTTCGTCTCGGAGCGCGTGCCGAACTTCTCGGTGCCGTTCGGGCGCAGCGACAGGTTCACGTCGCAGCGCATCTGGCCCATCTCCATGCGGGCCTCGGACACGCCGAGTGCACGGATGACCTCGCGCAGCTCACGGACGTACGCCTTCGCCACCTCGGGGGCGCGCTCGCCGGCGCCCACGATCGGCTTGGTGACGATCTCGATGAGCGGGATGCCCGCGCGGTTGTAGTCCAGCAGCGAGTGCGAGGCACCGTGGATACGACCGGTCGCGCCGCCCACGTGCGTGGACTTGCCGGTGTCCTCCTCCATGTGCGCGCGCTCGATCTCCACGCGGAAGGACTCGCCGTCCTCCAGCTGCACGTCGAGGTAGCCGTTGAAGGCGATCGGCTCGTCGTACTGGGAGGTCTGGAAGTTCTTCGGCATGTCCGGATAGAAGTAGTTCTTCCGGGCGAAGCGGCACCACTGCGCGATCTCGCAGTTCAGCGCGAGGCCGATCTTGATGGCGGACTCGACGCCGGTCGCGTTGACGACCGGGAGCGCGCCGGGCAGGCCGAGGCAGGTCGGGCAGGTCTGCGAGTTGGGCTCGGCGCCCAGCTCGGTCGAACAGCCGCAGAACATCTTGGTCCTGGTGCCGAGTTCGACATGGACCTCAAGGCCCATGACGGGGTCGTACGACGCCAGCGCGTCCTCGTACGACACCAGGTCGGTCGTGGTGGTCACGGTGAAAACTTCCCTCTCAGCCCAGCAGGACGTCGTCGTCGCCCAGCCGCTTCAGCTCGCGGTAGAGGATGGCGAGGCCGGTGACGATCGCGACGGCGGACACGGTGGCGTCGATCAGGCGCAGCGTGTCGTGCTCGGCGCGGGCCTTCTTGATCTGCTTGGCCACACCGATCGCGCCGAACGCGGTCGTGCCCATGGACAGGTACGTGCCGGACTTCGACTTCTTGAAGCCCTTGGCCTTCGACAGTGCGTTGCTCATAGCGACGGAGCCTCCTCCAGCAGCGGGTGTCCCCACTTTTCCACGAAGGCGGCCTCGACGGCGGCGCCCACCTTGTACAGCCGGTCGTCCTGGAGCGCCGGGGCGATGATCTGCAGGCCCACCGGGAGGTTGTCCTCCGGGGCGAGGCCGCAGGGCAGGGACATGGCCGCGTTGCCCGCCAGGTTGGTCGGGATGGTGCACAGGTCCGCGAGATACATCGCCATCGGGTCGTCGGCGCGCTCGCCGATCGCGAAGGCGGTGGTGGGCGTCGTGGGGGACACGATCACGTCCACCTGCTCGAAGGCCTTCTCGAAGTCCCGCGTGATGAGCGTGCGGACCTTCTGGGCGGAGCCGTAGTACGCGTCGTAGTAGCCGGAGCTGAGGGCGTACGTGCCGAGCATGATGCGGCGCTTGACCTCGGGGCCGAAGCCCGCCTCACGGGTGAGGGAGGTGACCTCCTCGGCCGAGTGCCCGCCGTCGTCGCCGGTGCGCAGGCCGTAGCGCAGGCCGTCGAAGCGGGCGAGGTTGGAGGAGCACTCGGAGGGCGCGATCAAGTAGTACGCCGACAGGGCCAGGTCGAAGGACGGGCAGTCCAGCTCGACGATCTCGGCACCCAGCTCCTTCAGCAGCTCGACGGACTCGTCGAAGCGCTGGATGACACCGGCCTGGTAGCCCTCGCCGCGGAACTGCTTGACCACGCCGACGCGCATGCCCCGCACCGAGCCGCTGCGGGCGGCCTCGACGACGGCCGGGACCGGGGCGTCGATGGAGGTGGAGTCGAGCGGGTCGTGCCCGGCGATGACCTCGTGCAGCAGGGCCGCGTCCAGGACCGTACGGGCGCAGGGTCCGCCCTGGTCGAGGGAGGACGAGAACGCCACCATGCCGAACCGCGACACCGCGCCGTACGTCGGCTTCACACCGACCGTGCCGGTGACGGCGGCCGGCTGGCGGATGGAGCCGCCGGTGTCGGTGCCGATGGCGAGCGGAGCCTCGAAGGAGGCGAGGGCGGCGGAGGAACCGCCGCCGGAGCCGCCGGGGATCTTGGTCAGGTCCCAGGGGTTGCCGGTCGGGCCGTAGGCGCTGTTCTCGGTGGACGACCCCATGGCGAACTCGTCCATGTTGGTCTTGCCGAGGATGACGACGTCGGCGGCCTTGAGCCGCTTGGTGAGCGTCGCGTCGTACGGCGGGATCCAGCCCTCCAGGATCTTCGAACCGACGGTCGTGGGCACGCCCTCGGTGGTGAAGATGTCCTTGAGCGCGAGCGGGACGCCGGCCAGCGGGCCGAGCTTCTCGCCGCGGGCCCGCTTCTCGTCCACGGCGCGGGCCTGGGCGAGGGCGCCCTCGCGGTCGACGTGCAGGAAGGCGTGCACCTTCTCGTCGACGGCCTCGATGCGGGCGAGGTGGGCCTCGGTGACCTCGACGGCCGTGAGCTCGCCGGAGGCGATCTTCTCGGCGATCTGCGCGGCCGTGAGCTTGATGATGGTGCTGTCCGTCATGTCGGTCACTCCTCCCCCAGGATCTGCGGCACCTTGAAACGCTGCTGCTCCTGGGCCGGGGCGCCGGAGAGCGCCTGCTCGGGGGTGAGCGAGGGACGGACCTCGTCCGCGCGCATGACGTTCGTCAGCGGGAGCGGGTGCGAGGTCGGCGGTACGTCTTGGTCGGCGACCTCGCTGACGCGGGCCACCGCGCCGATGATGTCGTCCAGCTGTCCCGCGAAGTGGTCGAGTTCTTCGGGCTTCAGCTCCAGACGCGCCAGCCGGGCGAGGTGGGCGACCTCCTCGCGCGTGATGCCAGGCATGCAGCGATCCTCTGGGGTGAGTGTGTGTGGTTTGGGGCTGGGGGCTGACGTCACCTTTCCGCCGTCCGTCCGAAGGGCGGGTCGCGCGGCGTCTGGCGCGTGCGATCGCAAGGCGCCGGAGCGCCCTCGTGGCGGAGCCACGTGGGCGATTCGGCAACGCAGCGAGCGTGCGTGCCAGGCGTCGCGCGGCAGGCGGGAATGTGACGCCAGTCCCCAATCCTATGGGGCGGGGCCCGGTGCCCGTGAAACGGTTTCCCGGGCTGCGGGCGTCAGCGGTGTCGTCAGCGGTGCCGGCCGTCCCAGGCGTCGCTCCTCAGGAAGTGGTTGTCGTACAACTCCTGGACCTCCAGCAGGCTCTCCGGGGTGACCTCGCCGAGGCGGATGCGCTGGAGGTGGCGGAAGTACTCGAAGCGCTCGACGCCGGGCGCGATCACGATCAGGATGTCGGCCGGGCTGCCGGGGGCCGCGGCGAAGGCGTGCGGCCGGTCCGGCGGGACGATGATCAGGTCCCCGGGCCCGGCGGTGACCACGTCGTCCCCGGAGAGGAACTCGGCGGCGCCGTCGAGCAGGAAGAACATCTCGGCGGAGTTGTGGTGCACATGCGGTCTGGCGCCGTCGGCCCCCTCGGCGAGGGTGACCCGGACCGTGGACAGCGCGCCGCCGCTGGCACTGCTGTCGGCGAGCAGCTTGACGCCGGTGGGCGCCTGACCGACGACTTCGGCCCCGGCGTCCCGGACCACCACGGTGTCGTCGAACCTGGGCACGAACAGAGACATCGCACATCCCCCTTGTGTGGAGTCGGCTGTGTGGAGTCGGCCGGTACGGGGCCGGACCGCGAAGAGCAGTCCGGCACTGATCAGTACAACGACCTCGGGGGCGAAGTGGATCCCGGACGCGACGGCTTTCGTGCCGCCGTCGCGCAGGACGATCACCGACAGATCGGCCGGCGCGGCCCCTGGTCAGCCACTCCAGCGCGCCGTGGCGGCGCCGGGCGGGGAGGTCACTCGGCGCTGGGGAGTGCCGCACGCGGCCGCTGCCATCCCCGCGACCCCCGCGCCAGCAGCCACGCCGTGGTCTCCTCCGGCGGCATCGCGGCGGCGACCAGCCAGCCCTGCACCGCGTCGCACCCCAGGTCCCGCAGCCGCTCCCAGGTCTCGTCGTCCTCCACGCCCTCGGCGACGACGAGCAGCCCCAGCGAATGCGCCAGGTCGACCGTGCAGCGCACGATCTCCGCGTCCTCGGTGTCGACGGCCAGCCGGGCCACGAAGGAGCGGTCGATCTTCAGCTCGCTCACCGGCAGCCGCCGCAGATGCACCAGCGACGAGTACCCGGTGCCGAAGTCGTCCAGCGACATCTTCACGCCGTGCCCGGTGAGCCCGGCGAGGGTGTCGGCGGCGCGCTGCGGGTCCTCCAGCAGGACGTGCTCGGTGATCTCCAGCTGGAGCGCTACCGCGGGGACCCCGTGCCGGGCCAGCCGCGCCGCGACCGAGCCGGCGAAGCCGGGCGTGTGCACGTCGCGCGGGGAGACGTTCACGGCCACCGGCACCCGCAGCCCCTGCGCCCGCCAGCGGGCGACCTGCCCGAGCGCGGTCTCCAGCACGTACTCCGTCAGATGGGGCATCAGCCCGGAGGACTCGGCGATCGCTATGAACTCGTCCGGCGGCACCTTCCCGCGCTCCGGGTGAACCCAGCGCACCAGCGCCTCCAGGCCGGCGACCTGGCCGTCGAAGCGGACCTTGGGCTGGTAGTGCAGCTGCACCTCGTGCGCGTCCAGCGCCCGGCGCAGATCGCCCAGCAGGCCGAGGCGGTCGGGAGTGTTGGAGTCCCGCTTGGACTCGTAGACCTCGACGCCCGTACGGTCGCGCTTCGCCTGGTACATCGCCACGTCCGCGCGGCGCAGCAGTCCCTCGGCGTCCAGGGCGTGGTCGGGGAAGACGGCGACGCCCGCGCTGGCCTCCAGGACGAGGGTGAGGCCGTCGAGGTCGAGCGGGGAGCTGAGGGCGGCGACCAGGGCGCGGGCGACACGGGTGGCCGACGTGGTGGAGTCGGCGACGGGCAGTAAGACCGCGAACTCGTCGCCGCCGAGCCGCGCGGCCTCCGCTCCGCGCGGCAGGGCGAGCCGCAGCCGGTCGGCTATCTGGAGCAGCAGCCGGTCACCGGCGAGATGACCGAGGGTGTCGTTGACCGACCGGAAGCGGTCGAGGTCGATCAGCATGAGGGCGGAGCGGGCGCCGATGCGTTCGGCGTCGTCGAGCGCGGTCCAGATCCGCTCCAGCAGCCACTGCCGGTTGGGCAGCCCGGTCAGCGGGTCGCGCAGCTGCTCCTCGGCCCGCGCGCGGGCCATCCACAGGGTGGAGTCGAGGGCGATGAGCGGGATCGCGAACAGCGGCAGCAGGATCGGCTGGGCGGCGGCGACGACACACAGCAGGGGCGCGATGCCGAGCAGCGCGACGGCGAGCAGGCCCTGTCGGACCAGGGACGCCCGGTCGACGGTGGGCACCTTGCCGTCGCGCGGAGCGTGCAGGTACCACAACAGGCCGCGGCTGACCGCGAGGTAGACACCGGCGACGAGGACGACCTCCGGCGCGGTGGGGATGCTCCAGCTCTCCGGCCGCCAGGGAGTCTCGACGCTCGGGACCCGGCCGAACGCGCCGAGGAGCAGCGCGCCGGCACCGATGCCGAGGAGGTCCACCGCGCCGTGCAGGACGCCCTGACGCCAGCGGTGGCGGCGGGCGATGCCGACCAGGACGACGACGGTGAGGCTGACCATCCCGGCGGGCACCCAGCCGTAGAGCAGCAGGACGGCGAGGGTGAGGGCGGCGCCGGAGCCGGTGCCGCCCCACCAGCGGGCGCGGCCCAGCATGACGAGGTGGCCGACGATGACGCCGGTGAGCAGGGCCAGCGACCAGCCGACGGTGCCGCCCGGGAAGAGGGCGTGGTGACCGGCGAAGGCGCGGTAGAAGCCGGCGGCCAGGACGAGGGCGCCGCCGGCCACGAGGGCCGCGGGCAGGGCGGGCCAGGGCAGGCGCCGGGCCGGGCCGGCGTCGGTTCCCGTCCCGGTCCCGCCCGGCCCGGTCAGGCCGCGGGCCGGTTCGACGGCTGTCACGGGTATCGGCGGACGGGCCTCGGCGACGGCGCCCGGACCGGCCCGGCGGACCCGGCCCGCCGCACGCCCGTCCGCCCGTACCGCCCACCGGGTCCCCCGCCAGGCACCCGCGCGACGGCGCAGACGCAGCCGTGAGTCCGGGGCGACGCTCTCGGTCGGTTCCATTCCCGTCCCTCTCACACCCGGCGGTGCCCACGCCACGCGGCCCGATGTCCGACACCCATCAGCGGCTCCGCGTTGAAGAAACGTTCCCCGCGCCTTGGGAGCGCACGGGAATGCCCCGACCGCAGCTGGGCACGGCAGGCGCACACCTCAACAGTAGGCCGCTGAAGGCTTCCACGGGCACCGGTCGTCGACGGTTGCCCGAATGCGCCCAGGCCACCCGTATGCATCTGATATGCGCCGATCGGGTGGCCTTCAACCGCTACTCCTCGGTCGGAAGCGCGACTTCGGCCGCGGCGTCCGGGCCCTGCTCCAAGAGGACGGCGAAACCGTCCTCGTTCAGGACCGGAACCTTCAATTGCATGGCCTTGTCGTACTTCGAGCCGGGATTGTCACCCACAACGACGAACGACGTCTTCTTCGATACGGATCCGGTCACTTTCGCGCCCCGGCTCTGGAGCGCGTCCTTGGCGCCGTCCCGGGTGAAGTTCTCCAGCGTGCCGGTGACGACGACGGTGAGCCCCTCCAGCGGGCGCGGCCCCTCATCCTCGCCGGTGGACTGGTCCTCCAGCGGGACTCCGGCGGCCTTCCACTTGCGGACGATCTCCCGGTGCCACTCCTCGGCGAACCATTCCTTGAGCGCGGTCGCGATGATCGGGCCGACGCCGTCGGTGGCCGCCAGCTCCTCCTCGCTGGCCTGTTCGATACGGTCGATGGAGCGGAACTCGCGGGCGAGGGCCTGCGCGGCCACCGGTCCGACGTGCCGGATGGACAGTCCGTTGAGGAATCTCGCCAGCGGGCGCTGCTTGGCCGCCTCGATGTTCTCCAGCAGTGCGAGGGTGTTCTTCTTCGGCTCGCCCTTCTGGTTAGCGAAGACGGTGACGACCTTCTCCTCGCCCGTCTTGGGGTCACGCTTGGGCAGACCGCTGTCGGGGTCGAGGACGTAGGCCTTGATGGGCAGCAGCTTGTCCACCGTCAGGTCGAACACGTCGCCCTCGTCCACCAGCGGCGGGTCGGCCGGCTCCAGCGGGCGGGTGAGCGCGGCGGCGGCCACCGCGCCGAAGCCCTCGATGTCCAGGCACTCGCGGCCCGCGAGGTAGGTCACGCGCTCGCGCAACTGGGCCGGGCACGTACGGGCGTTGGGGCAGCGGAGGTCGATGTCGCCCTCCTTCATGGGCCGCAGCGGCGTGCCGCACTCCGGGCACTCGGCCGGCATCACGAACTCCCGCTCGCCGCCGTCCCGCAGGTCGACCACCGGGCCGAGGATCTCCGGGATGACGTCACCGGCCTTGCGGATGACGACCGTGTCGCCGATGAGGACGCCCTTGGCCTTGACGACCTCCTGGTTGTGCAGGGTGGCGAACTCGACCTCGCTGCCCGCGACCGTGACCGGCTCCACCTGGGCGTACGGCGTGACGCGGCCGGTGCGGCCGACACCCACCTTGATGTCGATGAGCTTGGTGTTGACCTCTTCCGGCGCGTACTTGTACGCGATCGCCCAGCGCGGGGCCCGCGCGGTGGAGCCGAGTCGGCCCTGGAGGCGGATCTCGTCCAGCTTGACGACGGCGCCGTCGATCTCGTGCTCCACCGAGTGGCGGTTCTCGCCGTCGTAGTGGGCGATGAACTGCCGTACGCCGTCGAGGTCGTCGACCACCCGGTTGTGCGGCGAGGTGGGCAGGCCCCAGGTCTTCAGCAGGTCGTACGCCTGGGACAGCCGGGTCATGCCCGTGAAGCCCTCCAGGGCGCCGATGCCGTGGACGACCATGTGCAGCGGGCGGGTGGCGGTGACGCGCGGGTCCTTCTGGCGCAGCGAACCGGCGGCGGCGTTGCGGGGGTTGGCGAACGGCTTGTCACCGGCGGCGACCAGGCGTTCGTTCAGCTCCAGGAACTTCTCCATCGGGAAGTAGACCTCGCCGCGGATCTCCACCAGGTCCGGGGCCTCGTCGCCGTGCAGCCGGTCCGGGATCTCGGTGATCGTACGGACGTTGGGCGTGATGTCCTCGCCGGTACGGCCGTCGCCGCGGGTCGCCGCGCGCGTGAGGCGGCCGTGCTCGTAGGTGAGGTTGACCGCGAGGCCGTCGACCTTCAGCTCGCACAGGAAGTGGTACTCCTGGTCGCCGAGTTCGCGCGCGACGCGGTCGGCCCAGGCGGCCAACTCCTCGTCGTTGAAGGTGTTGTCGAGGGAGAGCATGCGCTGGCGGTGCTCGACCGCGGTGAACTCCGTCTCGTACGACCCCGCGACCTTCTGGGTGGGCGAGTCCGGGGTGCGCAGCTCCGGATACCGCTCCTCCAGGGCCTCCAGAGTCTTCAGGAGCTTGTCGAACTCGGCGTCGCTGACGACGGGAGCGTCCTTCACGTAGTACCGGAAGCGGTGCTCCTCGATCTGCTCAGCGAGCTGCGCGTGCTTGTCCCGTGCCTCGGCGGGCACTGCCGTCTCCGCCTGCTGCTTGTCGCCGGCCACCGTGTTGTCCTCCCGTTACTCTGGGTTGTCCGCGAGGGATCTCGCCGCCCGGACGCAGTGGGCGAGGGCCTGGCGTGCGTACGCCGGGGAGGCGCCCGCCAGACCGCACGCCGGGGTCACCGTGACGGCCTGCGCGAGCAGCCCCGGATGCAGCCCCAGCCTGCGCCACAGCGTCCTGACACCCATGACGCTACCGGCAGGGTCTGACAATGGGCCGTCCGTGCCCGGCACGACACCGGCGAACAGCCGCGTGCCGCCCTCGACGGCCTCGCCGATCGCGTCGTCGTCACGCTCGGTGAGCAGCGAGAAATCGAAGGAGACGGCGTGCGCGCCGGCCCGCCGCAGCAGGGCGAACGGCACGTCGGGGGCGCAGGAGTGGACGGCGACGGGGCCGCCGCCGTGTACGGCGATGACGTCCCGGAGGGTGGCCTCGACGACCTGGCGGTCCACGGCGCGGTGGGTGCGGTAGCCGCTGGCGGTACGCACCTGGCCGCGCAGGACGGCGGTGAGCGTGGGCTCGTCGAGCTGGAGGACGAGGCGGGCGCCGGGGACACGGCGCCGTACCTCGGCGAGGTGGAGCCGCAGCCCCTCGGCGAGGGAGGCGGCGAGGTCGCGGCAGGCGCCGGGGTCGGAGAGGGCGGACTCGCCGTTCTTCAGCTCCAGGGCGGCGGCGAGCGTCCAGGGGCCGACGGCCTGCACCTTGAGGTCGCCCTCGTAGCCCTGGGTGAACTCCTCCAGGGCGTCCAGGTCCTCGCCCAGCCAGGACCGGGCACGCTTGGTGTCCCGGCCCGGCCGGTCGCCGATCCGCCAGCCGCTGGGCTCCACGCGCGCGTACAACTCGACCAGCAGGCCGGCACTGCGGCCGATCATGTCGGCGCCCGGCCCGCGCGCGGGCAGTTCGGCGAGGTGCGGAAAGTCCTCGAAGCTGCCGGTGACCGTCTTGGCCGCTTCCCTGGCGTCCCCACCGGGCATGGATCCGACGCCGGTGGCCGCGGGGAACCTGAACTGGGTGTTCTCACTCACCTCGGCAGGGTATGCCGTGGCCGCGGCGGGGAGCTGCGCGCCCCGGACCGTCGAGGTCAGCGCCCCGGCCGTACCGTCAGGTCGTTGACCTCCGCGTCCCTCGGCAGGTCCAGGGCCATCAGGATCGTCGTCGCGACCGACTCGGGGTCGATCCACTGCCCGGCGTCGTAGTCCTTGCCCTCCTGCTGGTGCACCTTCGCCTGCATGGGGCTCGCCGTGCGCCCGGGGTAGACCGAGGTGACGCGGACGCCGTTCGCGTGCTCCTCGTGGCGCAGGGAGTCCGCCAGGGCCTTCAGACCGTGCTTCGAGGCGGCGTACGCGGACCAGTTGGCGTGGGCGCTCAGGCCGGCGCCGGAGTTGACGAAGAGCACTTGGCCGCGGGCGGCCCGCAGCTGGGGCAGGAAGTGCCGGGTCAGCTCGGCGGGCGCGATCAGGTTGACGTTGAGCTGGTGGTGCCAGGACTTGGGGGTCAGCTCGCCGACCCCGCCGAGGTCGACGACCCCGGCGACGTGCACGAGGCAGTCCACGCGGTCGGGGAGGGTCTGGTGCGAGAAGGCCCAGGAGAGGCGGTCCGGGTCGGCGAGGTCGCCGACCAGCGTGCGGGCGCCGGGGAACTGCGCCGCCAGCTCCTTCGCGCGGCCCGCGTCGCGCGCGTGGAGGACGAGTTCGTCCCCGCGCGCGTGCAGACGGCGGGCGACGGCGGCGCCGATGCCGGAACCGGCGCCGGTGATCACATGTGTAGCCATGCCCGCCATGCTCGCATCAGCGGCCGCCCGCCCCCGCGGCGGTGCCTCATGTCGCGGACTCCAGGTGGGCCAGCGCGGCGGCCGGCTCGGCGGCGAAGAACATCAGCTCGGCCAGCGGGCGCGGCAGGAAGCCCTCGGCCTCCATGCGGCGGAACTGCGTCTCCAGGCCGTCGTAGAAGCCCGCGGTGTTCAGCAGGACGACCGGCTTGTCGGTGCGCCCGTGCTTCTTCAGTTCCAGGATCTCGGTGGCCTCGTCCAACGTGCCGGTGCCGCCCACCATGATCACCACGGCGTCGGCCTTCTCCAGCAGCAGCCGCTTGCGCTCGGCGAGGTCGGGGGCGATGACCATCTCGTCGGCGCCGGGGCGCGCCTTGTTCGCGAGGAACTCCACGGAGACGCCCAGCAGCCTGCCGCCCGCCTCCTGCACACCGTCGGCGACGACCTTCATCAGGCCGACGTTGGAACCGCCCCAGACCAGCGTGTGACCGGCCCTGCCGAGCAGTTCCGCGAACTCGCGCGCGGGGCGCGTGTAACGCTCGTCGAGGTCGGCGGCGGACAGGAAGACACAGATGTTCATGGCCCCACCGTACGCGGGCCGATCGCGGGCCGTGCCCGGGAAGAACCGGGCGCCCGGCGGTGCTTCCCTGATATGGCCGAAGGACACACCATCACCATCGAGCAGGGCGAGCGGCACGTGCGCGTGGTGCACGGAGACCTGGTGCTCGCGGAGACCGACCGACCCCTGGTGCTGCGCGAGACGGGCTGTCCCCCGCGGTACTACATCCCCGCCGAGGACGTACGCCTCGACCTGCTGACGCCCTCCGACACCCACACCGTCTGCCCCTTCAAGGGCACGGCGTCCTACTGGTCCCTGGCGGACGCGCCGGACCTGGTCTGGGCATACCCGGACCCGAAGCCGGAGGTGGCGGGCATCAAGGACCACTACTGCTTCTACGAGCCCGAAGTGTCATGATCTGCGCGGCACCGACGTGTCGTGAGCGATGAGTACCGGCCGGTGCGGCAGTCTGCACCGGCATGGACAAGAAGACCACGTCACGCGACGGCACCGCCCTCGCGTACGAAGTGACCGGCCAGGGGCCCGTGGTGATCCTGGTGTGCGGCGCGATGTCCACCGGGGGCACCGTGGCGCCCCTGGCCGCGCGGCTCGCGGACCGCTGTACGGCCGTCGTCTACGACCGCCGGGGCCGCGGGGCGAGCGACGACACGGCGCCGTACGCGGTCGCGCGCGAGGTCGAGGACCTGGCCGCGCTGATCGACGCGGTCGGCGGGGACGCCGCGCTGTTCGGGGTCTCCTCGGGCGGCGCGCTGGTGCTGCGGGCGGCGGCGAGCGGGCTGCCGGTGCGCCGGGTGGCCGTGTACGAGGTGCCGTACGCCGACTTCCTCCAGGGCGGGGCCGAGCGGGAGGCCGCGTACAAGCGGGCCCTGACCGAGGCGCTCGCGGCCGGCCGGCGCGGCGACGCGGTGGAGCTGTTCCTGCGGCTGACGGGCCTCGGCGAGGAGATGATCCGGGGCGCCCGCGACTCGCCGATGTGGGCCGGCATGGAGGCCGTCGCCCCGAGTCTCGCGTACGACGACACGGTCATGGGCGACGGGCTGCTCCCCCGGGAGGAGCTCGCCGCGATCTCCGTGCCCGTGCTGTCCGTCGCGGGCGGGGCGAGTCCTGCGTGGATGCGCGAGGCGTCCCTCGCGGTCGCCGACACCGTGCCCCAGGGCTCCCACCGGGTCTTGGAAGGGCAGACCCACATGGTGGAGCCGGAGGTGCTGGGGCCGGTGCTGGCGGACTACTTCACGGCCTAGTACTGCAACCGCATCTGGGGTGACGATCAACGTCGCCTGTCGTTGATGTGACTGTGTGCTGATGTGCTGACGGTCGAGCAAATTGAGTC